>NZ_JBHUYK010000044.1:6068-39361 GCF_042668615.1 Nocardia sp. NPDC057272 | reverse complement strand
GTCGCGCCGTCTTGCGGCGCGACCGAGATCGCCGGCGCCGGTGGGGCGGCGGATTCTGTCCCGGATTCGGTGGGCGAGCCGCCGCAGGCCGCGACCAGCACCAGGAGCCCGGCGGCTAGGCCGGCTCGAAAACGTCGTCCTGACATGCGCCCCTCCTGTGCTCGGTGCCGCTCAGCTCTGCAGGCCGACCTCGACGTCGAGCGAGAGGTTGATCTTGTCGCCGATCACGGCGCCGCCGTCGGCCATCGGTATGTCGGTGGTGAGGCCGAAATCGCGGCGGTTGATGGTGGCGGTCGCGGAGAAGCCGGCGACCGGGGCGTCGGCCATCCCGGGGCCGGTGCCGAGGAATTCGACCTCGAGGGTCACCGGGTGGGTGTTGCCGCGGATGGTGAAGTCGCCGGTGACGGAGAATTCGGTGCTCAGCGCCTTGAAACCGGTGGCTTTGAAGGTGGCGATCGGGTGGTTGGCGACATCGAAGAAGTCGGCGCTGGCCAAGTGCCCGTCTCGCTGCGCGTTGTCGGTGGTGACGGAGGCCACCTTCATCTCGACATCGGCGTCGGCGGTGCCGTCGGGATGAACCACGAGCGTGCCCGCGAAATCGGTGAAGCGGCCGCGCACTTTGCTCACCATCAGATGACGCACGGAGAACTGGAGCGTGGAATGCGCGGGGTCGATGACCCAGGTTCCAGCGGGTAGTCCGGTAGGGGCCGACATGGTCTCTCCTCACTTGGCGATCCGGCCGTGTGCGGGCCGACTGGCGTGAAGCGATAACGCCAACCAGCGTAACCCTGTTCACCGCGGGCGGGTCAGTCCTCGCTGGTGGCGCGTTCGCCGAGAAACCGCAGGAGGGCGGGATCGGTGGAGGTGATGCGGTCTACTTCCTGTCCGCCGGTGCATTCGTAGAGGGCGACGGTCACGGAGTCGGGCCTGCGGCTGACAACCCGCCAGACCGCCCCGGAATGCTGCCAGCGGAGAAGGGTTTCGACGGGGTCGGTGCTCACCCGATCCACCGTAACGCGCGGTCGCGGATCGTCGAGGTCGGCCGATGTGCGGGCGACGGGCTTCAGCGGGGAGGGATTCCGCTCAGATCCGTTCGCGGTAGTTCGCCGCTACGAGCGCGAGGCAGCCGGCGGCGATCGCGGCGGTGACCAGATACATGGCGGGGTAGCCGAAACCGAGGCCGCTGTGCAGGGACGACAGGACCGCGGGCACGCCGAAGCCGAGGTAGCTCACCGAGTAGAAGACCGCGTTCAAGCCCGCGAGGTCGCCGGGGCCCGCGAGACGTTCGATCTGCTGCAGCCCGGCGACGAGGCCGATGCCGTAGCCGCTGCCGAGCACCACGGCGGTCAGCAGCGTCACCCAGATGCTCAAAGTGGCCGCCGTCCACGCCGCCAGGACCATGCCGGTGGTGAGCAGCACGAGCGCGACCACCGCCGCGCGCGCGGTGCCGGGACGGTCGATGCGTCGCGCCACCGATTGGATGGTGAATCCGCAGCCGAGCGTCACCATGGTGACCAGGGCGGAGAAGGCGATCGGGGCCTGCTGCACGCGCGGCAGCATCAGCGTCGGCAGGACCGCGTAGGCGGTGGCGTTGGCGGTGAACAGCCACAGGGCGATCGGCACCGCCACCCGCAGGAACCGCCGGTGCCCGGCGGCCGGGATCTTCAAGTCGTCGCGCAGCCTGCCCGGATTCGCTCGGCGGGTCACGGTTTCCGGGGTTCGGGCCACCCAGAACGCGGTCGCGACGCAGAGCGCCGCATTGACGAGATAGGCGGTCGAATCGGGCAGCGGACCCCACTGCGCGAGGGTTCCCGCCACACCCGCGCCGAGAGCGAACCCGGCGGTCAGGCTCATCGCGGATCGCCGGGCACCCTTGCCCGTGGCAGCCGCGGCGAACGGAGGTTGCGACAATTCCTTGAGCCAGCTGCCGCCGACCGCCATCGCCAGTCCGAGCGCGACACCGCACAGCATCCGCCCGGCCGCCAGCATCGGCACCGAGGCCGCGCCCACCGCGAGCAGCAGCGAACCGGCCGCGGCGATCAGCGGTGCGGGCAGCATCAACGGGCGGCGGCCGAACCGGTCGGACAGTGGGCCGCCGATGAGCAGGGCGGGCACGATGCCAAGGACGTAGTAGAACAGCAGCAGGTCGACCGCGGTCAGCGCAAGGCCGTGGGCTTTGTACATCACCAGCAGTGGTGTGAACTCGTTGCCGCCCCACGCGATCGCCACCATGGCGGCGGACACGCCCAGCCACGCGCGGGTGACGGAGACAGCACTGGGCCGCTCGGTGGTGAGAATCGCCATCACAGGCCCTTTCCGTTGTGCGCGCACCGGAATTCATGGATGTGGCGGTCGTACGGTCGCCGACCTGCTCGGCCGGACACCGCTACTCCCGCCGCCCGCGCACAGGGCGAACTGGTGGCAACCGGTCTCATTTTAGGGGCGGCCGGTCGCTGTATTACCGTCGGCCTGTGCGTGAGCTGCGGATGGGGTGTGCGATGTGGACGCATCCGCAGTGGCAGCAGCGGTTGCCCGCGCCGGGGGAGCGCTTGCGTGCCTACGCCGGGCACTGCGGTGCGGTCGAGGGCAACACCACGTTCTACGCGACGCCGTCCGCGTCCACCGTCGAGTCGTGGGCGCGACAGACCGCGCCCGATTTCCGGTTCGTGCTCAAGCCGCCGAGGGCGGTGACGCACGAGCGCCGGCTTGTCGACGCGGGCGCCGAACTCGGTGCGTTCCTCGACGTGATGGCGCCGCTCGGGCCCCGGGTGCACGCGTTGTGGATCCAGTTGCCCGCGTCGTTCGGCCCGACCGATCTCGGCGCCCTCGC
Organism: Nocardia sp. NPDC057272; assembly: GCF_042668615.1. Taxonomy (NCBI): domain Bacteria; kingdom Bacillati; phylum Actinomycetota; class Actinomycetes; order Mycobacteriales; family Nocardiaceae; genus Nocardia; species Nocardia sp. NPDC057272. Next base: position 36,531 of record NZ_JBHUYK010000044.1, on the reverse strand, counting down.
GCGCTTCCAGCGCGAGCTGCCCAGTGGACTGCGCAGCGCCGTGGAAGTGCGTCATCCAGCGTTCTTCGAAGACGAGCGGGCCGCCGTGCAGCTGGAACGGGTGCTCGGGCGGATCGGGGCCGAATGGGTGCCGTTCGACACGACGGTCCTGTTCGACGGGCCACCGGGTGACCCCTCCGAATTCGAGGCACGGGCCAAGAAGCCTCGCGTTCCGCGCCGGATGCGGGCGCTCACCGAGTACCCGATCGTGCGCTACCACGGGCGCGCAGACACCGACCGCACCGTGGCGGGCTGGCAGCCGTGGGTGGAGACGGTCGCGGGGTGGCTGCGCGAAGGTCGCTCGCCGACGGTCTTCGTGCACACGCCCGACAATGCCGCGGCCCGTGGCCTGGCTCGCCGCTTCCACGACGAGGTCCGTGCGATCGTCCCCGACCTGCCCGCCCAGCCGACGCCCGAGTCCGACGAGCCGATGACGCTGTTCTGAGCGGACATCTGGAATCCAACCAGGTTCTCCGAGGCCGCTCTCATCGACTGTTCGAGAGAAACTCCGTTTCGCAGAGCGGCGCCCATCGCGGACACCTAGGGTTGGTTCGGGGGGTGCCGGGGGGTTCGCAAACGCCCGTGAGATCTACTTCGGAGTGACGAATTGACCGAGCACACAAGCGAACTCGACCAGGCGATCGCCGAAAGACTCGAACCGTGGACCGCCCGGCTCGGCGCCGACCGCAAGGCCTATTTCCATCATGTGCTGCGGGTATTGCGCTCAGCCGATCTCCTGTTCGCCCGCAGCGGCGAGCCGGGGCCGCCGCCGAGTTCGCGCGAGGAGTTCCGCACCGCGGCGACCTTCCACGATCTCGGCATCTGGGCAGCATGCACCTTCGACTATCTCGAACCGTCGTGCGCGCTGGCGGGCGACTGGCTGATCACGCACGACCGGGAGGACCTCGCCGAGCTCGTCACCGAGATGATCCGCGACCACCATCGTGTGCGCCCGGCCGGGGGCGCGACCGATCCGGTGGAGCTGTTCCGGCGAGCCGATCTGATCGACGTGACGTTCGGCGCGCGGCGCTACGGACTGCCCTACGCGGCCTACTCCGCGCTGATGCGGCGGTACCCCGACAGCGGCTTCCACCTCAAGCTGGTGGAGCTGACGGTCCGGCGCGCGCTCATCCATCCATTCTCACCGTTACCCATGATGCGCTGGTGAGAGGCCATTTCGGCAGCACTATTGTCACGACGCCAATACTGCGGCACACTGGTGTCCGTAACCACCGGTCACGCCTGGGCCGGTGCTGTGCCGAGCCGAACAAGGAGACTCGATGGCCGCCAATCGGTCCAGCTGGATGGACGAGGACCTGGACGCCCTGCGTGACATGACCCGTGCGTTCATGGCCAAGGAACTTGTCCCCAACATCGACAAGTACCGCGAGCAGCACCACGTCGACCGCGACCTGTGGAACAAGGCGGGCGAAGTCGGCCTGCTGTGCATCTCGATCCCCGAGGAGTACGGCGGCGGTGGCGGCACCTTCGCGCACGAGGCCGTGCTCATGGAGGAGCAGGCCCGCGCGGTCGACACCTCGTGGGGCGTCAGCCTGCACAACGGCATCGTGGCCCACTACGTGCTCGCCTACGGCACCGAGGAGCAGAAGAAGCACTGGCTGCCCAAGATGGCCAGCGGCGAGGTCGTCGGCGCCATCGCGATGACCGAACCCGGTACCGGCTCCGACCTGCAGGCCGTCAAGGCCAAGGCGATCCGTGACGGTGACGAGTACGTCATCAACGGCTCCAAGACCTTCATCACCAACGGCGCACAGGCCGACCTGATCATCCTGGTCGCCAAGACCGACCCCACCCAGGGCGCCTCCGGCGTCTCGCTGGTCCTCGTCGAGGCCGATCGCGAAGGGTTCCGTCGCGGTCGCGTGCTCGACAAGATCGGCCAGAAGGGCCAGGACACCTCCGAGCTGTTCTTCGAGGACGTGCGCGTCCCGGTGACCAACCTGCTCGGCACCCAGGAGGGTCAGGGCTTCATCCAGCTGATGCAGCAGCTGCCCCAGGAGCGCCTGATCGTATCGATGGGCGCGGTCGCGGGCATGGAGGTCGCCCTCGACCACACGCTGCGCTACACCAAGGAGCGCGAGGCGTTCGGCCGTCCGGTGTTCGGTTTCCAGAACACCAAGTTCAAGCTGGCCGAGGTCGCCACCGAGGCCCGCATCGCGCGCGTGTTCATCGACGACTGCGTCGAGAAGCACATCCGCGGCGAACTCGACATCCCCACCGTCGCCATGGCGAAGTGGTGGACCACCGACAAGGCGATGCAGATCGCCGACACCTGTCTGCAGCTGTTCGGCGGCTACGGGTACATGAACGAGTACCCGATCGCCCGCATGTGGGTCGACAACCGCGTCCAGCTGATCTACGCGGGCACCAACGAGATCATGAAGGAAATCATCGCCCGGAGCCTGTGATACTCCAGCTCGATCGGTGATCCCGACCGGCCGTGAACACCTGTTCACGGCCGGTTTTCGCTGTTGGGGGGTCATTTCGTGACCTATCCGTCGTCCCCGCCGAGACGAATGTCCTTCGACAAGCGGTACAAAACCGACGACGGGGACGGTGCGGCAACAGTGGACACGGACGGCAGCGGTTCGACGGGACGACCCGGACCGGAACCGGTACTGCCGGACCGAGCACAGATGATGCAGGCGGTCTGCGGGGTCGCCGGTGCCAGTGACCCCGTCCTCTCCGCCGCGCACGAGCTGGCCACGCTGCACGAACGCCGCGAACAGCAGATTCCCGGCGATACCAGCGAGATCGATTGGGCGCGTGCGCGTCTGGTCTGCGAGATCGACCGCTGGGTCGTGATCCGCTCACCCACTCCGGCGACCTCGGCGCCGATGCACACCGAGAGCATCGGCGCCGTCGTGGACCGCATGGCCCATTTCGCCGCGCTCACCTACCGCGCGCTGGCCTGCGGCGCCGAGGCCCAACTGCGCGCCGCGCAATTACGCCTGCACGAATTGGCTTGTGGTTACGACGATCTCATTGCCGAGGTAGCCAGTGGGGCGCGGCGGCTACCCGACGGACTCGACAGCGACCCACCGCACAGCGATGGGACACAGCAGCTCCGGAAGAAGCCACGCAACGACTAGCGGCGGCGTCCTCGCTTTCCGGTCGCTACCCGGGCGATCAATGTCCACATCACCGCCCACGGGTGTTCAGCCGGGCGCCGTACCGTCAGCCGGAGACGGCGAACGGAGCCCGGCATGCTCGATCCGCGACTGCACACCGCGTGGTTGGTCAACGCCGCCTCGGGGGCGGCGGCGGCAACCGTGCGCGCGCCGATGGCGCGGCCGTACTCGTGGAACGGCGTGCGTGATCGGCTCGTCGTCACCGATCTCGAGGTCGTCACGGTCACTCACGACACCGCGATCCTCACGTGGTCGACCCGCCGACGTGATCGCGCGGGGCAGCTGCACCCGGCCGCGGCCGACACCGAAGTGCTGCTCGCGCCCGCCGACAGCTCGGCCGCACCGGTGACCCGCTACCTCGACGGCCGTCGCACCGCGCACCACTACGCGCAAGTGCGTGGCCTCGAGCCGGGCCGCCGATATCGCTTCCGGGCCTGCTCCGACGGCGAAACCGCTGTTCCCGGCCGCACCTGGGTGACTCGGCGCCCTGGAACTCCGGAGGTCACGGGCGTTTTCCTGACCGCGCCGCCACCGCCGGGCCGACTGCTGCGCACGATCGCCCTCGCCAACGACCTGCACTGGGGCGAGGACCGCAGCGGCTTGATCGTCGCCGGGCTGCCGCCGGGGCTGCGCCACGACGACGGCCACTACCCGCAGGTGATGACCGAGGCACTGCTGCACGACATCCGCCGACCCGAGCGCGCGGCAGATCATCTGGTGGTCGCGGGCGATCTCACCGATTGTGGCACCGCCGAACAGTCCGCGGGCATCGCGACGCGTCTGGACGCCTGGGGCAAGGCGGGCAGCGATCACTTCGTCTGCCGTGGCAATCACGACGTTGCGCGCGGCGCGAATGATCACTGGGGCACGGTGTTTCAGCCGTTCGGTCAACTCACCTGCCATGAGCTCGGCGGCTTGCGCCTGATCGGTCTCGACACCACGCGCAGGCGAGGTTCCGGCGGCACGATCGACGCCGACCAACTGGCCGAGCTCCGCGCGACACTCGCCGCCGACCCCGACCGCCCGACGCTGATCTTCGGACACCACCCCGCGACCCGCTATGCGGCACTGAGCAACCCCGGCGGCCCCGGTTTCGTTCTCGATCGTGCGAGCGTGGCCGCACTGCAAGCCTGCTATCGAACGACCCCTGGAGTATTCCTGCACCACAGCGGCCACACCCACCGGAATCGCCGCAGCCGCCCCGATTCCGGCCACGTCGAATATCTGGAGGTAGCTGCCGTGAAGGAGTACCCCGGGGGCTACGCCCTGCTGCGCATCTACGAACACGGCTACACCGTCCACTTCCACCGCATCGCCGCCGCGGCCGCGCTGGCCTGGACCAGCCGGACCCGCAGGCAATACTTCGGCCTTCATCCCGACCACTCTCTCGGCAGCCTTTCCGATCGCAATCACCGCGCACCCCATGACTTCTCGGGCGTCACCGCGCTGCGTTGAGGCAGTCGACAGACCTCGCTGAGGAGCTCGTCGATATCGACTTCGACATCCACGCTTCGACCGTCCCGGCGATCAGAACATCCGCACCGCGACCAAGCGCCAACTGTCCTTGGTCGACTCGATGCGGCCGGCGATAGCGAGGGTCCGCGGCCCACGCTGATACGAGGCGAAGACTTCGGCGGCACCGTCTTGTGTCGCGGTCAGTTTCACGCGGGTCAGGGTGGCGCCGCCCAAGCCCCGGCCGGGGACCAGGTCCTGCGCGAGCATGGTGTTGATGGCGGCGAGCACTCGCGCGTCTGTGTGAGCGCGCAGGTGAGTCGACGATCTGCGCCGATCGACCACCTCCAGGAGCAGCCGGAGCACCTGCTCGGCGAATCGCTTTGCGGTCGCGACAGATTCGCCGGTAGGCGCTGCCTGCGTGCAGGACGCGCGCACTGCCCTGCGGATACTCGCCGGCGTCCCGCCCGCGGCCCTCGGGCGACCGGAACCAGTAATCCGGTGGGGCGCAGCGGTATTCACGGCCACAGACCGCGGCACCTCTTCCCCACCCTCCAACCGCGGCTCGCAATGCGGCGCGGGCGACAACACAGTTCCCTCCGTAGACATGCTCGTCCCCTTCGAGTCAGTCCACCCACTCCCCAGTGGTGCCGCACAGCATGACACGGAGCTCCGACAAGTGTTCGCGAAATCAACGCAGGTCACCTCGAGGTGTCCGCTCTGAGCGCACTTGAAACCTGGAACTGTCCTGTGGCTGCGCGTTCAGTGTGATGTCGGTGGCCTGTGTCACACTCGCTGATGATGAGCCGCCACACGACTTTCCGGTACTGCCTCGACCCTACGGTCGAGCAGTCCGTCGTGCTCGTCCGTCATGCCGGCGCGGCCAGATTCGCGTTCAACCAAAGCCTAGCTTTCGTGAAAACCGCGCTCACGCAACGTAAAATCGACCCTGAGTATCCGGTTCCGTGGACGCGGTTCGACCTGATCAACGCGTTCAACGCCTGGAAGAAGACCGAAGCAGCAGGAAGGGTCTTCGCTGTCGACGCGTCCGGGATCACCGAGATCGAGGTGACCGGCCTGGCGTGGCGCAATCAGGTCCGCCAGCAAGTCTTCGAGGAAGCTGCCGCCGACTGCAGTAGTGCACTGGCCGCATTCTCGGAATCCAGGACAGGCAAACGCGCAGGTACGCGGATCGGGTTTCCCCGTTTCAAGAGTAAGGGCAAGACTGTCCCGTCGTTTCGGCTCCGCAGCATCCAGGCGAAAACCGGGCGGGCGTCTGTCCGGGTCGGTGACCACGACACAGCGCGGTCAGTGACTCTGCCCGGGATCGGTGCGGTCAGGGTACGTGAAGATACTCGCCGGTTACGAAGGTTGCTCGCCAAAGGACGGGCGAAGATCCTCTACGCCACCGTCTCCTACCGTTCCCGACGCTGGTGGATCAGCCTGACTACCGAATCGTCGGATCTGCATCCGGCGCACCGTCATCAGCCGCGCAAAGACAGCGATTGCCAGGGTTGGGTCGGGATCGACCGCGGGCTGACAGTATTTGCTGTCGCCGCTACTGCCGACGGGGCCGAGGTCGCCCGCTTCGATACCGCTCCTAAACCGTTGGCCGCTGGGCTCAGTCGGGGACGACACCTGGCGAAGTCGTTGTCTCGCAAACAGAAGGGGTCACATAACCATCACCTGGCGGTCGTGCGGCTTGGACGCCACCATCGTCGAGTTGCCGATATTCGCCGTCATTTCGCTCATCAGGTCGCTAACACACTGGTCAAGACCCACGACCGGATCGTGATCGAAGACCTGAACGTAGCGGGGATGCTCGGTAACCACCGTCTGGCTCGCGCTATCAGCGATGCCGGATGGGCCGGCTTCGCTCGACTGCTGACCTACAAACAGGCATGGCGTGGCGGCACCGTCATCATTGCGGATCGTTGGTATCCATCGAGCAAACGCTGCTCTGCCTGTGGAACGATCAGTGCGGCCCTGTCGTTGGCCGATCGAGTATTCCTCTGCGAGTGTGGGTTCAGCGCAGATCGTGACCACAACGCGGCGATCAATCTTGCCATGTGGCCGACGATGCACCAGAACTTTTCACGATCCCCGGACCCCCGAGCAGGAGGCCGGGTAACCAAAGTCCGCCGACGGGAAGGCGCTGACCGTCACCCTCTGGGTGTCGGCGAAACCGTCCCGGGAGAAGCGGGAACCGAAATTCACGCTGCGCTCGCGCTGTGAATCGACGACGCCCGAGAAGGGCGGTGCCTGAAAACTATCGGAGTTTCCAGACATGCTGTAAGAATGGTCCGTGCCGTTCACACCTGTGGTCACCTGCCTGCCTTCGCGCGCCCGGGGCGGTGGTCTGGCATGACGATCGAATCCGGTCTCGAGGACGACGTCAGCCAGCTCGCCCAGCGAGTCGAACGTGCCCGCGGGCGTCTCGCTTACCAATTCGATCCGGCCCTCACCGACGCGCTCTCCGAAGACGAGCTGCGCGCCGAACGCGAACTCGCCGAACGCATCCGTGAACAGGATCGCGAACAGCGCTGGAAGCACACCCAGGCGATGGCGTCCGCATCGGACCGCAGCCGACAGACCACCGAAGCGATCGAGAAGGCCGACATGCGAGATCTGCTGCTCGCCAGGAAGGCGATGGCGTCCCAGCGTCGCGAATCGAGCCCGCACGCGAAGCTCGCTTCGCTGTACCGGCACCGGTCGTGGTCGCTGAAGGCACTGGCCGGCGTGGTCGGCGCGGGCATGCTGTGGTCCGCGGTGAACGTGCAGCAGAACATCGCGCCCGGTGGGCCGAGCGATCCGCTGTTCTGGTTCAGCTACCTGCTCGAAGCGATGATCAGCGTGTGTCTGATCATCATCATGGTCGGCACGAACAAGGTCGCCGAGTGGGGCGTGATCGACAACCGCCGCCAGGTCGCGCTCGCCGAGCTCGCGCTGCTGGGGCTCACCGTCACCCTCAACACCTATCCCTACGTGCGGGAAGGGCGCTGGTACGACGTTGCCGTGCACGCGGTCGCGCCGGTGATGATCGGTGTCGCGCTACTGATCCACGACGCGGTCAGCGCCCGGTACGGCTTGGCCATCACTCGCGCGACCAGCCAGGTCAGGGACCTGCCCGACCCCGCCGACAACATCCTCGGCCGCCAGGCCTCCGAGGGTATCCGCCTCACCTACACCCCGCCGATGACGGGCGCGGCGCGCGCCGAGGCGATCGCTGCCACCGAAACGGCCGCGACCACGCCGATCACCCGCGAACCCGCCTGGACTCCCCCCGAGCCGGTCACCAACGGCAACGGCCGCTCGCCGGAGAAGCGCAAGCGCTTCGGCATCGGCAAGCCGTCCTCCGCGGACAAGGCCACCGCGAAGAAGTCCGCTCCCGCGCCCGTGGTGGCACCGGAGCCCGCCAAGGAGCCGGTCAAGCCGGAGCCGGCCACCGATTCGGTTCCAGCCGCCCGCAAGAGCGCCATCTCCGATATCGAGGCCCGGGTCGAAAAGGCGTTCGCCGAAGCCAATTTCGGCTACGAGGCGATCGAGCCGACCAGCATCTACGACACCGGCCAGTTCCGCATCGCGGAGAGCCTGGAACAGGAACTCAACGACATGCGTGAGGCCCGCCGCCAGGCCCGCAAGGAGCGCGCGAACTAGCAGGCAGGACAAAAGGCCGATACCCGCAGCTGAGCGGGTATCGGCCTTTTCCGTGTTCGGGTCAGCCGAAGATGCTGCCGCCGGTGCCCGCTTGCTGGCCGCCGCCGGTGCCGCCGATGAGGCCGCCCGGGGGAAGTTCGGAGGGCTGGACGATGACGAAGCCGCGGCCGGAGAAGGCGAGGGTGCTCGCTTCGCCGGTGCTGCGGCCCATCAGGCGACCGAGGCCGAAGGAGTCGTTGCGCTTGATGCCGGTCTGCAGGCTCGACGACCACGCTACGGCGGCGTTGGGGTCGGCGTAGGTGGCCTGGTCGACGGTGAGGACGACCGGGGTGCCGTGGGTGGTGATGGCGATGCGGCCGCGGCCGGTGAAGACGCAGTTGAACAGGCCCGCGTTGGAGGCGTAGCCCGCGGCGCCCTGGACGCGGCCGATGTCGTAGCGCAGCGTGGAGTCGAAGGCGAGCACGTTGGCGCCGTTGATGGTGAGTCCGTCGGTGCCGTCGAGGTCGATGATGTGCACGTCGGCGGCGCTGTTGGCCAGGAACAGGTCGCCGCGGCCGGTCACCTTCATCAGCGGCACGCCTTCGCCGGTGAGGTGCTGGCGGATGGCGCGGCCGATGCCGCCGGAACCGAGCGCCTCGAACTTCAGGTCACCCTGGTAGGCCACCATGGACCCGGACCGCGCCATCACCTCCCCGTTCATGCCGACCTTCACCATCTTGCCGCCCTGCTTCTGGATACCGAGGCCGTTGACCTCGGCATGCGAGGGGTCGAACAGGTCGCTGTGCACGGGCTGGGCTCCTTGCTGAGATGCATACGTCGGCTGTTGAGCGGGTCCGCCGGGTTGTCCGTAGGCGGGTGGCGGGTAGGGCGGTGGGGGCGCTGCTGGGTAGGCAGGTGCGCCCGGCGGGGGTGCGGCCGGGTAGCCGGATGGCGTCCCCGGCTGACCGGGAACAGGGGGCGGCGCGAATCGGCCGGGTGGCATCGGGGCGTGGGAACCGGGAGGGGGCGGCGGCGGGTGACCTGGGCCGGGTGCACCTCGGGGGTCGCCGGCAGTGCCCGCCACGGCACCGGAATTGCCCTGTGCCGCAGCGGGTGCGGGGTCGTCGTCGAGGTTCACCCCGTAGGCCGATGCGATACCCGCGAGCCCGTCGTCGTACCCCTGGCCGATCGCGCGGACCTTCCACGCGCCGTTGCGGCGATAGATCTCCACGCACACCACACCGCTTTCGGTGGTGAGCCCGGGGATCGGGAAAGTCAGTGCGGTGGAGCCGGATTCGATGGTGGTGGTCAAGGTGCCGACGGCGGCGAACGTCGCGGGTCCACGGCCGTCGAGGCTCGCGGTGACCACCACCTTGTCCACATCGGCGGGCAATGCCGAGGTCTGCACGCCCACCACGTCGGGTCCGCCGTTGCCGTGCCGGTACACCACACCCGGCCCGGTCGGCTGATTGAAGAAGACGAAGTCGGCGTCGGAGCGCACCTTGCCCGCCGCGTTCACCAGCAGGGCCGACACGTCGACCGACGCCGAACTCGCGACCGTGACGGTCAGTTGATCACCGGGCGCGGGCCGGTTCTCGCCGGGAGCCAGCGCGGTCACGACACAGCACCCGAACGTCGCGCGATTCGCAAGTGTTCCACGCGTTCGATAGTGCCGTGTATGCCGTCACCGCGCCAGCGACGACCCGTCAGCCCGGCTGTTCACCGCCGCGATCCAGCGGAATTTCGAGGTGCACCGTCTGGAAGCCGTCGTGTGGTCCTCGGGCGTCGCACACGATGTGGCCGAAGGTCAGCCAGAATTCGAGCGCACCGGGTGTCCGGGCGTCGGTGTGCAGGTACAGCCGCTCGAAAGCTGGGGTGGCGCGAACGTGCTCGACCGCCGCGGCGACCAGCCGGGTGGCCAGTCCGCGTCGATGGTGCTCGGGCCGCACATAGACCCGGAACAGCTGCGCGGTGGTCTCGTCGGGATATCGGCGCGTGAGCTCGGCCGGATGTGGGGGATGCGCGGGCCCCTGCGCCCGGATCGCGGTGGTACCGACGATGACGCCCTCGTGCTCGGCGACCCACAGCCGGTGGCGCGGATGCCGCAGATACGCGGTGTCCGGGTCGATCACATCCTGGTGGTATTCGGGCCGATAGCCGATGCCGAACACCTGGTAGAAGGTGTCGAGCATGACGCTGCGCGCGCCCGCGAGATCCTCGGTGCCTGCCTCACGGACGAGGTAGCCGGTGGTGGTGGCGGTCATCGCAGCTGCGCCAATTCGCGGTCGAGTACTTCCAGACCCTCGACGGCTACCGGCCCCGGGCCGGTGTAACCGAAGGGCGCCACGATGATCCGGTTCTCTCGGATCGCACGCAGCCCGGCCAGTTCGGGACGTTGGCGCAGGGCGGCGCGCACCGATTCGGGTGTCTGGTCGCCCTGGGTGAGCAGGATGATCACTTCGGGGTCGGCGGCGATGAGTGTTTCGGTGTTGGCTTCGAAGTTGCGCTTGTCGATCTGGCCGTAGATATTGCCGAGACCGAGGATCTTCAGCTGTTCGTGGACGGTGCTCTTGGCGCCGTAGGCCTTGAGCTGGGCGCCGTCGCGCGACAGGATCAGCGCGGCGGCGGGACGGGGAGTCGGTGTGCCACTGTGCCGTTCGGTCACCGCCTGTACTCGCCGCTTCAGTGTGGTGACTTCGGCGTCGGCCGCGTTCTCGGTGCCGAAGAGCTTTCCGTAGAGGGTGATGTCGGCGAAGACGTCGTCGAAGGTGCCCGCCGCGTCGCGGCAGTAGCCGCGGGTCACGATCAGCGGGATGTTCACCTGGGCGAGGTCGTCGGGGGTCACCGAGAGTCCTTCGACGCTCACGACCAGGTCGGGGGACCGGCTGATGATCTCCTCGCGGGCGAGTTCGGCGGTGGGCGCGGTGATTTCGATGCCCTGCAATGCCTCGCCGTACTGGCCGGGGAAGGCAGCGGCTTCGAAGGTGCGGGTGACGATGCGGTCCGCGGCGCCCGCGGCGGCGATCAGCGGTGCGGCGATGGAACCGACCGTGACGACGCGCTGTGGGGGCGAGGAGAAGGTGACGTCGCGACCGCAGCTCGAGATCGTCAGCGGGAAACCGCTTGCCGAGGGTTCGGTGGCGGGAGCTGTTGTGCCGCAACCGGTGACGATCGCACTGGTGAGTAGGGCGAGTACGGGAACGGCGGAGCGGCGGGCGGAGATGACACGGGTGAACACGGTGTTGGTCCTCATCAATCGGTGGCGGGGATCGGCCGGTCGTTGTGACCGGGGCACAGGGGTGGAGTGCGGATTCAGGACTCGCCGGTCGCACGGAAGCGGCGGATCAGGACGAGTAGCAGCGGGGCGCCGACCGCGGCGGTGACGATGCCGATCGGCAGTTCGCGTGGTGCGAAGACGGTGCGCGCGGCCACATCCGCGATCACCAGGAAGAGCGCGCCGATCAATGCACTGACCACCAGTAGGTGCCGGTGTGTGCCACCGGTACACAGCCGGGCCACGTGCGGCACGATCAGCCCGACGAAGCCGATCGCCCCGGCGACGGCGACCACCGCGCCGACCGCGAGTGCGACGATCAGCAACGCCCACAGCCGAATTCGGTTCGGTGCGATGCCGAGCGTGCGCGCGGTGTCGTCACCGGCGGCCAGTGCGTCCAGCCGGGGCGCCATCAACAGCACCGCGACCAGTGCCACCGCGACCACGGCGACGGTGGTCGCCACCGAGGACCAGGCGGCGGGCGCGAGCGAGCCGAGCAGCCAGAACAGCACGGTGCGCGCGCCTTCGGGCCGGTCGGAGGCGAAGATCAGGAAGCTGGTCGCGGCCGAGAAGATGTAGCCGATGGTGACCCCGCCGAGCAGCAGCCGCAGCGAGGTGAGCCGGCCGTTGATCCGCGAGATCACGAACAGCAGCGCGGTGGCGATCAGCGCGCCGATGAACGCGCTCGCCGCGAGGGCGGTGGCTGTGGTCGCCGCGGCGACCCCGAACAACAGATACACCGCGGCGCCGGTCGACGCGCCCGAGGTGACGCCGAGGATGTGGGGGTCGGCGAGCACGTTGCGCACGATGGTCTGCAAGACGGCGCCGGTGATCGCCAGGGCGGCGCCCACTAGTGCGCCGAGCAGCACGCGCGGTACCCGCACCAGCCAGACGATGGAGTCCTGGGCGGCGCTCCAATCGACGGATACCGGGTGACCGAAGACATGGTGGCCGATGATCCGCGCCACGGTGCCCGGCGGGACGGCGACCGGCCCGAGCCCGGCCGCGACCACCAGCGTGCAGGCGAGCGCGATGGTCAGCGCGGTCGTCAGCAGCAGTGCGCGGCCGCGGTGGCGGGCGTGGTCGAGGTCGTCGATGGCCGGATCGGCCACCAGGGTCGCGGTCATGTCGTGGCCGCCTCTCGGGTCTCGGACGGAGATGTTGTGGCGGGCGGTTCGGTAGCCGGGCCGAAGAGGAGCTGGACAGCGCCGAAGGCCGACGTTCGGCGGACGGGGATCTTGTAGACGGGTTCGAGGATCCGCGGGGTCAGGACCTCGGCGACAGTGCCTGCGGCGGCGACGCGCCCCTGGTCGAGCAGGACGAGGCGGTCGCAGTAGCGGGCGGCCAGGTTCAGCTCGTGCAGCACCACGATCGTGGTGGTCGTGGTGAGATCGCGGACCAGGGTGAGCAATTCGTGCTGGTAGCGGATGTCGAGGTGGTTGGTCGGTTCGTCGAGGAGCAGGTGGTCGGCCTGCTGGGCGAGTGCTCTGGCGATCAGGACGCGCTGGCGTTCGCCGCCGGAGAGCGTCGCGAAACGGCGGTCGGCCAGCGCCCGCGCCCCCACGTGTTCGAGCGCGGCCGCGGCGGCGATCCGGTCGGCGCGCGAATACCCCTGGAACGCACCGACCCACGGCGACCTGCCGAGCAGCACGGTCTCGGCCACGGTGACCGGCGTATCCGGCGGCGCTTCCTGTGCGACGACGGCGAGGCGACTCGCGAGCTCGCGCCCGCGCAGCCGCTCCACGGGCACCGTGTCGATGACAACGGATCCGCCGGCCGGGCGCAGCGCCCGATACATCAGCCGCAGCAGCGTGGACTTGCCCGAACCGTTGGGGCCGATCAGTCCGAGCGTGCTGCCGGGTTCCACCCGGAAGCTGATGTCGTCGAGGGCGATTCGGCCGTCGTAGGTGAAGCGGATCTGGTCGACGGTGATCATCGCGGAGAGCTCTCTGTTCGGGGAATCGTCATCAGGTGTGGGTGATCGACGGTGGGAGCGCGCTGTACGCCGGGTCGCCACGAGTGATGTACCGCCACCGAGCAGGCGAAGGCGGCGCAGATCTCGTGCGAGGCGAGGACTTGCTCGCGCAGACGTGGATCGTTGTCGGCAAGCAGGATTCCGGTGGTCGTGCCGCTGTGGGCGACGACGACTCCGGCCGCGCCGATGGCGCGCGCTGCCCGAATGGTCGCGTCCAGATGCGGACGCTCACGCGATGCGGCGCTCAGTACGGCGCTGCGGGTGGACACCGCGCCGATCGCGGCGATGTCACCGTGGGTGATCGCCGGGCCGAGTTCGCCGAGCAGCCTGTCGAATTCGCGCTTGTCGGCGGCGCTGAAACCGGGTTCGCCCCGGTTGAATTCGACGGTGTCGACCGACCCGCCCTCGTCGCCGGTGACGATCGTCAGTGCCGGGAGGGTGCCGAGGCGGGCGAGTAACCGCACCTCGCGATGGAAATAGGCGACGGTACCTGGGTACATGACGCCGTCGGAGGGTTCGATGGCGCGCAGGTCGGCTTCGAGTTCCGCGACGGGCACCGAGCGGCCCTCGGCGTCGGCGACCGCGCGGGCGGTGGCGACGAGGTCGGCGGTGGAGCTGGCCAGCCCCTTGCCTTCGGGAAGTTCGCTGTGCAGGGTGAGTCGCCCGCCGCGCAGCACACTCGATCTGCCGACCATCCCGCTCGCGAGTCGCGCCGCCTTCGACTTGCCCTCGGGCACCACGTCTATGCGGTCGCCGCCCGGCTCGAAGACGGCCACCGTGCCGCGCCGAATGGGGAGCGTGACCAGGAAATGCCGATTCTGTTCGGTGACGCCCTGCAGCAATTCGCCGCAGCTTCCGTAGGCGCGGCCGACACCGATTCCCGGCGTGGCGAGGTCAATGGTCATCGGAGTCATCGCCTTTCGCTGGGGGTGTGGTCGTCGGTGACCGGTGTGGGTTCGGGCCGGAGCGCTACGGGGCCGGGCAGCAGGTTCCGGTGGTGTAGCCGCAGCAGCGCGAGGGCCGACAGCAACCCGGCCGCGGCGCACAGCAGCGAGGGCGGCCAGCTCAGGGGGCCGCCGGTGTGATCGAGGACCGCGCCGGTGATCGAGGTGGCGACGACCGTGAAGAGGCCGGACGCCAGATAGAACGCGCCGAAATAGGTTCCGGTCAGCCGAGTTCCGGCGAAGCGGCCGATCGCCTCGTTGACGAAGGGTTGCACCGCGGTCACGCCGATCGCGAGCAGCACCGCGGCCGCGACCACCGGGGCAATCCGGATCGCTGTGCCCGCCACGCTGTTTCCCTCGAACGGCACAACCCCCGCGATGGCGGGAGGCAGCAGGAACGCGGTGCCCATGACGGCCATCCCGAGCGCCATCGCGGGCCCGCGCTGTGGTCTGCGCGCCAGCACCGTGGTGACCCGAACCTGGAGCGCCACCACGGCGATCGTCTCGACCACGAACAGCGTCGCCACCGCCGCCGGACCGTGACCGGGCCCGGCACTGTCCTGCGCTTGGAGGGTGAACAGGAAGTAGATCTGGCTCTGCAAAGCGAACATCGGCATCAGCGCGATGGTGAACGCCCAGAATCGGCGATCGGTGAACACCGTCGCGAAGTCGGCACCGACCCCACCCTCGTGCGCGGGCACCGGTCGCGCGGGCAGCAGTAGCCATTGCACCACGGCCAGCACCGCGAAGATCGCCGCCGCGACCAGGGCCGATATCCGGAATCCCGCCGCTATCAACACGGTGCCGAGTACCGGCCCGATCGCGGAGCCCGCATTGCCGAAGACGTTGAACAGCGCGAAGGCCTGCGCCGAATGCGCACCGCTGTCCCTGGCGATGAACGCGCGGACCGCCGGATTGAACAGTGCCCCCGCGAAACCGGTGAGCACCGAGGCCGCCAGCACCACCGGCAGCGAACCACCGACGGCGAACAGCGCGAAGCCGAGTGCCCTGATCGCCAGGCCGACCATGATCACGCCGCGTGCGCCGAGCCGGTCGGCCGCCGAGCCGCCGACGAGGAACAGACCCTGCTGGCTGAGGTTGCGTACCCCGAGCACGATTCCGACCACGGCCGCCGACAGCGCGAGGTCGTCGAGGAGGTAGTCGGCCAGAAACGGTACGAGGAGGTAGAAACCGATATGGCCCACAAGATGATTCACGAGCAGTAGCCGTACGGCCCCCGGTAGCGCGCGGAAGGTGTCGATGCCGTTCATCTGCCGGTTCCGGGCCGGAAAGCCGTTGCGGTGCTCACGCGCTCACCTCGGCGGCAGGGTCGCGGACGATCGAACATCGGCCCCAGCCGAGCACCTCGGCGCTGTCCGGGGTGGCGATCGTGGTGGGTTCGAGGGCGGGCGCGCGGAAAAGGCCGTTGGTTCGGCACCAGTCGTCGTTGTAGATGGTGCCCAGGTAGCGGTGTGGCCCGTCGGGGAACACGGTCAGCACGCGGGCGTCGGGTTCGCGCTCGGCGACCCAACCCGCGACCAGGGCGGCGGCGCCGGTGCTCCAGCCGCCCGCGATGCCGGTGGCCGCCGCGACCCGGCGACACGACGCGACCGCCTCGGCGGCGTCGACCCAGTGCACCTCGTCGAAGTCGGCGTAGGCGACATTGCGGGGCAGGATGCTGCTGCCGAGACCGCGCATGAGCCGGCGGCGATCTGGTTGGCCGAAGATCCGGGAGCCGACGGCGTCGACCCCGATCACCCGCAGCCGGGGCCACCGTGTGCGCAGGACCCGGGCGAGCCCGGCGCAGTGCCCGCCGGAACCGATCGAGGCGACCAGCACATCGACGCCGTCGACCTGGGCGAGGATTTCCTCGCCCATCGCCTGATAGCCGCCCGCGTTGTCGGGGTTGTCGTACTGGTCGGGCCAGTACGCGCCCGGTGTGGCGGCGAGCAACGCGGCCAGCCGATCCAGCCGGGCCTGCTGCCAGCCACCGGTGGGGTGCGGTGCGGTGACCACGTCGAGCGGGATCTGAAACGCCGAGAACAACGCGCGAAGATCGGGTTCCAGCTCGTCGTCGACCACCAGCAGCACCGGATGGCCCAGTGCCTTGCAGGCCAGCGCCAGGCCGAGTCCCAGAGTGCCGCTGGTGGATTCGATGATCGTCGCGCCCGGCGCGAGCTCGCCTCTCGCCGCAGCGGCGCGCAACATCGACACTGCCGCACGGGCTTTCATGCCCGCCACGCTCGCTGCCTCGAGCTTCGCTGTGTACCAGCTGTTTCCGGACGGAATGGGCACGGCGGGCGTGCCGCCGATCAATTGCAGAAGCGCGGGTTGTGGGGACGTCATGACAGCTCTCGATAGGTGACGACGGCGCTCGGCCCGCCGTCGAGGGAGAAGAACGGGTAGGGCTCGGCCGAGACCGCGTGCACGCCCGCGCCGAGGAACCAGGGCAGCACCGCGCTGCCGGTCTGGGCGAACAGGACCAGCGGCAGGCCGCGCCGGTTCGCCACGGCCCGGAATTCGTCGAATGTCTCGTTGCCCAGCGACATTCCGGTGACCAGCAGCGCGTCGTAGTCCGACGGAGCGTCGGCGACCGATTCGAAGACCGGCTCACCCCATTCGGTGACGCCACCGGCGAGGTCGCACGGTAGATACGAGATGGCGCGCGCCCGCAATTCGGCGAGCAGCGAACCGACAACGCCCACCACCAGCACCCGCGACACCCCGGCGGGCAGCAGGTCGACGACGGTGCTCGCCCGGCGGCGTGACTTCGTCAGCGAGGTCGGCCCCTCGATCACCACCTGCTCGCCCCGCACGCCGCCCGCGTGTGGATGCGGACGCACGTGCATCAGATAGGCATCGAGCGCGGCGATGCGGACCGCGGGTACGGGATGCTCGAGCAGCTCGTCGATCGTCGCCGCGACACAGCTGTCGACCAGATCGTCGGTGGCAGTGCCGGGTTCGAGACCGCACGAGCCCACCGCCGCGCCGACCCGCAGGCTCAGCACCTCGTTGCGGTATCCGCGAGAGCGGCCCGCGTGCCGGGTGCCGTAGGCGGTGCGAAACGCCGTGGACGCGTGCAGGGTTGCCGGTTCGGGTCCGAGCCTGCCCCGGCGCGCCCACGTGATGAGCTCGGCGACGGAGTCGGGGCGCACGGCGGACTCGATCATCGCGCACCGTCGAGGTCGAAACGGAGATCGGCGATCAACCGCTGTGCGAGATCGCCGGTGGTGCGGTGCGTGTCGTCCACCACCATGACGTGACCGAGATAGGTGTTGTTGTCGGTCGCGGGACGCACCTCGGTGCCGGGGTCCGCCAGTTTGCGCTCCACGATTCTGGGGTCCGCCGCCCAGTTCTGTGCTCCGTCCACCGTGGTCAGCAGGCCGGTATCCGTCGGAACCGCGAATGCGACGGCCGCGCTGGCGATACCGGTCTCCCGGGGTGTGACGTCGGGCTTGCCACCCGCGACAGCGTCGGCGTGCACGGCGGTGAGGTCGATTCCGGTGACCCGTCGCACCAGTTCGGTGATGCGATTCCCGGCGGGGCGGGGGTTCACCTCGATCAGGCGGGGGCCTTGCGCGCCGAGTTTGACCTCGGTGTGGGCGACGGTCGCGTCGAGCCCGAGCGCGGTGATCGCCGCGACTGCCAGCTCGGCCACCGCGGTGGTATCGCCGGGCTCGAGGGCCGCGGGGAACATGTGGCCCGACTCGATGAAGGCGGGGGCGCCGGTGATCCGTTTGTCGGTCACTCCGATCACCGTCGTCTGCCCGGCGACGGTGACGGTTTCCACGCTGAATTCCGGCCCGTCCACACACTCTTCGAGCAGGATGCTCGGTGAGCGGTGCTGTCCTCGGGCGTTGATCGGGAATCCGGCGATGGCGTCCACCGCGACGCGCAACTCGGCCTCGTCGCAGACCCGGCGCACGAACATCCCGCCGCAGAGGTCGACCGGCTTGACCACCAGTGGATAGCCGAGTTCGGCTGCGGCGCGCACGATCTCATCCCATTCCCGCGCGACCGCGAAGGCGGGACCGGCGACACCGGCGGCACGGCAGATCAGCCTGGTCCGGTACTTGTCGCAGGCGTCGGCCACCGCGGTCCGGCCGGGCCCGGGCAAGCCGAGGTCGGCGGCGATCGCGGCGACGGTCGGCAGGTAGTAGTCGCACGAGGTGAGCACACCGTCGAAACCGAATGCCGCCTGAAGTTTTCGCACGTGGGGCAGCAGTGCCGACTCGTCGTTGGTCTCGGCGGTGAACACGTTGGTCGCCCCGAGCAGGGGGTGCGGCAGGGGTGTTCCCGCCCGCAGGTAGTGCCCGAGATCCCGGGTCAGAAAGCTGAATTCGTGGCCACTGTCCTTGATTCCCGCCGGGAGCAGGGTGCTCATCGAACCGACCCAGCTCTCCACCATCAACAGGTGTCCCACATGTCCTCCAACCCTCGAGCAAGATGCTAATGATAACCATTTTCGTTAGGATTGCGATAGTCGGGCACTTCGCTCGACTGGAATCCGATGAGGAAACACCTGTGTTCTCGAGTAAATTCGTTGTGCCCCTTGCGCTGTCGATCGCCGCGCTGACTGTCTCGGCGGGGACTGCGCAGGCGCAGCCCAGCGCTGTCGACCAGCCGGTCTCCTTCACCGCGCACGCCACCGACCACGCGTCGATCATCGAGATCGACCGTGGGTCGCTGACGGTGAACAACGGTGTGTTCGAGATACGCGATACCGCGGGCACGCTGGTCTCCGCGACGCCACTCACGTTCGCCGTCGATGACTTCCTGTTCCCCATCACGGCCCGCATCGACGGCCGCGCGGCCACTCTCACCCCCGAGCTGACGATGGCCGAGGCCGTCTACCGCCCGATCGCCCTGCCGTTCGAGGACAAGGCGCCGTGGAAGTCCGAATACGACCGGGAGCAGGCCGCCTGGTCGCGGATGACCAGCACCATCGGGATGGGCGCCAGCATCGGTACCCTCGTCGGCGGCCTCGGGGGCGCCGCGGTGGGTTGTGTGCTCGGCGGCATCGCCGGGGCAACGGTCGCCGCGGCCACGATCGTCGGGATGTTCGGCCCGTTCATCCCGGCCGCCGCGGTGGGCTGTCTCGGTGGTGTCCTCGCGATCGGTGCCCTCGGTACGGTGGCCGGGCAGATTCTGGTGACCGCGCCGGTGGCGGTCGGCGCGGTGGTCCAGTACCTCGCCACGATCAACCAGCCTTTCGTGGCTCCCGCCAAGTAGATCGCGGCCCCCGCGGAATCTCGTTACCGCTGCAAAGGGCCGACTCCTCGCATTACGCTGCGGATATGAGCTCTGCCGTGCACGGATTCACCGACGATGCCCTGGGAACGCTGGACGCGGTCGGTGTCGCCGCGGCGTTGCGCGCGGGGGAGGTGAGCCGGACGGAGGTTCTCGAGGCCGCTGTCGCCAGGACGCGGCGGGTCGACCCGAGGCTGGACGCGGTGCAGATGACGTGTTTCGATCGCGCGGCGTCGACGCCCGAGACCGCGGGGGTGTTCGCCGGGGTGCCCGCGTTCGTGAAGGACAACACCGACATCGCGGGGCTGCCCAGCTGCCACGGCTCGGCCGCGTTCACGCCGCGTCCGGCCACGGTCACCAGCGGTCCCGGCGCGCAGTTCCTGCACTCGGGCGTGATCGTGCTCGGTAAATCGACGCTGCCGGAATTCGGGCTCACCGCGAGTACCGAATTCACCGATCGCGCGCCGACCCGCAATCCGTGGAATCCGGAGTACTCGGCGGGCGCCTCCTCGGGCGGTTCGGCGGCGCTCGTGGCGGCCGGGGTGGTGCCGATCGCGCATGCCAACGACGGTGGCGGCTCGATCCGCATTCCCGCCGCGGCCAACGGTCTCGTCGGCCTGAAAACCACCCGAAACCGCCTGCTCGACCAGCCCGGTGCCCGCAAACTGCCGGTGCATCTGGTCGCCGAGGGTGTGGTCACCCGCTCGGTCCGCGACACCGCGCACTACCTGGCCGCCGTGGAACGATTCGGTGCGAATCCGGCGCTGCCCCCGGTGGGTCTGGTCGAGGGGCCGAGTGCGCGACGGTCGCGGATCGGCCTGATCACCGCCGATGTCCTCGGCCGGCCGGTGCACGCCGACAACGGCGCGGTCCTGGCCTCGGCGGCGAAGGTACTCGAGGGCCTCGGCCACGAGATCGTCGAGATGCGGCTGGATGTGGATCCGCGCTTCGTCGAGGACTTCAAGCAGTACTGGGCGGTGATGGCCGCGGCGATGGCGCTGTCGTTCCGGCTGGGGCACCGCGGGTACTTCGATGCGCGCAAGCTCGACCCGTTCACCACCGGTCTGATCGGGCTGGCCAAGCGCAATCCGCTCGCGGTGGCCGCGTCGACGTGGCGGTTGCGCGGGGGAGTCGCGGCCTACGACCGGCATTTCGCCGAGGTCGACGTGCTACTCACCCCGGTGCTCTCGCATCCCGCGCCGCGCATCGGCGAGCTCGCGCCCGGCCAGCCGTTCGACGCGCTGTTCGCCAAGCTCGCCGACTACGTCGGCTTCACCCCGCTCAACAATGTCGGTGGGGGACCTGGCATTTCGCTGCCGCACGGTCTGGTGCCCAGCGGCCTGCCCGGATCGGTCCAGCTGGCCGCGCGCCGTGGTGACGAGCGGACGCTGCTCGACCTGGCCTACCAGCTGGAAGCGGCGAGCCCGTTCCCGCGGATCGTCGATCGGGCCGCTGCCGCGGGTGCTGCCTGATCAGGGTGGTGTGCACCGCGCTGATCAGGCGCTCGTCACCGCGTTGATCAGTTGTTGCGCGCCGCGACATTGATCGGGCGCAGCCGCCCCGGGCTGTCGGTGCCCGCGTCGAACGCCCAGTGCTCGCCGTCCCAGTCGGGGTAGGCGGCGCGCCAGCGATCCACGAGGCGGGCGTCCTCGAGCGAGGCGACCACGCCGGCCGAACCGGTGTACTGCAGCCGCTCGTACTTGTGCCGAGTGACGGTGTCGATTGTGGGAACGGTGACCAGGGCTGACATTGACCCTCCGGGATCGAGACGAACGGTGACGTGACGAGTGCGCTACCCGGACCGTCGGCCCGGGTGCTGCGGTGGCGCGTCACCGCTCGATCCGAGAGTATGCCGCTCGCCGTGACACCGCGCAGGTTTTGAAAATCCAGTTCTTCGGATTGTTGGGTACCCGTTATGCACATCGTCGGTTTGCAAGATTTGGTTACGGCGGTGGTGGCGGTTCACCAGCTCGGGCGGACCCGCCCCGGGGTGACGACACGACCCAGCGCCCTGCTGAGCTGGGTGAGAGTGGTCGCGCCGAGGGTGTCCGACCAGTTCTGGGTGAACTCGGCGAGGGCGGCGTCGGCGGCTCGCGTGCACGCCCAGCCGCGCTCGGTGAGGGTGATCAGGCGGGCGCGCGCATCGCGCGGGTGTGGATTGCGATCGGCGTAGCCCTTGGTGACCAGCTCGTCGACCAGCTGGCTGGCTGCCTGTTTGGTGACGCCGAGGTGGTCGGCGATCTCCCCGACCGTCGCGCCGTCGGGCGCCATGCGGACGAACGCGAAGCCGTGCGTCGGCCGGATGTCGGTGAACCCCGCCGCGGCGACCCTGGCGTGCACTGCCTGGGTTACCTCGGCCGCTGCCGCGAGCAGCAGGAGGGGGAGGTCTGCGTTCGCGGGCACGACAGTCATTCTGGCACTTGACACAATAGTCAATCTACTTGACTATATAGACAAGTTGATTGACCTTATGGAGGTTTCGAATGCCGGTGATCCGTTCCGCGGACGCGCAGGTGCACGAGGTGCACAACGCCCGCTTCACGTCCCTCGTCCGACCCGGCACCGGCAGTGCCGAGCTGTGCGTCTGGCAGACCGAGGTTCGGGCCGATTCGGTCGGCGTACCCCATCGCATCCTGGGTGAGGAGGCGTTCGTTGTGCTGTCGGGCGAGGTGACGATGACGATCGACGGCGAATCCACGCCGATGAAACCCGGTGACGCGGCGGTCGCGCCCGCCGGTTCGATGATCGCCCTCGCGAACTCGGCCGACGAGATCGCCAGGCTGCTGGTGACTGTGCGGGTCGGCTTCGCGGCCGAGCTCCCCGACGGCTCTACCTTCACCCCGCCCTGGGCATCCTGAGCCGTCCTCGCGACTGTTTCAAGCCCAGAACTTGAAAGTTCGGGTACCCGAACAATATAATTCCGGAATGAGGGTTGGGTTCTACCGTTCGCCGGCGCGCCGCCGGGTACTTGCGGCATGTGTTCTGAGTGTCATGGCGTTCGCGCTGACCGCCTGCGGTGGGATCACCTCCGATGACGACGGGAAGAAGGTGGTTCTCACCACCTTCACGGTCCTGGCCGACATGGCGCGGAATGTGGCAGGCGAGCATTTGCGGGTCGAATCGATTACCAAGGTGGGGGCTGAGATCCATGGGTACGAGCCGACGCCGGGCGATATCAAGAAGGCCGCCAAGGCTGATCTGATCCTGGACAACGGGCTGAACCTCGAGGCCTGGTTCACCCAGTTCGTCGCCGACCTCGATGTGCCGCACGCCGTGGTCAGCGAAGGGGTGGCGCCGATGGACATCAGCGAGGACGCCTACCGGGGCAAGCCCAATCCGCACGCCTGGATGTCGCCGGTGAACGCGCAGATCTACGTCGACAACATGGTCCGCGCGTTCACCGATCTCGACCCCGAACACGCCGACGCCTACCGTGCCAACGGTGATGCCTACAAGACGCAGCTCGGCGCCGTGCGCGACGATCTCGTCGCCGCGGTGAACACCCTGCCCGCCGACCAGCGCGCCCTGGTCACCTGCGAGGGCGCGTTCTCCTACCTGGCTCGCGACGCGGGGCTGACCGAGAAGTACATCTGGCCGGTCAACGCCGAACAGCAGGCCACCCCGCAGCAGATCGGCTCGACCATCGACTTCGTTCGCCAGCGCGGCGTGCCCGCCGTGTTCTGTGAATCGACGGTGTCGGACGCGCCGATGCAACGCGTGGTCGAGGCGTCCGGTTCACGGTTCGGCGGCGTGCTCTATGTCGACTCGCTCTCCGAGGCCGACGGACCCGTCCCGACCTACCTGGACCTGATCCGCCACGACGCGAAGACCATCGCGACCGCACTCGCCGGAGTCTCGAAATGACCGCACCGGTTGTCGAAATCCAGGACGTGACAGTCTACTACGGTGATGTGCTCGCTCTCGACACTGTCGAACTGACCCTGAAATCGGGCCGGGTGTGCGGGCTGATCGGTATGAACGGCTCGGGCAAATCGACGCTGTTCAAGACCGTGATGGGACTGGTCACGCCCGATCGAGGCCGGGTGCTGATCAACGGCCGCCCCCCGGCCGCCGCGCGCAAGGCGGGCAGTCTCGGTTACGTGCCGCAGTCCGAGGACGTGGACTGGAGTTTTCCGCTGTCGGTGCGCGATGTGGTGATGACCGGGCGCTACGGGAAAATGGGGTTCACCCGCCGGGCGAGCAAGGCCGACCGCGCCGCCGTCGACGCGGCGCTGGCCCGCGTCGAGCTCACCGACCTGGCCGACCGGCAGATCGGGCAGCTGTCGGGTGGTCAGAAGAAGCGCACGTTCGTGGCGCGGGGCATCGCCCAGGAGGCCACGATCCTGCTGCTCGACGAGCCGTTCGCCGGTGTCGACAAGCGCTCCGAGGCGACCATCACCGCGCTGTTGCGTGAGCTCGCCGCCGACGGGGCCACCATCCTGGTGTCCACCCATGATCTGCACGCGTTGCCCCAATTGGCCGACGAGGCAGTGCTGTTGAACCGCCGGGTGCTCGAGCACGGCGACCCCGATGTGGTGTTGCGCCCGGAGAACCTGGCCAAGGCCTTCGGCCTGGATGTGGACGGAGACCGATGAGCCTCGAGGAATTCTTCATCGACCCGCTGCGCTACGAATTCATGGTGCGCGCGCTGGCCACCACGGTCACCGCCGCCGTGGTCTGTGCGGTGCTGTCGTGCTGGCTGGTGCTGATCGGCTGGTCGCTGATGGGTGACGCGGTGTCGCACGCCGTGCTGCCCGGTGTGGTGCTGGCCTACATCGTCGGCTGGCCGTTCGCTGTCGGCGCGGTGATCTTCGGGTTCCTCGCGGTGGCGTTGATCGGCGTGGTCCGCGATACGAGCCGGGTGAAGGAAGACGCCGCCATCGGCATCGTGTTCACCACCCTGTTCGCGTTCGGTTTGGTGCTGGTGTCGGTGACGCCGAGCCAGACCGACCTGAACCACATCGTCTTCGGCAACCTGCTCGGCGTGAGCCGCGGCGAGATGATCCAGATCATGATCCTGGCCGCCATCGTCCTGGTCGCCCTGGTCCTCAAACGCCGTGACTTCACTCTCTACGCCTTCGACGCCACCCACGCCCACGCCATCGGCCTCAACCCTCGCGTCCTCGGCACCGCCCTGCTGGCCCTGCTGGCCCTGACCTCGGTGGTCGCGCTGCAAGCGGTCGGCGTGGTGCTGGTGGTGGCCATGTTGATCATCCCCGGCGCCACCGCCTATCTCCTGACCGACCGCTTCTCCCGCATGCTCGTCATCGCCCCCACCATCTCGGTGCTGTGCGCGGTCACCGGCCTCTACATCAGCTACCACCTCGACACCGCCGCCGGCGGCATGGTCGTGGTGACCCAGGGCATCGCCTTCACCTTCGTCTACCTCTTCGCCCCCCGCCACGGCGTGATCGGCCGCCGGATCACCGCCTCCCGCGCCCGGAAAACCGTCGCCACCCTCGGTGCCGTCGACTAGCGGTCCCGCGGCGATGGATCCGATCGTGTCGGTGTGTGGTGTCAGGATGTGGGCATGAATGTCACCGGGGAGGACGTCCGCGCCTTCGTGCTGTCAATGCCGCAGACGGCAGAGCACTTCGCTTGGGGCATGCCGATTTTCAAGGTCGCCGGCAAGCTGTTCCTCACCCTGCCCGACGACGAGACCTCGATGGCGGTCCGCTGCCCGATTGTCGACCGCGACGAACTGGTCCTCGCCGAACCCGGCAAATTCTGGATCGCCTCGCACGAGTCCGGTAACCCCTGGGTCCGAGTCCGACTGGCGGCACTCGACGATCGCGAGGAACTGGAAGCCATAGTCACCGACTCGTGGCGTCAGGCAGCCCCGCGGGCCTTGCTGGACGCGGACCAGTGAGCGCGAGACAGCTCGTCGGCCGCGAGTTTCTTACTGCACCGGCGTGATCGTGGCCTCGATCGTCTGGATGGAGTCCACCGGGATGACGAAGGTCTCGGTGATCTCCACGGTGGTCAGGCGGATATCGGCCACTCCGGCGTCGAGGAGGTAGTGGGTGGTGACCGTGTCGCCGGATTCGGACATGGTGAGGTCGCGAATGCCTTGGATCACGCGGTACTGGAGGCCGTGCTCCAAGTCGGCGCTCAGTTGCGGGCCCGAGTAGCCGGTTTGGAGGCCGGCCTCGACACGGGTGGCGTCGGGGGCGAAGGGGACCGCGCTCGCGTCGTGGGAGACCAGGGCGTCGAGGTAGGCGCGGGCGATGGCCTGGCGGGGCGAGTCGGCCGCATTCGGTTCTGCCGCAACGGTTGCCGTGCCGAGTGCGAGGAAAACGGCGGCCAGAGCCGAAACGTGAGTGATTCTCATGTAGAGATGCTGGCGGTCCGGACCGGTAAGTGCAACCGGGTGCTCGCGAGTAGGCGACGTCGCGGCCCGGTAGGGTCGGAGCTCCTATGGCACTCAGCGCAACACTGCACAACTTCGCCGTTCAGCTCGCCGATGTGGATCGGGGGGTGTACGAGGATCTCGAGTTGCGGGTTGCCCGGCACCCGTCGGAGACGGCCGAGTACATGATCACCCGGATCCTCGCCTACTGCTTGCAGTACGAGGAGGGGATCGTGTTCAGCGACGGCGGGATCTCGGCCACCGATGAGCCCGCGGTACAGGTTCGGGATATGACCGGCCGGACGACCGCGTGGATCGAGGTCGGCGCGCCCGACGCGGACCGTATTCACCGCGGGAGCAAACTCGCTGGTCGGGCTGTGGTCTACACCCACCGCGACCCGGCGAAGGTGCTCGCGCAGTACGCGGGCAAGAAGATTCACAACGCGGCGC
This sequence comes from Nocardia sp. NPDC057272, assembly GCF_042668615.1. Lineage (NCBI taxonomy): Bacteria > Bacillati > Actinomycetota > Actinomycetes > Mycobacteriales > Nocardiaceae > Nocardia > Nocardia sp. NPDC057272. Next base: position 10,013 of record NZ_JBHUYK010000044.1, on the reverse strand, counting down.
AGATTCCGCTGGTCAGTTTCGATCGGGCGTTCATCGATGAGGCCGCGAGGCTGGTCGACCGTCGCAATACCGCCACCCTCTCGGTCACCGAGGGCGTGCTCTATCTGGACCTCAACGGCACCAGCTTGCGCACCGATGTCACCGAGCAGCCCCTCGGCTGAGGCCGGCACGGAGTAGCTTGGCTGGCACCGGTGACGCTCGGCCCGAGCGCTTGGACCGCACCGGTCTCGTCGTCGAGTGGAGGTCGCGGTGCCCGGTGTGATGAGTCGGTTCGTGATTCCGGGATTCCTGCGGGTCACCCGGCGCAACCGGAATTACGTCGATGCCGAGCTGGCCGCTGCGCACGTGCGCGAGCGCGGTCTGCGGCCCCTCGCCTACGGTCCGCCACGCAAACTCCGTGGTGTCGAGGTCTCGGTGGAGCACGACCGTGGCTGGCCGATCTACACGCTGACACCGTCGGACGGGATCTCCCGCGGCGGCCTCGTGTACGCGCACGGTGGCGGGTGGGTGGGCGAGATCGCTTCGCAACATTGGCAACTCGCGGCCAGGATCGCCGCCCAGACGCATCTCGTCGTGACGGTCCCGATCTACCCGCTGATTCCGTTCGGCACCGCGGCGGAGGTGATTCCCCGCTTCGCCGAACTGGTCACCGCGGCCGCGGAGCGCTACGGTCCGACCTTCCTCGCCGGCGACTCCGCGGGCGGTCAGATCGCGCTGTCCACCGCGCTGCACCTGCGCGACGCGGGCCATATCGTGCCCCGCACGCTGCTGATCTCGCCCGCGCTCGACCTCACTCTCGAGAATCCCGAGATCGACGCGGTTCTGCTGCGTGACCCGTGGCTGGGTCGCGACGGTGGGCTGGTGTTCGGCCGGATGTGGAGCGGCGAACTCTCGATGAAGGACCCCCTGGTCAGCCCCCTGTTCGGCGACTTCGGCGGGCTGGGCCCGATCACCGTGTTCACCGGCACCGACGACATCCTGAACCCCGACGCCCGCCTGCTGGCGGCGAAGGCACGCGCTGCGGGCGTCGATCTCGACTATCAGGAAGAACACGGGCTCGTGCACGTCTACCCGCTGACGCCCAGTTCCGAAGGGGCGGCCGCCCGCCGCCGGATCATCGCCACCCTGCGCGCCGAACTCGATGCGGCACACAGCATCTCGTGAGACGGCTCACCGCTCGGTCAGGTGCACCTTGAACAGGATCGTCAGCTGAGTGACAGCCTGGTCGAACGGATGCGCCGACTTGAGCGCGCGGCTGTGCACGATCGTGCCCTCGATGGTGGTGAGCAGGAATCCGGCCAGCGACACCGCGGTCGACCGCTCGATCCCGGTGGCGACGATCCCGTCGGCGAGCCGGGCGGTCCATTCGGCGAACGCCTGGCCCGCGATGGACTGGACGGCGGGGTCGAGTTCGTCGAGAGCGGCCGCCATCATGAACGAGCCCGCGGTGTAGTCGGACTTCTCCAGCGGGGCGCGCCAGAAGGCGAGCAGATCGGTGAGCCACTGCTGGGCCGACGGCGCGGTCTGCAGGGCGTCCGCCATGGCGCTCACATGCGAGTACACCAGGCGCGCCACGATCCGTGCCGCTGTCTGCACCAATTCGCCCTTCCCGGAAGGGAAGTGCTGGTACAGCGAGTTGCGTGAGGTTCTGCTGCGCTCGAGTAGTTCGCTGAGGGAGGACGCGTGCACGCCGTGTTCCTGGACGGTGCTGATCGTGTGCTCGATGAGTCGGGCGCGTGGTCCGGCGGCCATCCGATCTTCTCCTACCCCTTGATTGAACCGATCGGTTCATGTTAGACCTATTCCTACGTGAACCGATCGGTTCATATGGAGAGGATGTCATGCCCACCCCCATTGCCACCGCGGTTCCGGTCACCCACGCGGGAATTCTCGGCCTCGGCGTGTACCGCCCGCGCCGTGTTGTGCCCAACTCCGAGATCGTCGACGCGATCGAGTCCTCGGACGAGTGGATCAAGACACGTTCCGGGATCGCCGCCCGGCACTGGGCCGAGCCCGACGAGACGATCGTCTCGATGAGTGTCGCGGCTGCTCGGGATGCGCTCACGGCGTCCGGGGTGAGCGCCGAGCAGATCGACGCGGTGGTGCTGGCGACGTCGTCGCAGATGGTGCTCGGTCCGTCGGCGGGCGCGGTGGTGGCGACCGAACTCGGTATGCACGACACCGCCGCGTTCGATATCTCCGCGGGCTGCGCGGGCTTCTGCTACGCGTTGGCCGATGCGGCGAATCTGGTGCGCTCGGGTCAGGCGCGGCAGGTGCTGGTGATCGGCGTGGAGCGCTTGTCGGATCTGCTCGACACCACCGATCGCGGGTGCGCGTTCATCTTCGCCGACGGTGCCGGTGCGGTCGTCGTCGGGCCGGCCGAGCAGGAGGGCATCGGCCCGGTCGCGTGGGGATCGGATGGCGCGCGCACGTCGGCGATCAAGCAGGACAAGGACTTTCTGGAGTACTTCGCCGAAGTGGCCGCGGCAGAGGCCAGCGGAGGCACTTCACAACGTCCCTACATCCGGATGAACGGCACCGAGGTCTTCCGCTGGGCCGTCACGTTCTTGGAGAAGGCCTGTCGTGACGCGCTCGACCACGCGGGCCTCACGGCCGACGACCTCGACGCGTTCGTTCCGCACCAGGCCAATATCCGCATCACCGACGCGCTGGTCCGCACCCTCGGCCTGCCCGACACCGTCGCCGTCGCGCGCGACATCATCGAAACCGGCAACACCAGCGCCGCCTCCATCCCGATGGCCATGGAACAGCTCCTGCGCTCCGGCGCCGCCGATGCCGGCGACACCGCGCTGCTACTCGGCTTCGGCGCCGGTCTGGCCTACGCGGGCCAGGTCGTTCACCTGCCGCCGATCGCCTAGTCCACCAGCGCGCGCAGGTATCGCCGACGGTAGAGGCGCTGTGCGACGAGAAGTGCCGGGAAGAGGGAGCGCCATGGTCCGGCCGGTGCCGGTCTCGTCAGTGAACGCAGAGTCAGCGAGACGGTGCCGGTCGAATCCCGGTGCACGACGAAGGCTTCCTCGCCGCTGACCGGATGACCGGGCAGGGTGCCGTAGGCGAAGCCGCACCGGTTCTCGGTGTCGATCACGGCGACTACGCGAACCGGTTCGTGGACGGAGACAGGTCCGCATCCCGCGCTGATCCGGTACTCCGCGTCCGTCGACACCGCGGCATCGGAGGCAACTCTAAAACCGCTGCGGCGCTTGATACCCCACCGCAGCACCGATTCGGACGCGGCCGTCCATCGAGGCTCGCCGTGCCCGATCACCACGGTGGTGTCGAACCGGCGGAAGCCGGGAAATTCGCCGGTCCACAGATCGTCGGCGGGGCTGGTCGCGCCGGCTGGGGTGTAGGTGAGTCCCTGGTCCATGGTGTGACGATAGGCGTCGCTCAGGTCGTCACGCGTTCGCCTTCTCGCGCAGCGACCGCTGGGTGACCGGTACGGCGTAGGCCGCGCCGTCGCGGATGCCGAATTCGAAGCGGCAGGGGAACAGTGAGGGTAGGCCGGTCGCGCGTAGGTCGAAGTTCGCGGCGAGGGTTTGCATGGCCCAGTTCTGCAGCGAATCCGGGAGCTGCAGGGTGGTGCCGTCGACGCAGCACACATAGGCGTGGGTCTGTTCTCCGTCGACGGGCAGGGGGTTGCGCAGACCGACCGCGCCGATTTCCAGAATTCGTCCGGCGTTGTGGGAAGTAGCGACGCTCGGCAAATCCAACTCGATGTCGTCCATGCGGAAAACCGTAGCGCAGCAACTATTCAGGGAACACCTAAATCGCGTGGTCTTGACGAACTTCGCTGATGTCGCAAATGCGTGAAAGTGGGAGGTCTGTTCCCCGCGCCGCGGGGGGGCCCCGCGCACCGCCCCCCCGGGCCCCCCCCCCCCCAGTCAGCCGATAGCGGAACCCCCCAACGCCAAAGTTGAGTAAAAA
>NZ_JBHUYK010000044.1:0-6058 GCF_042668615.1 Nocardia sp. NPDC057272 | reverse complement strand
TTTATATTACTCGTTATTTTAGTATTTTGGTTTTTGACCATATTGGTTTTTTTGGGGTTGGTGGTCCCCGGCGCGGGGGGGGCCGGGGGCCCACCGCGCGCCGGGCCCCGCCGCCGCGATGTCAGCCGATCGCGAAGCGCAGCAACGCCTGGCGATCGCCCTGCTTGATCTTGCCCTTGCGGTCGAGGACCTCCAGCTGCCACACCGGACCGTTGCGGAAGGTCCGCGCGATCGCGTTGGCGTTCTCCGCACCGAGCAGTGACGGCCAGATATCGGCGACAGGCTGGGTATCGCCGCCGGTGGCGTCGTAGATCTTGAACGAGACGTTGTTCGCCTTCTCGAAGGAACTGCCCTTCTTGAACGCGACGGCCACGAAGACGATGGAGTCGATCGCGGGGGGAACATTGGCGAACGTGACGTGCACGGTCTCGTCGTCGCCCGCGGCCGCACCGGTCTGCTCGTCGCCGGTGTGCAGCACCGATCCGTTGCCGAGCGGGTCGAGCGAATCCAGGCCGGCGAATCGCACCGGCTCAGCGCCCTGGAACAGCACGGCGATCAGGTCGAGGTCGACACCGCGCTTGCGCCGGGCCATTCCGAGAATTCCACCGCTGGAACCCGCCGACGGATCCCAGCTCACCCCCACGCTCATTTTGGTGATACCGGCGAGATCGGCCGCGCCGTCTTCCTTCTTGAGAGTAATCACGATTTTCAGGCTACGGACTTCGCCCGCCCCGTGCATGACGACGGAATACGCTCGTCAGCCGGAGTGGGTCGCGAGGTAGACGAGGGCCGTGACCGCCAGGGCGATCGCGCCGAGGATGCCGCCCGCGATCGTGTCGGCGCGGTTGGTGGCCACACCGTTCTCGATCCGTTCCCAGCCGATGAACGCGGCGGCCACGGCGCCGATACCGGCTGGGGCGGCGACGAACTCGCTGACGACAGGAATGAACGAGACCGCGCAGGCGATGATGCCGAGCACCAACGACGCGAGGCCGACACCGTTGCGTGGCGGCGGAGGGGTCTCTGGACCGGGCATTGCCTGAGCGTAGTCCCGCCGTGGGGTGGGTGCTGGTCACGCCCGGTCACAAGCCCTCGGTCACAGCTTCGTCATGGTTGATCGAGCAGGGGCCGGGTACTCCATGAAAATGGCAGCCCTGCAGGGATTCATTTCAGCGTCCCGGTTTCCGGGCTGTGGAGTTCGAGAAGGGATAAGGTTTGTCGATTTCAGCTGACGAATCGAAAAGTCGAAACCCGAACAAAGGTTATGTAGCCCTGCTGGGCTGGAGTTTGAATGCGGTCGAGGCGGTTGACCGGTTCGACCGCCGCTATATCGTAGTTGCGCCCGAATGGGCGGAAAGTTATTGCACGGAGCACGACATACCCTATATCCCCTGGGATTTCGAGCGGCTCAACGATCGTTCGATGGAGATCGCCGAGACCCTGAAGAAAAAGGGGGTCGATGTCGCCATTCCGATCTTCGAGGAGACGGTGGAATGGGCCGGGGCGATCAACTCCGTCCTGCTCGACAATCCTCGCCTGCTCGGGCAGTCGATGTTGCTGCGTGACAAGTCGTTGATGAAGCGGCGCGCGCAGCTCGGCGGTATCCGGGTCGGAATCTTCGAAGAGGCGCACGAACGCGATGACGTGATCCGATTCCTGAAGCGGGTCAATCAAACCCTGCTGAAACTCGACGGTGATCCCAACGATCCGATTCACCTCAAGGCGTTCGACAAGGCGGGCTGTCTCGGTCACCGGATCATCCGGACCCCCGACGAGGTGGACTCCATCCCCGACGACGAGTTCCCGATGCTGATGGAATCACACCTGGACGGCTGGGAGTTCGCGGTCGAGGCCTGGGTCCACAACGGCCGCATCTGCTTCCTGAACATCTCGGAGTACGTGACGCTCGGATACTCGGTGTTCGTCCCCGCGACGCCGGAACTCGAGAAATATCGGCCCGAGATCACCCGGCAGGTCGAAAAGCTGATCAAGACTTTCGACATCGAGTTCGGCTTCATCCATCCCGAGTACTTCGTCACCAGCGACGGGGAAATGTATTTCGGCGAGGTCGCTTACCGGCCACCGGGTTTCAAGGTGTTCGAACTACTGGAACGGACATACGGTTTCAACGCCTACCACGCACTGGTGCTGGCGTTCGACCCGAAGACCACCGACGAGGAGATCGACGCGTTCTTCCCGAAGGAAGTGGTGGATGCCACCGGCCATGCGGGGTGCTTCGGCGTGTATCCGCGGCGACGTGTGGTCAGCCGGCTGTCGGTGCCGCCCGAGACCGAGGATCACGATTACTTCGAGACGCACGAGCTCACCGCGCCGCAGGCCGAAAAGGTCACCAAACGAACCGCATTCGGTAATCACTGGGGTCTGCTCTATTTCTTCGGTGAGGACCCGTACACTCTGCGGGATCTGTTGAAGCGACAAGAAGAGCTCGACTTCTATATCTGATCCGTTGCCATGGCAACGGTGGGCGAAGGGATCGGCGATTGAGTCCGGACGGCCACGACGGGACGAGCCTGGACCGGCGCCTCGCCACGATGGACCACGCCACACAGTCCCTCGCGGACGCAGGCGATTTCGGCAAGCAGGTCAAGCTGCCCAGGGTCATGGACTCCCTGCGGCGGGTGCTTCTGCTGCCCGGCGGTTGCGCCGCGGTGCGCGAACGCGCCGAGAAGCTGGAGACCGCGGGCCTGTTCCTCGGCACGGATTGGGCACAACCGCAGATCCTCATCCCGGCGCTGAGTACCGGTGCGTTGCGCAGCGCCAACGCCGACACCATGGTGTTGGAGGCGGTGAGTGATCTGCGATTGCTCGCGGTGGCCAAGGGCGAATATCGGCACGCGCTGGTTTCGGCCGAACAGGCCGCTGATCATCTGTCGCAGGTACTCGCGGTGAATCTGTCGCTGCTGTTCTCCCCGCCCACCGAGGCCGAGCGGGAACAGCAGGGGCGGATGGCGCAGGTCTCGCGCGAGCTGCTGCACTATCTCGTCGCCGAGGTCGGGTACGAGAAGGTGCTCGAGAACCTGGTCGACGAGATCTGGCGCATCCTGCGGCAACGGCCGATCCAGGTCGACGGGGTCAAGCGGATGATCACCCAGATCGCCGTGGCCCGGGCGAATCCCGACGTGGATCTCGGCGCCAGCGGTCTGGGCGCCGACCGGCTGATCAGCAGCCTCTACGGGACCACCGAGGGGTGCAGGGAAGACCCCGGGGTCGAGGTCTACCGCGCGCGGCTGGAATCGATGGACGACAGTGCGTTGCAGTACGAGGCAACGGGATTCGCGCGGTCCATGCACGACACCGGGCTGGTCTCGCCGTATCACGCTGTGCTGCTGCGTTTTCTGCTCACCAAGGGTGCGTACCTGCTCGGCGAGGCGATGGGTCTGTCCAGCACCGGCCGCGACAGCCTGCTCTGCTATCACGAACTCGTCCACACCCTCATCGAGCAGGCCGTCCACGTCGAAACGGCGCAGTGCGTGTACGGACTCACCTTGCTGCTCGAACGCGGCATCCTCTATCAGCCGCCGGTCGCGCCCGCGCTGTGGCGTCAACTGGCACTGCGGCTTTCGCCGCACTCGCGTCGGCGGCTGACCCAGGTGTTCGGGCCGACGCCGGAACCGCGGGCGTGGTTGCTGTCGGGGATGCTGTCGGTTCTCGGCCTGCCGCTGGGAATCGGGCAGGGCGACAACCCCACCTGCCAATCGGCGCGGGCACTGTCGATGTGGGCCTACAACGACCCTGACTATCTGCTGCAGACGCTGGTGTGGGCCGCGCGCGACGACGAGATCGTCATGCACTTCGAAGGACAGCCGATCTCCTCGCGCGAGACCGGTGACACGGAATCGACCGCGCTGCAACTGGATCTGGACCCGGTATCGCTGCTGGTGGTACCGCACCTGGACCGGATCTACGCGGAGATGGGACGGCGCTGTATCGGCCGCGACGGCGATCCGCACCGCTGGATCAACCCGGAATTCCACGGCTGGTGGTCCGGACGCGGCTTCCGGATCAATGTCGACGTGGCCACCGGACAGCTGACCGACCTCGACGAATTCCTGCGCCACTTCTACGCCGGGTATCACCCCTTCTACAACGGCAACCAGCCGGTGATCCACCCGCAGCCCGCCGGTATCGCCGTCACCGACAGCGCGGCCCGCTTCGTCGGCTGGCACGCGATCACCGTGCTGCGCGTCAGCCTCGACCCGCAGGACGTGATGCGGGTGTACTTCTACAACCCGAACAACGACAGCGGCCAGGACTGGGGCGACGGGGTCGTCGTCGGAACAGCCGGGCACGGTGAGCGTTTCGGTGAAGCGTCGCTGCCCTTCGAGCAATTCGCCTCGCGGCTCTACATCTTCCATTTCGATCCGCTCGAGCCGGGTGAGCTGGCCGCCGTCGAGCGCGCGGAGCTGGACCGGGTGATCGGCTATCTGCGGCGCAGTTGGGGTGCCGACCGCATGCCCGTGGAAACGGGTGCGGCCGAACAGGATTGATCACAGCAAACGTTCAGAGTCGAACGCTAGGGTGTGGGCGTCGGCGCGCTTCGTGCCGCGATGAGCAAGGGGATTCGATATGGGTGTCAGCTTGTCCAAGGGCGGCAATGTCTCACTGACCAAGGCGGCGCCGAACCTCACCGCCGTCGCGGTCGGCCTCGGCTGGGATCTGCGGACCACCACCGGCACCGACTTCGACCTCGACGCCAGCGCCATCGGTCTCGGCGCCGACAAGAAGGTGGTGTCGAGCGGGCACTTCGTCTTCTTCAACAACCTGAAGTCGCCCGAGGGCGCGATCGAGCACGCGGGCGACAACACCACCGGCGCCGGCGACGGTGACGACGAGACGATCAACGTCGACCTGGCCAACACCCCGGCCACGATCGACTCCATCGTGTTCCCGGTCTCGATCTACGACGCCGCCACCCGCAACCAGTCCTTCGGCCAGGTGCGCAACGCCTATATCCGCGTCCTCGACCGCAGCAACGGCGAGGAACTCGCGCGCTACGACCTCTCCGAGGACGCGTCCACCGAAACCGCCATGGTCTTCGGCGAGCTGTACCGCAACGGCGCCGAGTGGAAGTTCCGCGCCACCGGCCAGGGCTACGCCTCCGGCCTGGAAGGCATCGCCCGCGATTTCGGCGTCAACCTGTAGCGGAGCCGGTCAGCTGCGGACATCCCCGAAGGCCGGGAAGACACGCAGCTGACCAGCCGGCGTGTCGACGGCGTGCTGCCCGACGGTCGTGGTGAGGGGCCGATTCTCACGCCCGCCGGCCTCATGGCGGAGGCCGTGTCGGAGAACGTCTACGCGGGTGTCGTGATGACGCGGCGCGGCACCTACATGTACGGCGTCGGGATGACGCCGGGCACCGAAGCGCCCGCGGAGATGAACCTCTATTTCCCCCGCCACCGCGCCCTCTGTCTCGCCGAGAACGCGACCCACAATCTGCGCAACCTGCTGACCCTGCGCGGCGCCCAGGTGCGCGATCCGCGGATCTGGTCGCGCTACATCGACGAGGCGATCGAGATGTTCGCCGTCGACGCCGACGTCGCGTTCGCCTCGCACCACTGGCCCACCTGGGGTGCGGAGAACATCATGGAATTCCTGGCGCTGCAGCGCGACCTGTACATGTACCTGCACGACCAGACCCTGCGGATGATGAACGAGGGACTCAACGGCCCGGAGATCGCCGAACAGTTCGAGTTGTCGCCGAACCTGGCCGACGCGTGGAGCGCCCGTGGCTATTACGGGTCGGTGAGCCACAACGTCAAGGCGGTCTACCAACGCTATCTCGGCTGGTTCGACGGGAACCCGACCTCGCTCTGGGAGCACCCGCGCACGGCGAAAGCGGTCCGGTACGTCGAGACCATCGGCGGCACTGTCGGTGGAGCAGCTGTTCGACTCGATCGCCGTGACACCGTAACCGTGCGGCGATGCGGCCGCGCCGAGCCCGGGCGCCGGCCCCACCCCCGGCAGAGGTGTGGGGTACAATAGGGCCAGGCATCCCAGAGCGCGCGGGGATATCGTTTTGGCCATAGAACAAAAAACA
>NZ_JBHUYK010000043.1:0-43090 GCF_042668615.1 Nocardia sp. NPDC057272 | reverse complement strand
CGGCAACGAGTCCGGCCCGATCTTGCGGCGGTGGTGAACCGTGATGTTCAGCCCGGACCGTGGCCGGCGGCGACCCGGCCCGCGACATGTCGCACATCCCGGTGCGAGATGAGCCACTCACCCTCGTACTGCTCGAACTCGTCCTGAACCAGCCCGATGACCACCCAGTCGGCCGGTCGTCCCACGTCGGTGGCCGCGGTGCTGGAGAACCAGTGCCACACCGTCGCATAGGCTGTGAGCAGGGGTTTATCGCCGTTCCACTCGATGGTGGCCTGCCCGATGACATGGGCGACCAGGGAGCGTTGCGACTTGGGCACCCGGCTCATGTGATCGGTGAACTCGTCACGGCCGTGGAACAGCACCGGCGGGCCGGGCATGATCCGGTACTCGATCAGCGCGTCGGGGGTGAAGCACTCGCTGAACCGCTCGCTCTCCTGGGTGTCGGCGATCCGGAAGAATTTGTAGAACGTTCGGAAGATCGCCCGCTCCGCTTCGATCGTCGCGAGCAGATTGTCATGTACAGCGGTCACGTCGGTCCTTTCTCCTGCCGGACGACAACACATCGCTCGGCGCGTCGTTCGATTATCGACACGGTGCGAAGCTAGCACGATCCCGGACACCGCCCGATGGCGTACCGCACTATTCGGTGCGACGATGTATTCCGAACGAGGTGATCCGAATTGTTGACCGGGTATTTCGAGATGTGAAATGTTTCGTCGTGTCGCCCGCCGTGAGTCCCACGTGAATCCGGGCAGTAGACAGAGGAATTCTGGCGTGATCAGTGTTGTGCGTTCGAAGTCGATTCGCTGTGCCGTGGTGTCGGCGGCGGCGGTCACCCTGTTCACCGGTGCCTGTGGCGCCGGTGGCGAGCAGGGCGGCGATGCCGGTCCACCGAGATCCGGCGGCACGCTGCGGTTCTCGGTCGCCTCCGACGCGGGCTGCGTCGATCCCCAGCAGGTCGGTAGTAGCGACACCCTGTATTCGCTGCGCGAGACGGTCGACTCGCTGACCGACCAGGATCCCAACACCGGTCAGCCGGTGCCGTGGCTGGCACAGAGCTGGGAGGTGAGTCCCGACGCGAGGTCGTTCACGTTCCGGCTGCGGTCCGATGTGACCTTCAGTGACGGCACCCCGCTGAACGCGCAAGTGGTGAAGGCGAACTTCGACGCGATCCCCAAGCTGGGCGCTCTCGCCATCCTGTCCAAGGGCTATGTCACCGGGTACGTCGGCACCGAGGTGGTCGACGAGCACACCGCCAAGATCACCTTCGAACAGCCCAACGCGCAGTTCCTGCAGGCGACCTCGACCGCCGCACTCGGCCTGATCTCGACGGCCGACGCGGCCAAGACGCCCCAGCAACGCTGCAGCGACGGCGTGACCGGCTCCGGTCCCTTCGTTTTGTCGAAATACGTTCCCAACCAATCGATCACGATCACCAAGCGGGTCGGCTACGGGTGGGGCTCGCCGTTGTGGACCAAGCAGGGTGAGGCCTACCTCGACTCCATCGAGTTCACCGTCATCCCCGAATCCGGGGTGCGTGCGGGCAGTGTGCAGTCCGGGCAGCTCGACGTCGCCACCGGCCTCGGCCGAGCCGACGAAGCCGGGCTGAAGGCGTCGGGGATCTCCCTGCTCACCCGATCGCACCCGGGGGCGGTGTTCAACCTCGGCCTCAACAACTCCCGGCCCATCCTGCGAGATGTTCAGGTGCGCAAGGCAATTCAGGCCGCAGTGGACCGGCGCCAGATCGTCGAGGCGGTCTTCGCCAGCGGCACCGTGCCCGCCACCGGCATTCTCTCGCACACGACCCCTGGCTACACCGATCTGTCGGCGGATCTCGCTCTGGACACCGCCCGGTCCACATCGCTGCTGGACGCGGCGGGCTGGCAGGTGGGCGGCGACGGCATCCGGCGCAAGGACGGCACCCGGCTGAGTCTCACCGTCGTGTGGTTCAACAACTCCCAGAACACCCGGGCGGCACTGGAACTGGTCCAGCAGCAGCTCAAGGTGGTCGGGGTGGAGTTGCAGCTCCAGGAGCTCCAGGTGACCCAGTTCCCGCAGCTGATCGGGTCCGGTGACTTCGACGGACTGTGGGGCGGCGACCTGAGCCGCGCCGACCCCGACTGCCTGCGCACGCTGTACTCGACCCAGCAGGTCAACGCCTACCGGCTGCCGCCGAGCGAGCTCGACGGACTGCTCACCGCCCAGGCGGCCGAGGCCGATCCGGCCAAGCGCCGCCCGCTCGTGGAGCAGGCCCAGCAGTTGGTGGTGCGCAATGCGTACGTGATCCCGGTGGTGGAACTCGAGACTGTGCTCGCGGCGGCGCCGACCGTGCACGGCCTGAACTTCGAGTCGTCGAGCCGGACCCGGCTGCACGACACCTGGCGGAGCTGAACCGGCATGGGCCGGTACGTGTTACGCCGCCTCGCACAGGCGGTCGGGGTGCTGTGGGCGGCGTACACGGTGTCGTTCTTCGTGCTGGAATTCTTGCCGGGCGACCCGGTGTCGGCGATGGCGGGCGGCGGACTGACCTCCTCGCCGGTGGACCCCGCCGAGCTCGCCGCACTGCGGGCGCAGTACGGCTTCGACAAGCCGATCGTGGTGCAGTACCTGGACTATCTGGGCCGGGGGCTGGTCGGCGACTTCGGGGATTCGGTGGCCACGGGCCGGTCGGTGACCGGCACGATCGCCGCGGCGCTGCCGCCGACCCTGCAGCTCACGGCGGCGGCGCTGGTGCTCGCGGTGCTGTTCGGCGGCGGGCTCGCCGTGGCGGCCACCTACACCTCGCGGCGCTGGCTGCGGCAGGTACTGCTGGCGTTGCCGCCGCTGGCGATCTCGATCCCGTCCTTCTGGGCGGGCCTGATGCTGGTGCAGCTGCTGTCGTTTCGGATCCGGCTGTTTCCCGCGTTCGGCAACGCCGGCCTGGCCGGGTTGGTGCTGCCCGCGGTGACGCTGGCCATTCCGACCGGCGCGCTGATCGCACAGGTGCTGGCGAAGAGCCTGCTGTCCACCCTGGACGCGCCGTTCGTGCACACCGCGCGGGCCAAGGGCGCCAGCCGGATCCGGGTCCACCTGCGGCACGCGCTGCGCAGTGCGTCGCTGCCCGCGCTCACCATCGTCGGCCTGCTCGTCGGGCAGTTGGTGGCCAGCGCGGTGGTGATCGAGACGGTGTTCTCGCGCAACGGACTCGGACGGGTCATGGCGAGCGCGGTGAGCGTGCAGGACATTCCGCTCGTGCAAGGAGTTGTGGTGTTCGGCGCGTTCGTCTTCGTCGTGGTGAACCTCATCGTCGACCTGATCTACCCGGTGCTCGACCCACGGATCGTGGTCGCGCCCCCGAGGAGCTACGCGTGACCGATATCGTGCTGACCGAGGCGGCCGTCACCCGAACCGTCATCGACGAGTTCGACGACGAACACCGCACGGGTTTCGACTGGCGTCGGCTGCCAGGGTTCCTGCTGTACCGACCCGGCCTGGTCCTGTCGGTGGTCACGCTCGTGCTGGTCGTCCTGGCGGCGTTGTGGCCGACGCTGTTCACCTCCCGGGATCCACTGTTCGGCGTCCCGTCGGAGATCTTCGCGCCGCCCAGCGGGCAGCACTGGTTCGGCACCGACGAACTCGGCCGCGACCTGTTCACCCGCGTCGTGCACGGCACCGCGCTGTCGTTGCAGGCCACGGTGATCGCGGTGGCCGTCGCGTTCGTCGTCGGGGGCGCGATGGGCCTGATCGCGGGGTTCGTCGGTCGCTGGGTCGACGACGTGTTGATGCGCTTCGCCGATGTGCTGCTGTCGATTCCGTCGCTGTTCCTGTCCTTGGCCCTGGTGACCGCGCTGGGCTACGGCACCGTGAAGGTCGCGATCGCGGTGGGTGTGGCCAGCGTGGCCGGCTTCGCCCGGGTGATGCGTGCCGAGGTGCTGCGGTTACGGCAAGCGGTGTTCGTCGAGGCCGCGTGGTCGTCGGGGGCACGCTGGTACACGGTGCTCGGCCGGCACATACTGCCGAACGCGATCGGCCCCGTGGTCGTGCTGGCCACCTTGGACCTCGGCACCGCCGTGCTGGCGGTGTCGTCGCTGAGCTTCCTCGGCTACGGCGCGGTGCCCCCGGCGCCGGAGTGGGGCTCACTCATCTCGAGTGGGCGCAACTATCTCGCCAACGCGTGGTGGATCTCGACGATGTCGGGCCTCATGGTGGCGTTCGTCGTGCTCGCGACCAACCGGATCGCACGGGCACTCGATGGAGAGTGGGCGAATCGGCGATGACCGCGAATCTGCTGGAAGTGCGTGGCCTGTCGATCTCCTACCGCACCAGCACCGGCCGGGTGCGTGCGGTGGGAGCGGTCGATCTGGACATCGCGCCGGGTGAGATCGTGGCACTGGTCGGTGAATCCGGCTCGGGCAAGAGCTCGACCGCGCACGCCGTCACCGGGTTGCTGCCTGCGGCAGGGCACATCGACGCGGGCCGGATCCAGTTCGCGGGCCGGGACCTGGCGAGGGCGGGAGACCGGGAGTTGCGCGCGATTCGTGGGGCGCAGATCGGGTTGATTCCCCAAGACCCCGGTGTCTCGCTGAATCCGGTGCAGCGCATCGGCACCCAGGTCGCCGAGGTCTTGCTCATCCACGGCCTGGCGACCCGGCGATCGGCGCCCGAGGCAGTGGTGGACCTGCTCGAGCGGGCCGGGATGCCCGACCCGAAAACCCGGGCCGACCAGTATCCGCACGAACTGTCCGGTGGCATGCGCCAGCGGGCACTGATCGCGATCGCCATCGCCGCGAACCCTGCGCTGATCATCGCCGACGAGCCGACCAGCGCGCTGGATGTCACCGTGCAGCGACGCATCCTCGACCACATCACGAGTCTGACCGAAACCCTCGGCACAGCAGTACTTCTCGTCACCCATGACCTCGGAGTCGCCGCCGATCGTGCACAGCGGATCGCGGTGATGTCGCGGGGCCGGATCGTGGAGAGCGGGCCGACCCGCGAGATACTCGACGACCCGCGCGATCCGTACACCCAGCAGTTGTTGCGCAGTGTGCCCGGACGTACCGGTGTGCGTGCCCGGTCGCGGCAGCCCGGCACCGAGCCGTTGCTCGCGGTCGAGAACCTGGTGAAGGAGTTCCCGCTGCCGCGCGCGAACGGCCGAGCGAAGACGGTGCGTGCCGTCGACGGCGTGAGCTTCTCGCTGCACAGAGGGGAGACGCTGGCGCTGGTGGGGGAGTCCGGGTCGGGCAAATCCACCACGGCCAGAATGATTCTGCGCCTGGCCCCGCCGACCTCCGGGCGCATCGTGTTCGACGATGACGATGTGACGGCCATCAAGGGTGCGCGGTTGCGGGCACTGCGTCGCCGCGCCCAGGTGATCTACCAGAATCCATACGAGTCGCTGGATCCGCGGTTCTCGATCCAGGCCGTGATCAGCGAACCACTGCGGGTTTTCGGCATCGGTGACCGCGCGTCACGCGCGGTGCGGGCGCGCGAACTGCTCGACCGGGTCGCCCTTCCCGCGTCGACGCTGGGGCGCAGGCCCGCGGAGCTCTCCGGTGGACAGCGTCAGCGGGTCGCGATCGCCAGGGCGCTGGCCCTGTCGCCGGAGCTGGTGGTCTGTGACGAACCGGTCTCGGCGCTGGACGTCTCGGTGCAGGCGCAGATCCTCGACCTGTTCGCCGAGCTGCAGGCCGAGACCGGCGTGGCGTACCTGTTCATCTCGCACGATCTGGCGGTGGTGCGTCAGATCGCCCATCGGGTCGCGGTCATGCGGCAGGGCCGCATCGTCGAGATCGGCACCACCGAAGAGCTTTTCGAGGAGCCGACCCACGAGTACACGCGTCAGCTGCTGGCCGCCATCCCCGGTGCCGACCTGGTGGACGGCGGCTCAGGTGCCTGAGAGCAGACTCACCACGGGCGCGAGTTCGCGTGCCGCGTCGTCGTCGAGAACGATGTAGGAGATCGCGAACTCGTCGCGGAGCCGGCGCAGCTGATCGGCTGCCTGCGCGGGCGATCCGGTGAGCAGTGTCGGGGCACTATCGGGCATCGGCGGACCGATGGTGCTCGTCGGGGTGCTGAAGCGCAGCGCCCGTTCGATGCCGGAAAGCCGTGGGCCCGCGGCACTGTCGAGCCAGGCGACCTGGCGGGTGAGTTGCTCGCGGGAGAAGGTGCTGAACGCGACGGTGTCGGCTTCGGCCGCGGCGAGTTCGGTGGCTCGTCGTCCGCCCGCGGCGAGCAGCAGCGGCACCTTGCGTGGCGGAGCGGGCACCAGCGTCGTTCCGGTGTTCGTGTAGTAGGCCCCGGTGGCCTCGACCCGCTCACCGCGCAACAGTGCGTTGAGGATGCCCACCGATTCGGCGAGGCGCTCGAACCGAACCCGGTCGGAGTCGGCGGCGATCCCGAGTTCGCCGTAGCCGATGGCGGTCTGGCCGGCGCCGAGGCCGAGCTGGAAGCGGCCGTCGGATACCAGGTCCAGGGTCGCGGCCTCCCGTGCGAGGACGAACGGATTGCGGAAGTCGTTGGCCAGCACCCACGTGCCGACCTGGAGCGTGGTTGTCGCCGCGGCGGCGTAGCTCAACGCGGTCAGTGGCGCGGGCACCGGTGCGGGCAGATCGGGCAACAGCAACGCGGAGATCCCGGCGTCCTCGGCCCATCGCGCGGTCGAGATCCACGACTTCGGGTCGGCGGGGGAAACGGTGACGAGGCCGAAGCGAAAAGGGCGGTGGCTCAAGGGTTCTCCGGTGTCCCGTAGGCGCGTAGGAAGGTGTCGACGGCAGCGGTGGCGACCGCGTGCATCTCGGCGGTGGAGACCTTGCGGGTGCCCAGCCGGGTGCGGCCTTCCATCGGGCCGGTGATCAGGACGAGGAACTGCTCGGCGGCGATCGCCGGATCGCTCGCGCGCAGGTGGCCCGACAGCGACAAGCGTGCCAGCCGATCCGCGAGCGCGTCGCCGAGCTGATCAGAGGTCCGGCTCACCACGACATCCATCAGATCGGGGAACTGCGCGACCTGACCGTAGGTGAGCCAGCGCAGCGACCGGGACTGCTCGGTACAGCAGGACCGGATCAGTCGGTAGGCCACGTCTTCCAGGGTGGCGCGCAGATCCTCACCGGGATTGCGCAACCGCTCGACCACCGCCAGGTTCTCGGCGAGCACCGCGTCGCTCACGGCGGCGAGCGTGTGCCGGAACAGCGTTTCCTTGTCGTTGAGATGGTTGTAGATGGTCGGTTTGGCGACACCGGCGACCTCGGCGATCTCCTGCACGCCCGCCTGCGCGTACCCGCGGCGAGCGAAGACGACGAACGCCGCGTCCAGGATCGCCTGCCGCTTGTCGATCCGTCCACGCGAGGCCGACTGTCCGGTCGGCGGTGTTGCTACAGCCATCTATGAACCATAGCGCAATCGGACCTGAAGTTGCCTCACGGGTTCATTCTTATATACCGAGTTGCGAGGTGTATGCGAGGACATTAAAGTGAACCAGCAAGTTCAATTGCTCTGTTCCACGTCGGGAGATATCTATGATGCAACCCCCAGGAGACAGGCTCGATCCGCTTGCCCGCCAGCATGTTCGGCGCGGCGGCACCCGCCCGCCGAACGAACGCGGCGCGGTGATCGGTCTCGAGGCCGAGCCGTGGCTGGAGATCCTGCAGGCACCCGACCGCAACGGGTTGACGGTGACCGAGGTGTGCCGGCGATACAACATTTCGCGCAAGAGCTACTACAGCTATCTCGCGCGTTACCGGGAACACGGCGTGGCGGGATTGGCGCCGCGGTCGCGCCGCCCGAAGAGTTTCCCCGCTCGCACGTCGGCCGACATCGAGGCCGTCGTGGTGCGGGTCCGGCTGGACCGTCCGCAGTGGGGCGCACGCAGAATCCGCGCGCACCTCCAGCGAGCCGGGTCGACTCGTGTCCCGGCTGTGTCGACAGTGCACGCGATTCTGCGCCGCCACGGTCTGGTCGGTACCCGGTCGGACCACGGGGCGCCGAGCGCCGCGATGCCGGAGCAATCGACGACCACACACCGGACACCTAGCTACGCAGGGAGCTACACCTGATGAGCACATCGACTTCCACCCGAGACGACACGGCCGAAGCGCTGTACCCACGGCGCTGGGCCGCGATGGTCGTGCTCGTCCTGGGATTCACCCTGGACCTGCTCAACGTCACCATCGTCAACGTCGGCCTCCCGGCGATCCAGGCCGACCTCGGGGGAACTCCGTCCCAGGTCGGCTGGATCGCGACGGCCTATCTGCTGGCGTTCGCGGCAGCGCTGATCACCGCGGCCCGGTTGGGCGACCTGTGGGGCCGCAAACGGGTGTTCCTCGTCGGTTTGGCGCTGTTCGCTCTCTCCGGAGCCTGGTCGGCACTCGCGAACAGCCCGACCGAACTGATCGCCAGTCGCGCCGCCCAAGGCGCGGCCGCGGCGATCCTGGCCCCGCAAGTTCTGTCCAGCCTGTTCGTCCTGTTCCGTGGACCCGAACGTGCCACTGTCCTGGGCATATTCGGTGTGGTCGCCGGACTCGCGCAGGCCGGCGGGCTGCTGCTGGGTGGCGTACTCGTCACCGCGGACGTCGCCGGTCTCGGTTGGCGCGCGATCTTCTGGATCAGTGTCCCGGCGGCCGTCATCCTGCTCGGCCTCGGCGCCTGGCTGGTCCCGGAGAACCGTGCCGAAGGTGCGCTGCGGCCGCGATGGCTCGCCGCGGTCGGCCTGACCGTCGGATTGGTCGCCATCGTGTTCCCGCTGTTGGAAGGCCGTACCTACGACTGGGCGCCGTGGATCTGGCTGTTGCTGGTGGCGGGCATCGCCGCGGTGGCACTTGTCGCCATCGTCGAGAATCGCGATGCCGTCGGTCGGGCCGGCGCGCTCCTGCCACTGGAGCTGCTCCGCGCGCGGATCAGCAGTGTCGCCCTCGTCGTCCAGCTGGTCGCCTTCGCCGCCTTCAGCGGATTCCTGCTCGTTTTCGTTCTCTGGCTGCAAGAGGGCCAGGGCTACACCGCGCTGCGCGCAGGCGTCGTGACCGTCGCGTTCTCCGTCGGCGGACTGGCGGTCGCCCCGCTGGTGGGACGGCTCACCATGCAGTTCGGCCGCTACGCCGTCGTCGCCGGTACCCTGTTCGGCGCCGTGGGCACCTTGGCGGTGCTGGGCGCGGCGCTGACCGCGACCACGGATGTGAACCCGTGGCTGGTCGCGCCTGGGCTGTTCGTCGTCGGTGTCGGCATCAACCTGGTCCAGCCGCCGTTGACGACCTTGTTCCTGTCGACGGTGCCGACGCGATACGCGGGGTCGGCGTCGGGGATCTGGACCACCGGCCAACAGTTCGGTGGCGCGGTGGGTGTCGCGTCCCTGAGCGCGATCTTCTTCGGGGTCGCCGCCAGTGACGGCTACCGCAGCGCTCTGACGGCGTGTGCCCTGACGATCATCGCGGCGCTGGTGGTGAGTGCGGCGCTGTGCTTCGCGTTGCCTTCGCCGGACCCCGCACCAGAAGCAGCCGGCTGAGACCTGCGGAACGGCAACGTGTCTACTCGGCGCAGTGGTCGCCGAGTAGCTCCGCACGGCGTTCGCGGACCGTAGCTCGCAGTGCCTCGACGACCGCCGCGACTTCGGGGCGCCGCAGGGTTTCGGGCCGGGCGACGAGCCAGTAGGTGAGCTGGACGCGGACCTCGTCGGGCAGGACCCGGACGAGGTCGGCGTGGCGGTCGGCCATGAAGCAGGGGAGTAGCCCGATCCCCGCGGCGGCCCTGGTGGCTTCCACGTGGACGAAGACATTGGTCGAGGAGACGGATCGGCGCAGGGTGGGGGCGAAAGCGAGAGCCAGGTCGAGGTCGTCGACCTGGAGGATGGATTCGATGAAGTAGACCAGTGGGTGGCGGGTGAGTGCGGCGACGGTGGTCGGGACGCCGTGTTCGGCGAGGTAGTCGCGGGAGGCGTAGAGGCGAAGGCAGTAGTCGCCGAGTTCGATCGCTTCGGCGCGGTGAACCTGCGGTTTGCCGACCACCACTTCGATATCGAGGCCGGTTCGCTGTGTGGACGCTCGCCGGGTCGCGGCGATGATGTCGACGGCGACGCCCGGATGTCTGCGCTGCACGCGTACCGCGGACGGTGGCGCGAGGTAGGCGCTGAAACCGTCGGTGGCCGAAATCCGCACCACGCCTTCGAGTGTGCGTTCGCCCGCGCTCGAGCCGAGCGATCGGACGGCGGCCTCGACGGCTTCGGCCGCCGTCAGTGCCTCGCGGCCCAGGTCGGTGAGCTCCCAGCCGCCGGTGACCCGGGTCAGCACCCGTCCGCCCATGGCATGTTCGAGGGCGGCGATGCGACGCGAGATCGTCGTGTGGTTGATGCCGAGCTCGTCGGCGGCGGTGATATAGCGCCCCGACCGGCCGACCGCGAGGAGCACCAGCAAATCATCAGCGCTCGGCCTGCGTCCCGACGTCGACGAAGAATGACTCACATGTGCAGTTTCGCAGATTGCTGCTGCGAAACTGGCCATTGTCATCGAGATGGATCTGCACGAATACTCTCCTCACGGCTTGTGGGCCGCATCACATCGACAGCGTGATGTGACCTGGAACATCGAAGGAGTAGTGCGATGAGCGTGCGGAACGCGATACGACCGACCGGCGACGACCCGGACGAAGCCCCCAGCGGACTGCGGCGGGTCGTGGCCGCCTCGATGGCCGGCACCGTCGTCGAATGGTACGAATTCTTCCTCTACGGAACCGCCGCGACCCTGGTGTTCAGCAAGGTGTTCTTCTCCAAGGACACCAGCGACCTCGACGCGATCCTGGCCGCTTTCGTCACCTACGCCGTCGGTTTCGCGGCGCGCCCGCTCGGCGGCATCGTCTTCGGCTACTTCGGTGACCGATACGGCCGCAAGCAGTTGTTGCAGGTGAGTTTGGTGCTCGTCGGTGCGGCGACCTTCCTGATGGGCTGTCTGCCGACCTTCGCCCAGATCGGCTATTGGGCACCGGCGATGCTGGTGATCCTGCGCTTCGTCCAGGGCTTCGCGATCGGCGGCGAATGGGGCGGCGCGGTGCTGCTGGTGGCCGAGCACAGCCCGAGTCGCAGTCGCGGCTTCTGGTCGAGCTGGCCGCAGGCCGGCGTGCCCGCGGGCAATCTGCTCGCCACGATCGTGCTGCTGGTGCTGACCTCGACCCTGTCGGACGCGGCATTTTTGAGCTGGGGCTGGCGCGTGGCGTTCTGGCTGTCGGCGGTGGTCGTGCTGGTCGGCTACTACGTGCGGACCAAGGTGACCGACGCCCCGATCTTCGTGGCCGCGCAGCAGTCGATGGACCAGGCCAAGGCCGCCTCGTTCAGCCCGTTCGAGGTGCTGCGCAAGTACCCGCGTGGTGTGTTCACCGCGATGGGTCTGCGCTTCGGCGAGAACATCATGTACTACCTGGTCGTCACGTTCTCGATCACCTATCTCAAGGTTCACGTGCATGCCGACACCACGACGATTCTGTGGTGGCTGCTCATCGCCCACGCCGTGCACATGGTGGTGATTCCGGTGGCGGGTCGCCTCGGTGACCGTGTCGGGCGCCGCCCGGTCTACCTGGCGGGCGCGGTCGCCGCGGCCACCTGGGGTTTCTTCGCCTTCCCGATGATGGACAGCGGCAACAGCGTGATCATCCTGTCCGCCATCATCATCGGGCTGGTGTTCCACGGATTCATGTACGCCGGTCAGCCGGCGATCATGGCCGAGATGTTCCCGACCCGGATGCGCTACTCCGGTGTGTCGCTGGGCTACCAGGTCACCTCGATCGTGGCGGGCTCGCTGGCGCCGATCATCGCGGTCAAGCTGCTCGACGAGTTCGGTTCGTCGGTCCCGATCGCCTGGTACCTGGCGTTCGCGGCGGCCGTCACCGTGATCGCGGTGGTGTGTGCGAAGGAGACCCGCGGGATCGACCTGAAATCCGTCGACCTCGCCGATGCCTCCGCCACGAAAGGTGTTGCCGCATGAGCGACCTCACCGGACGTAGGGCACTGGTCACCGGTGGGGCGAGCGGCATCGGCGCCGCGTGTGCGCGGGAGCTGGCCGCGCGCGGCGCCGAGGTCACCGTCGCCGACATCGACGGAGTCGCCGCGAAGGCGGTGGCGCACGACATCGGCGGGCATGCTTGGAGCGTCGATCTGCTCGAGGTCGAGGCGTTGGCCGACTTGCGGCTCGAGACCGACATTCTCGTCAACAACGCGGGGGTGCAAAGCGTGAGCCCCATCGAGGATTTCGCGCCGCACCGGTTCCGCGCCATGCAGACACTGATGGTCGAAGCGCCGTTCCTGCTCATCCGCGCTGCCCTCCCGCACATGTACGCGCGGGGTTTCGGCCGGATCGTGAACATCTCCTCGGTGCACGGGATCCGCGCCTCCCAGTTCAAGGTCGCGTATGTGACGGCCAAACACGGGCTGGAGGGGTTGTCGAAGGTGACCGCGCTCGAAGGCGGCCCGCACGGGGTCACCAGCAACTGCGTCAACCCCGGATATGTGCGAACACCCCTGGTGGACAAGCAGATCACCGAGCAGGCGGCCGCGCACGGGATCCCGGAGCAGGAGGTGCTCGAGCGGGTGCTGCTCACCGAGAGCGCGATCAAACGGCTGATCGAGCCGCAGGAGGTCGCGGCGCTGGTCGGTTGGCTCGCCTCCGACACCGCGGGCATGGTCACCGGCTCGTCCTACGTCATGGACGGAGGGTGGAGCGCCCGATGACCGCAGTGGCAGCGGCACCGCAGTGGGTGCCGGACGACAACGACATCGCCAGTGCCCGGATCACCGACTTCGCGCGGTTCGTCGCCGAGCGGCACACCGTCGCGGTGCCCGACTACCACGCGTTGTGGCAGTGGTCGGTCGACGATCTGGACGGATTCTGGGGTTCGGTGTGGGACTACTTCGAACTCGGCGAGCGCCCCGGTGCTGTGCTGGCCTCCGCGGAAATGCCAGGGGCGCGATGGTTTCCCGAGGTTCGGCTGAACTATGTCGACCAGGTGATCCGGCAGGCCCGCACCGATCGTCCCGCGATCGTGTCGGTGACGGAGGACGGGTCGGTCAGCGAGTTGTCGTGGGAGGACCTGCTGAATCAGGTGGCGGCGTTCGCACAGACGCTGCGTGGCTTCGGTGTTCGGTCAGGAGATCGGGTCGCGGGTTACCTGCCGAACATCCCCGAGGCGGTGATCGCCTTCCTGGCGACCGCGAGCATCGGCGCGGTGTGGAGTGCGTGCGGACAGGACTACTCGGCGAAGGCGGCGCTGGACCGGCTCGGGCAGCTCGAGCCGGTGGTGCTGGTGACATGCGCGGGTTACCGCTACGCGGGCAAGCAACACCGGCGATCCGACGAGATCACCGAACTGCGCGCCGGTCTGCCGACGGTGGTGGCGACGATCGTGGTGTCGCCCGAGCACCTTTCGGGCACGCTGAACTGGGCGGATGTCACCGCTGGAGGTGATCGATCCACGCTCTCGACGGCCGAGGTGGGTTTCGATCATCCGCTGTGGGTGCTGTACTCGTCGGGTACGACAGGTCTGCCCAAAGGTATCGTCCACGGTCACGGCGGGGTGCTCCTCGAGCACCTGAAAGCGATGGCGCTGCAGTCGGACCTCGGTGCCGACGACACGTTCCTCTGGTACACCAGCCCGAGCTGGATGATGTGGAACTTCCAGGTCGCCGGTCTCCTGGTCGGCGCGAGCATCGTCTGCTACGCCGGTAGTCCGAGCTATCCGTCCCCGGACGCGTTGTGGGACATCGCTGCTCGGGTGGGCGCGACAGTTCTCGGCACCAGTCCCGGCTACGTGCTGGCCTGCGCGAAGGCAGGTGTGGTGCCGCGGCGCGAACACGACCTGACGGCCCTGCGTCTGATCGGTGTCACCGGGGCCGCGCTTCCCCCGTCGTCGTCGATCTGGTTGCGCGACAGCATCGGCGCGCACATCCCGGTCGCGTCGATCAGCGGCGGCACCGACGTGGTCTCCGCCTTCGCGGGCGGCGCGCGAACCGTCCCGGTCCGGCCCGGCGAGCTGTCCGCGCCCTACCTGGGTGTGGCCCTCGAAGCCTGGGACGAACAGGGCAACCCGGTGCACGGCGACGTCGGCGAACTCGTCATCACCGAGCCGATGCCCTCCATGCCCGTCGGCTTCTGGAACGACCCGGACGGAACTCGGTACCACGCAGCCTATTTCGACACCTTTCCCGGTGTGTGGCGCCACGGCGACTGGATCACCCGTACCGAGCACGGCAGCGTCATCGTCCACGGCCGCTCCGATTCCACCCTCAACCGCCACGGCATCCGCATGGGCAGCGCCGATATCTATCAAGCAGTGGAACAGCTCCCGGAAATCGCCGACTCACTGGTCATCGGCGCGGAGCAACACGATGGCGGCTACTGGATGCCCCTGTTCGTCGTTCTCGCCGAGGGTGCCACCCTCACCGACGACCTGATCGCCCGGATCCGTGCGGTCATCCGAACCCGGACGTCGCCGCGCCATGTCCCGGACGACATCATCACCGCCCCCGGCATCCCCCGAACCCGCACCGGCAAGAAGCTGGAAGTCCCCATCAAGAAGCTCCTCCAGGGGGCCGATCCCACGACCGTCGTGGATCTCAGCGCCGTCGACGACCCCGCACTACTCGTTTGGTACGCCCGGTTCGCCCGAACATAGCTTCCTGGCGACGAACGCGGAAGCCGTGGTGTCGATCGGGCCGCGACGGCACGATCTACACAATATTCGCCGGGCAGAACGCTTGTTGTGGACGCTTGGTCATGTTGTAATCCAGATGTTTGCTGATGACTGTCGGCGGCGCTGGTTGCTTGTGTCCGGGCGACCGCCGAGACCGTTCGGAAGGTTGGGGGCCGAGATGGCGCGACGCACGGAAAACGGGTCGGAGGCGATCGCAAGGGATGCCGGCGATCTGCCCGCGGTCGAGATCGCGGACAGTCCGCTGACCTCCGACCGGGTCGAACGGCTGAGTTCGGCGGCCCGTCATCGGATCGCGGCCTTCGTGCACACCACCCTCGCCGATCTGGACGAGCTACCCGAACCCTGGGTCCCACCCATCGAGGTGACCCTGCGGTTGACAGACCGCGAGCACTAGGCACCGATTGCCGAACAGCACGCTCGCACCGAAGCGGACACGGTCCGAGCGTGCTGATCTCGATCGCGGCGTCAGCGGAACAGGGCGGTGAGATCGACGGTGGCTGCCATCGCCGCAGCGCCCGCGTCGTTGAGATGCATGCCGTCGCCGCTGTCGAACTCGGGGCGGATGTAGTCGCGACGCTGCGGGTCGGCCACGGCGCGATCGACGTCGAAGATCGAGTCGAAGACGTCGGTGGTGCGCAGCCAGTCATTGACGGCGTGACGAGTCGGCTGGGTTTCCAGCAGGGGCATGCCGGGGTAGACGCAGCCGGCGTAGGGGCCGATGGTGGCGGCGTGGATGCGCAGTCCGGCGGCGTGGGCGCGCTCGGCCAGGTCGGTGAAACCGGCGATCAATTCCTCGGTGGTCGCGGAGGGCTGGCCGCCCATCGCACCGAGGATGAGGTCGTTGATCCCGAAATTGATCAGGATGTCGGTGACACCGGGGACCTGCAACGCGTCGGAGTCGAATCGACCCGAACCGGATTCGCCGATCTGCTCGGCCGTGAGGCGGTTGCCGGAGATCCCGTTGTTGACCACCCAGCCCCGAGTGAGACGGGCGTTGAGAGCATCGACCGAGCGGCGATTGGCGCTCTGTGTCGTACCGAAGCCCTCGAACCAGGAGTCGCCGAACGCGACGGCGATCGGTGGCGGGTCGGTGACCAGGACGTCGATCCCGGTGATGAAGAAGCGGAACGGAACCTCTTGCGCACCACTGAGTTCCACGTCCGCGGTGTGGTCGCCGGTGACGATGTAGGCGATGTCGCCGGGCTGGTGGGAGAAGGTGGCAAGGCCGGTCGGTGCCGGGACGTACAGACTGAGCAACAGGTCTTCGCCCGCGGCGACCGGCAAGGCGACCGGATCGCTCACGAGCTCGGCCCCCGCGTCGATGGTGACCTGTGCGGCGCCGCCGAACGTGATCTCGCGATCGGCGATGATCGCCGACCCGGTCTTGCGCGCTGCGATGCGCGCGGCGCCGATCCGCAGCGGCGCGAGACCGTAGCGGTTGGTCAGCCGCACGCGTACCGCGTCGCCGCCACCCGCCATGCGTACGACGTGGCGCACAGTTTCGTCGGCGAACTCCCGTGACTCGGCGAGCTTGATCTGTCCCTTCGGGTCGATGACACCGGTCCGGAACCCGGCGACCCACATGTTGTGCTGCATGATTTCTCCGATATTTGCTGTGCGGAATAATGCCTACGCATAGGTTTACGGGAAGGTATTCCTCGTGTCAACTATCCGCATAGCAAGTATCGGCTAAGCTGGTCTCATGTCCGTCCACGAGCTGTTCGACGACCCCCGCTTCACCATCTCCGGCTTGCTCTTCGAGGCGCACAGCGGTCTGATCGCCAAGCTCGAGCCGACCTGGAAAGCACACGGCCTTTCCGGTCTGGACCTCAATGCCCTGCTGAGACTGAGTCGCTCCCCGAATCGCCGCCTGCGGATGTCGGATCTCGCCACCCAAACCGAGCTCTCGACCAGCGGCGTCACCCGTGTTGTCGACCGCCTGGCCGCCGCGGGACTGATAGAACGCCAGCTCGACCCGACCGACCGCCGCAGTGCCTACGCGGCCTTGACCGACGCCGGCATCCGCCGCCTCGAACAGGTCCTTCCCGACTACCTGGCCGCCCTAGAGCAATGGCTCACCGGCCTGCTGACCCCCACTCAACTCGACGGCTTGATCACCGGCCTGCGCGTGATCCGCGATGCCACGAACCCGGCGGCTACCGCTGTGTCCGACCAGTCGTGAGGCTGTCCCACTGTCCGCATGGCGAGCCGGGTAGCTGATCGGCCCAGCTGTCAGGGTGCAGGCGTGGTGTCGAGGTCGAATCGGAACCCCGAGCGCAGGGCCGCCGTGGCCGACATCCCGAACATGCGGTGGAAGGTTTCGCTGAAATGGGAGGGTGTGGCGAACCCCGCGTCCGTCGCCGATCGGGTCAGATCGTGGCCGGCGGCGACGTTGCGCATCGCGTGCAGGACGCGGGCCCACTGCTGGTATCGGCGGAAAGTGGTCCCGTACTGCTGGACGAACAATCGCAGGAAGTGCG
Organism: Nocardia sp. NPDC057272; assembly: GCF_042668615.1. Lineage (NCBI taxonomy): Bacteria > Bacillati > Actinomycetota > Actinomycetes > Mycobacteriales > Nocardiaceae > Nocardia > Nocardia sp. NPDC057272. Next base: position 25,949 of record NZ_JBHUYK010000043.1, on the reverse strand, counting down.
AGGTGGACAGGCCGAGATTCGCGGCGATCGGTTCGGCCCGGAACGCCCGATCCGGGTGTTGTCGGATCGCGGCCGCGACGCGCTCGATGCGCGGATCGATCTCGGCAAGGGGACCGGCGCCGGCCAGCGCCACGATTCGACCCGGGTCCGTGTCCGGTAGACGGCACTGCTCGACCAGCTCGCGCTCGCGAAGGTGGTCGAATCCGTAGGGGCCCTCGGTGGTCGCCATCTGTCCTTCGATGGCCGAGGCATGCGACCACAGGAGCAGGATCGGTTTATCGAGGGTGTTCACCCGGTGCACCGCGCGAGCCGGGGCGTACGCGCTACGAGTGAGGATCTCACCGTGGGTGGCGGTCTCGAGGACGAACGGCCCGTCGAGCCCGACGCTGAGTACCGCGACAGAGGTGGAATGCAGGTCGACGCCGAGTTCGGGCCCGATATACCCGGCATGACCCGGCCGGATCCAGACCACCGGTGACCGCGCCGGACCACGCGGTTTCGCAGGCGCACTGTCGGTCACACCTGCCAGCGTATCGGTGCGCCGCCCGCAACCGCGCCGGCTGATGTCGCCCAGCATCGATGGCCGGACAGGAGCTGGTGAAAAGCAGGCGGGTCGGCTTCAGGGGAGTGAATGGTACCGGTTATACGGTGCCGACCCGCCTGCAATCCATTCGTCACCGGCAGTGGCACGGATGGGGTTCGTGAGCTGGATAGCCAAGTCCCGCAGCGCAACTCGTAGCAACGGGCACCGCAGGCCCGGCGGGCACCGGGTCTGCGGTGGGGGTTCAGGGCAGGGGGACCCAGGTGCCGAAGAACCAGAAACCGTGCTGCGGCGCGTCGTTTCGGTGATGCTCCGGCTGTTGCTGCGGCCGGTGCTCCTGACTCTGCTCGGGCCGCTGCTGGTCGTGCCCACCCGGATCCGCGCTCGCCACGCTCGCTGTCGCGCCGAGCACCCCGAGTGCCAGCGTGCCCGCCACCGCGGTCTTGGCCAGTGTCGATTTCATCCTCATGCGCGTTCCTCCTGATCTTCGATCTCACCGCCGAGATCGTCGGCCGGCCGAAGTGCTCGGCCGATAGCTGAATCTTCGCGGCGCAACCGTCGAGCCCGGTGGGACCCGGCTGGGAGTCGGCTGTGGATCGGATCCGGAGCCCGCGCTCGAGCACAGGCCCCGGCGCCGACCCCTCGCTGAGGCCGACGTTGCTACAGTTCACCAGCCGTGGTGTTCGGGAAACCGGTGTAGAACCGGTGCGGCCCTCGCCACTGTGATCGGGAGTTGTGAATCGATTCGGACGACGTCTGTCATCCGGAGCCACTGGGGTCCTGCCCTGGGAAGGTGGATTCACCGCGCACTATCCCGTCAGCCAGGAGACCGGCCACGGCTACGCAGTACCCCATTCCACGAGGACCTGGAAGGCCGACTCTTGACCCGCTCTGTTTTCGCGCGCCTACGTTCCGGCGCGTTGCTCGCCTGCACGATTGTTGTGACCGGTTGTGGTGTGCAACCCCTCTCCGACGCGGGCGGCGCAGCTGCCGTCACCCGCGTGAACTGTGGGATCGACGTCGCCGTCGACGGCCCACCGCAGCGGATCTACGCGGCGTATCAGCCCTCGATCGAGATCGCGCACGCGCTCGGTGTCACCGATCGGCTGGTGAGGACAGCATTCCTGGACTCCGCCGTGCTCGCGGAATATGCCGGCGCGCAGGCACGCTCGCCATACGTCGAGAAGCTGCCCAGTCGCGACGAACTACTCGCCCAGCGACCGGACTTCGTCATGTCGGGTTTCAACGGGGTGTTCGCGTCCTCGGCGCAGAACAGCGTCGGTACCAGGGCAAGCCTGCACGAATTGGGTGTGCGCACCTGGGTGCTGAGTCCGCTGTGCCCGAGCGCCGACGGGCTCGCCGATGAGGCGATCGACCCCGATACCGTGCGCTTCGACAACGTGTACGCCGACCTGCGCGACCTCGGTGCCCTGTGGGGCACCTCCGAGCGCGCCGAAGACGTTGTCACGCAGCTGAGTTCACGCATCGACGCGGTCCGGGCCAAGGTCGGCAACGCCGGGAAGCCGCGGGTCGCGGTCGTCACCCCCAAAGACGACGGCTCCTACACCGTGGCAGGCGGCATCGACTTCATCACCCAGATCATCGAGGCTGCCGGTGGCGTGAATGCCTTCGCCGATCTCACCACGAAACGCAACGTGCCCGTCGGCGCGGAAGAGCTCATCGCCCGTGACCCCGACGTCATCCTGACCAGCCTGTGCTGCAAAGCGACCTACACGCGCGCCGACGGTCAGCCCCAGGTCGACAAGATCGTCGCAAACCCGGCGTTCGCGAATCTGGCGGCCGTGCGGAATGCGACTGTGCACCCGTTCCTGTTCGCCGACCGGGCGGCAGGGGTGCGGATCGCGCACTCGACCGAACTGGTCGCCGCCCTGATCCATCCCGAGCTGTTCCGGCGGTGACGCGCACCGCGCGCGGCGCCGGTCCGATCGTGGCCGGTGCCGTGCTGGTTGCTGTCTGCGTCGCGTCCATCCTGATCGGCTCGCACCCGCTCACCCTCGACCAGGCCGTGGTCGCGTTCACCGATTTCCAGGGGACCGACACCGACCGGGTCGTGCGCTACATCAGGCTGCCCAGAACTGTCGCGGGACTCCTCGCCGGTGTCGCGTTGGCGCTGGCGGGCGCGGTGATGCAGGGGCTCACCCGCAACCCGCTGGCCGGGCCCGGCCTGCTCGGCGTCAACGCCGGTGCGTCCCTGGCGATCGTGATCGCGATGGGTGCGTTCGGCCTCACGGCGACAGGCGGATTCATCTGGTTCGGCTTCCTCGGTGCCGCGGTCGCCGCGGCGTTCGTCTACACGCTGGGATCGTTGGGATTCGGTGGCGCGACACCGGTGAAACTGGCGCTCGCGGGCGCTGCTTGCACCGCGCTGTGTGGGTCGATCACCACGGCGATCACCCTGCTGGACCGCACCCTGTTCGACAACTTCCGTTTCTGGGTGGTCGGCTCGCTGGCTCGTGCCGACATCGAATCCGTGTGGCAAACAGCACCGTTCATCGCTGTCGGGTTGTTGCTGGCGGTAGTGGTGGCCCGGCCGTTGAACGCCGTCGCCATCGGTGACGACATGGCGCGCACGCTCGGCACGCGGCTGGTCGCGACGCGCGCGACCGGTGCGTTGAGCGTGGTGCTGCTCGCGGGCTCGGCGGTGGCCATCGCCGGACCGATCGCCTTCATCGGTCTGGTGATCCCGCACATCGCCCGATTCTTCGCCGGACACGACTACCGGTGGATCCTGCTCTGGTGTGCACTGCTGGGCCCGACGCTGCTGTTGGTGGCCGACATCCTCGGACGGATGCTGGCGCGGCCACAGGAAATCCAGGTCGGCATCATCACCGCCTTCGCGGGCTCGCCGTTCCTTCTCTATCTCGTGCGCAATCGAAAGGTGGCCACACTGTGACGGGCACCGAGCGCGGCGTACTGCCCAGCGGGACGTTGCTGCTGCGAACACCCGACCGGCGCATCGTCTTTCGCGTCGGGAAACGGGCCACGGTCGTCACCGTGCTGGTAACGGCGACCGCGCTGGCGGTGGCGGCGTGGTCACTCACGATCGGCTACTACCCGCTCACGGTCGCTGACGTGGTGCGGGTCCTCGGTGGCGGTGGCACGCTCATCGAGTACGACGTGGTGGTGGCCGATCGGTTGCCGCGCGTGCTCACCGGGCTGAGTGTCGGCGCGGCCTTCGCGATCTCGGGGGCGATCCTGCAACGAATCGCGACCAACCCGCTGGTGAGTCCCGAGATCATCGGGATCAACGCGGGTGCCTCCCTGGGCGCGTTGGTGGTGAGTGTGTTGCTCGGTGGCGCCGGGCTGGGGCTGGTCGGCGGCGCGATGATCGGTGCCGGGGTGGCCATGGCGCTGATCGTGGCCGTGGCCACCAAGGACGGGCTCGACGGCTATCGACTCGTGCTCGTCGGTATCGGTGTCACAGCGATGCTGTCCTCGGCTATCGCGTTCATCTTGACCATCGCCGACAACTACCAGGCGCACACGGCCGCCATGTGGCTCACCGGCAGCTTGGCCAACCGTGAGTGGACCCACGTCGGGTTCGCCGCGGCGGCGCTGGTGGTGATCGTGCCGCCGCTGATCGTTCTCGCTCGCTCGTTGCCGCTGCTGGAAATGGGCGACGAACTGGCGAATTCGCTGGCCGGGCGGCGCGGCCCACACCGCATCACGCTGATCGTCGTCGCGGCCACCGCCGCGACCCTGGCGACGGCCGCGGCCGGGCCGATCAGTTTTGTCGCCCTGGTGGCGCCGCAGATCGCGCGACGGCTGCTGGCCGAACGCGGTGCGGGGCTCGCGCCCGCGGCCGCCACCGGGGCATTGCTGGTGGTCGCCGCCGACCTGGCCGCCCGGCGGCTGTTCCCGGCGGAACTACCTGTCGGGGTGGTGACCGCCATCCTCGGCGCTCCCGTTCTCGTCTACCTCCTCGCCCGTGCAACCCGGATCGGACACGCTGGATGACCGCACACCTGACCACCGAGGGACTCACCCTCGGCTACGGCGACACCGCGATCGTCACCGACGCCACCGTCGACTTCCCGACCGGTGCGATCACTGTCATCGTCGGCCGCAACGGCTGCGGCAAATCGACCCTGCTGCGGGGACTGGCCCGGCTGATCGCGCCCACGGCGGGCGCGGTCCTGCTCGACGGCGCCGATATCGCACCGCAGCCCGCGCGCACGGTCGCCCGTCGGCTCGGTATGTTGCCGCAACAGCCCGTCGCCCCCGACAGCATCACCGTGGGCGAACTCGTCGGCCGTGGCCGTCATCCGCACCAACGCTGGTTTCGTCAGTGGTCGGCGCAGGACGGCGAGGCCGTGCGAAAAGCGCTGGTGGCCACCGACACTCTCGAGCTGATCGACCGATCGGTGGATCAACTCTCGGGCGGGCAGAAGCAACGGGTGTGGATCGCGCTCGCGCTGGCGCAGGACCCCGAGGTGATGCTGCTCGACGAACCGACGACCTTTCTCGACCTGGCACACCAACTCGACGTGCTCGACGTCCTGCGAAATCTGTTGCCGCGCACGATCATCGTCGTCCTGCACGACCTCAACCTCGCCGCCCGCTACGCCGACCATCTCGTCGCCGTGCAGGACGGCCGGGTGGTCGCTCAGGGTCCACCCGCCGAGATCGTGCGCCCCGAGCTGGTATCGGAAGTCTTCGGTATCGACTGCACGGTGATCGAGGACCCGATGACGGGCACACCGCTGGTGATTCCGGCCCCGCGAACGGTGCGCACAGCATGACGCGCCGGTATGTCCTCATCGCCCGGCCGACTCCGTCAGGTGTCGACCTGCCGTCTGTCCGAGCTCTGGCCGAGGCCTGCGGGGTCGGCTACGCGCTACTCGACCAGGAGGAGCCGACCATCCACACCGCCCTGGATACCGCCGCCCGCGACCGATCGCCGGTCACACTGATCCCGCTGGCCGTGCCACGCGACCGCTACCTCGAGACCTGGATCGCGCGAGCGGTAGCGAACTGGAAGGAAACGCGCGGGAGCGAACTCGACGTGCGCATCACCGACGGCATCGACACCGCCGCCGGATTCGCCGATGTGGTGCGTTCCAGGATGTCCGAGGACGGTGCACCGGTGACGGCGAGCCCGCGGGCCTTCCGCAGTCCGGCCTGGTCCGAAATCCCGGACCACACCTCCCATATCCTGGTGTGCCGAGGCCCCCGCTGCACCGTGTACGGCGCGGGCGAGCTGCACCGGACACTGCGCCGCGACCACCCCGACGCCCTGATCACCGCGACCGGCTGCCTCAACCCGTGCAATCTGGGCCCGCTCTACATCACCTACCCGGACGGCGAATGGCATACCGACGGCATCCGCGGGGGTGACTCCGTCGGCGCTGCGCACGATAGCCTGACGGAATGATCGAGGACGAACCGACCACGATCCACCCGGACCGGGCCGCGCGGCGGTCGGCCTTCGCATGCTGATCGAGAAGCAGCGCTGGGCCGGGATCCGCAGCGGGGCGGTGACGGTGCTGTTTCGCCGGTGGCGTCACCGGCAGGCCACCGAGGGCAAGGTCTACCGCACCGGCGCGGGGCGCATCGCCGTCGACCAGCTGTCGACGGTCACCGCCGATCAGATCAGCATCGAGGACGCGCGCGCCGCCGGATACGACGCACCCGCCGAGGTGATCGCCGATCTCCGTGGCGCGCCGGAGGACCCGATCTATCTGCTCCGGATCCGCTGTCTCACCGACGAAGATCCGCGCGACGCGCTGGCCGCCGACGACCGGATCGACGATGCCGCGGCCTTGGCCGCCCGCCTCGCCCGCATGGACCGGACCGATGCCGAGGGCCCGTGGACCCACGACACGCTCCGAATCATCCAGCGGCGCCCAGCCACCCGGGCTCCCGACCTGGCCGAGGAACTCGGGCGTGACCCGCACCGCTTCAAACTCAACGTACGCAAGCTGAAAAACCTCGGCCTGACCATCAGCCTGGGCACCGGCTACCGGATCTCACCCCGCGGCGCGGCCTTGCTGGCAGCCCTGGATTCGGCGCAGCCCGGGGAGTGAACGCGGCGAGTGAACCTCGGCGCCTTGCCTATCAGGCGGGCGGCGCCCGCGGTCGACGCCGAGGTCGGGGCCCGAAATACCCGGCATGACCCGGCCGGATCCAGACCACCGGCTACCGTGCCGGACCACACGATTTCGAAAGCGCCCCATCGGTCACACCTGACACGGTAACGGTGCGCCGCTTCGAACCACAGCGGCCGACCACGAGAGGACAGAAATCGTGAAGATCCCACTGACAATGCTGGTAGGCGTCGCCGTCCTGACCGTCAGCGCATGCGCGATGCGGCCGGCGGCCGGCGAAACAGACACTGCGCAACCAGGTTCCGGACTCGATCCGGCTGCGCTGCAATCCGCGCTGGATGCGGTCCGCGACGCGGGAATGACCGGTGTGTACATGGAGGTACGTGACGGCGACCGGGTGTGGAGTGGCACGGCGGGGGTCGCCGACGTCGCCTCCGGCGAACCCATCGGCCCGGACATGGTCCACCGAGTAGGCAGCATCACCAAGACGTTCATCGCGGCCGCGATCATGCAGCAGGTCGAGCAGGGGCGGATCGGGCTCGACACACCGATCGGAGACTACCTGCCGCACTTGGTCCCTGGTGAGCGCGGCGCGCAGATCACAGTCCGGATGCTGCTCAACAACACCAGCGGTCTGGCCGAGCACCTGCCGTACTCATTTCCTTCCCTCGCAGCCTTTTTCGGCGGGACGCAGCTCTCATCGGAGAGCTTGGACAAGCATCGGTTCACCCAGTTCGACCCGGTCGAGTTGATCGGAATGGGTGTCAGCGCGCCGCCCGCCACCCGGGCGCCCGGAGCGACCCCCGGCGTGTACTCCAACACCAACTACTTCCTGCTGGGCGAACTGCTGGAGCAGGTGACCGGAACTGCATTCGAGACCTATGTCGCCGAGAAGGTGATCAGACGCGCCGGGCTCGAGCACACCGCGTTTCCGGACGGGCCGACCCTGTCGGTTCCGCACCCGCGAATGTACGAGCGGCTGTTCGGAATGATCGATCCGCCGCGCGACTACAGCGTCTACAACATGTCGTGGGCGATGCCCGGCGCCGGACTCGTCTCGACCATGGCGGACCTGAATCGCTTCTACCGCATGCTGTTCGGTGGGCACATCGTCAGCCGCGAGTCGTTGGCGCAGATGCAGCGTACGGTGCCCGTCATCGCACTGGACGGTACGCGGATCGAGTACGGTCTCGGCCTGCACCGGGTACGGACTCCCGGCGGCGAAACATTCTGGGGCCACGACGGCAGTGTCTTCGGTGCCCAAGCACTATCTCTGACCAGCGCCGACGGCACCCGCCAGATGTCGGTCGCGACAAACCTCGTGCGGTGGAACGAGATCGGCCCCGACGGAAAGCCGAAGCCACACCCCATCGACGACGCCCTCGCCACCCTCTACCAAACCGCGATGGGCGGCGAGTGATCCTTCGGCGGTGCTATGTGCCCCCGGCAGTCGTCGGCCTGGATCAAGTGCCCCGACTCGGTGCCGAAGTCTCGCACCGCAACTCGCGCGTCACTGAGCGTCGAGTGCAACGTTCCGGGCCCGGCGAACGATGCGATGCTCATGCAGGGGATGACGCAGGTCGATGAGCAGCAGCAAACAGCCGGGTTCGGTGCGTTCACCGTGGTGGATGTCGAGACCTCCGGGCTACGGCCGCACCAGCATCGGGTGCTGTCTGTCGCGGCGGTGACGCTGGACGGCACCGGCCGGGTGACGCGAGAGTTCCACAGCCTGATCGACCCGGGTTGCGATCCGGGTCCCGTGCACATCCACGGGCTCACTGCCGCGGTGCTGCAGGGCTCGCCCGAGTTCGGTCAGGTGCGCGACCAACTGACGGCCATGCTGGACGGCCGGGTGATGGTGGCGCACAACGCGCTGTTCGACTACGGGTTCCTGCTGCAGGAGTTCGCCCGGGCCGGGGGAGCCCTGCCGGTGCAGCGCCGGCTGTGCACGTTGGCACTGGCCCGCCGCATCGCGCTGCCGACACCTGACTACAGGTTGGGCACGCTGGCGACGTATTACGGTGTGCCGCAGCAGAAGGCGCACGATGCGCTCGACGACACCCGTGTTCTCGCGAATGTTCTTCGAGCGTTGGTCGCCGACGCGGCCCATCTCGGTATCGCACCCCCTTTGCTCGACTGCACACCTGATTCGGCCAGGCCGACGCAGTCCAGGTGGCCGGTCGAACGTCGCGGCCCGAAGCAGCCGTGTGACTTCGCCTATCCCGGGAAGCTGGCGGTGGCCGGCCGCCTGCGCCAGGGGATGAAGGTAGCGCTGACCGGGGAGACCCGGATCGAACGCGAAGAGCTCGTCGCCCGTGCCGAGGCTGCGGGGCTCGACGTCACGAGCACGGTGAGCAACCGAACCAGTGTGCTGGTCACCAACAATGCCCATGCGGAAACGGGCAAGGCGCGCAAGGCGTTCGAGTTCGGAACGCCGGTGATCGATGAGGCTCGGTTCGCCGCGCTGCTCGAGTCGGTAGAACCGGGGCACCGGAAAGGGACGGCGGTACCCGATGTTGCGGCGCCACGTCGGTCGACACCATCCGCACGGGCGATATCGGGTCCGCTGGCCGGTCGGCGGATTCTGGTTCTGGGCGGAACCCACGGCGAGGCTGCGGCGGCGCGCTCGCGGATCGTCGAGCTCGGTGGTTCGGCCGCGGTCAATCTTTCCGCGACAGTGACAGATCTGCTCCTTCTCGCAGGTGGGGAATCCGACCGGCGCGCGCGAAAGGCCGACGAACTCGCACTGGCGGTCCACGGGCCAGACCTGCTCGAGCAGGGTGCGATCGCGCCCGCGGCTATCCCTGCGGCATCGACCGCACCTGGTCGTGCTGAAATCCGGCCCGCGGAGCCGACGGTGCTGTCGCGAGGTCAGGTGATCGACGTGCCGATCGCCGAGGGCGGCAATACGTGGACTCTGCGGGCAACGTGGAGCCAGCTCAGTGCGCCGACCGTGGATCTCGTCGCGTTCCTGCTCGGCAGCGATGAGCGAGTCGAGGACTCCGACGACTTCCTGTTCTACAACCAGCCAGAATCGCAGGGCGCCAAGCTTTCCGAGGATGGGCCGAACGAGCAGTCGATCACCCTGGTCCTCGATGACCTGCCCGAGCACTGCACTCGCATCGTCCTCGCCGCTTCGCTCGACGGCGCCGGTCTCACCTTCGGCGACGTCGGCGCCATCGAGCTGGATTTCGCCGCAGGCACGGAATCGAGCACCGCGATACGTGCCACGCTCGATGCCGCAACCGTGGAACGCACCCTGCTGCTCGCCGAGTTGTATCTGCGCGGTGAAGATTGGCGGCTGCGCGCGGTTGGCCAGGGCTACGAGACCGATCTCGCCGAACTGGCCAGGCGGTACGGGGTCGACGTCGACGAATGAAGCCGCACGAGGTGGCGGCCGGTCGCGCGCTGATGACTGCGTTTTGCTTGCCCTGCTGTCGGTCGATGCCGGCCTCGCTGACAAGCACGACATCGCATCGCTCGCCGGCCTCCGGTCGGAGATGCCGGCGAGCGTCGATAGCCTGACCGTTCGAGATCAGCTGCCGAAGCTTTCGGCGACCATGTTCTCGGTGAGGCCGTAGTCGGCGAGGGAGTAGTGGTGGGTGGCTTTGCGGTCGCCCGTGCGGCTTTCGTGATCGAGTGCGGTGATGGCTGTTCTGGCCTCGGGCGTGAGGGTGGTGCCGGTGCGGGTGTAGATCCGGTCGACGACGCCGAGGGGATCGGCGCGCAGGTCGTCGAAGTCGACGTCGATGAAGGTGGCCTCGGGGTGGCGGGTGCGGGCGGCGGTGAATTCCGCGAGGCCGCGGGCCCAGAGGTCGAGTTGGGTGCGGCCGATCGTGTCGCCGGTGAAGACCGTGGACCAGCCTCGGGTGGCGTGTTCGTTGAGGCTGCAGACCGAGGGGATGATGGTCGCGGGGTCGCGGTGGGTTTGGATGACGATGGCGTCGGGGTAGGTCGCCAGGAGGGCATCGAGGCAGAACAGGTGGCTGGGGTTCTTGAGGACCCAGCGGCGGGTGTCGTTCATGCCGATCAGCTGCAGGTTGCGGCGGTGGCGGGCGTAGGCGGGGGTCCAGTCCTGGCCGGCGAGCCATTGCGAGTAGCCCGGCACGTAGGCGAGGCATTCGTAGGAATGCGACATGCCCGACTGGCGCAGTAGCTGCCAGCATTCCTCCACGTCGGAGGCGCTCATGTAGTGCAGGCCCATGAACTCGGGGTTCTGCACCTGATGCTGCCGCAAGCCCGCGTCGATCTGCTGGTAGGCGGGATTGTCGCCCCAGGTCTCGCGCGGTGGTCGCGGCTGCGGGAAGTCGGTCAGCCACATCTCCAGCCCCTGGTTGGCCGGATCGGCGGCCAGCAGCCGGTGCAGCGCGGTGGTGCCGGTGCGGGGGAGGCCGGTGACGAAAATCGGCCGGGTGACCGGTGTTTCGACATAGCCGGGATTCGCCGCCCACGCCGCTTCGCTCAGCGCGCGGGCGACCAGCGTGCCGCGCAGGAAGAAGCGCGACATCTTGGAGCCGAGCTCGGTGAGCCCGGCCTCGTCGCGATACGAGTCGAGCAGAACCTGCAACGCCTCGGTGTAGTCGTCGGCCCCGAAATCGGTGAGACCGGTGAGTTTGGTGGCTGAGGCGTGCAGGTCGGCCACGGTGCCGACATCGGTGCGCACAGTCATCTTCTACAAGCTCCTAGTTGTGGTATTCGCCGCAGTTGACGTCGAGGGTCTGTCCGGTGATCGCCGACGACCAGTCGGAGGCGAGAAACACCACGGCACGGGCGATCTCGTCGGGCTCGGGCAACCGCTTCAGATCGGATTTCGACGCGGTCTGCTCGTAGACCTGCTCGACGGTGATGCCGTACTTCTCGGCGACCTGACCGAAGTACCACTTCAGCTGATCGGTCCAGATGTAGCCGGGCAGCACGCTGTTGACCCGCACGCCCTTGCCGCCGAGTTCGGTGGCCAGGGTCTGCGACATGGCCAGCAGCGCGGCCTTGGTGAGTTTGTAGCTGCCGTAGCGGGGCTCGGAGTGGCGCACCACCATCGAATTGATCATCACCACAGCGCCTTTGGCCTCGGCGAGAGCGGGCGCGAACGCCTGCGTCATCCGCAGACCGCCGAGCACCGTCATATCGAGGCTCGATCGGATGTGGTCGAAATCGGTGCGGTCCAGAGGTTTCATCGACGGCACCGAGAACGCGTTGTTCACGAGTGCGTCGACCCGGCCGAAGGTGTCGACCGTGCGCGCCACGAGATTCCGCACCGCGGCCTCGTCGGTGATGTCGGTGGGCACGCTCAGCGTGGCGCCCCCCGCGGCCTCGATTTCGGCGGCCACCTCGAGCAGGCGGGACTCGGTGCGCGCCGCGAGCACGACCGTCGCCCCTGCCGCGGCCGCCTCCAGACAGATCGACCGGCCCAGACCCGGTCCGACCCCGGAAACGACGACGACCTTGCCGTCCAACAGTGCCCCGCTCATCCGAGCATCCTTTCGGCGAAAGCCCGCTGCCGGGCCGAGATCCGGTCGCGCCAGCCGGCGGCGTCGATCCGGTTGTGTTCGAAATACGGAAGGTGTTGTGCGACTGCGTCGATCGGTACGACCTCGACCGTCGGCCCATCGGCCTCGGTCATCGGCCGATCGGTGCGCTGCCACCGGAACTGCAGAATGCCGCGCGTGCGGCCGGTGGTCTCGATCCAGTTCGCGATGCCCGGGTCCTGCTTGCTCACCACCATCCGGATCAGGCCATCCGAATCCACCTGGGCCTGGGCATGATTGAGGCTGGTCTGGTGGTTGACGTAGTCCAGGGAGATGTACCAGAGACTGCCCAGCTGGAAACCCTGATACGGCGCATCGGATTTCGGGACGGTGATCACCAGTGCCTGATCGTCGGCCAGATCGAAATGGCCCACCGAGGAGTACTGGGTGCTCAGTCCACCGGGTGTCAGCCGGGGCGCGGTGAGGGTGTTCACCGGCAGGTCGAGGTAGAACCACTTCGGGAAGTTGAACCAGGTGTGCACGCGGGTGAGCAGCATCTTCGCCGCCGCGCCGTACCGTTTGCGCAGACGGGCCAGATCCGGTTCGACCGGTGCGGTGCCGATGGTGTCGACCCGCTCGATCCGGATCGAGCCCTTGCGCTCGGTCCAGTCGCTGTAGACCTCGCGCACGGCCAGCATGGACGCGCCTTCCCCGAGTGGGAAGTAGTCCGGCCCGGCATCGGCCTTCGGCGGTCCGAAGCGCAGCGAGAAGCTGCCGTCGACGGCGATCGGAATGCGCCGGTCGTCGAAGGCATCGGCGCCACCGGGCACGTCGGTCGCGGTGTAGTCACCTTTGAGTACCTGGAAACTCAGATCGACGGTACTGCCGCGCACCCCGCTCACCAGGTACTCGGCGGTCGGCTCGATGGTGGCGTGGTAGTAGAGGGTGTCCGGGTTGTCCAGGCCCATTTTGGCGTACGGGCCGGTCGAGGACACGAAGTAGGGATGCGAAGTGCCGTGGGCGCCCGAAAGGCGCAGGCAGGCGGCGACGCTGGCGGCGAGATAGTCGTAGCCCTCGGCGAGGTCCTGATCGCTGCGGACGAAGTCCGCTCCGGCGATGAGCGTTTCGGCCTGGGCCACCGCGGCCAGGAACGGCGCGGTGAGCGGTTCCGGTGGCGCGCTGCTACCGGATTCGGTGGCGGTACTGGAGTGGGTCAACGGTCTGCGATTCCTAGCTCTCGGAGGATGTGGGCGGCGATCTCGGCAGGGGAGCCGAGCTCGGGAGTGATGACCAGGTCAGCATGGTCGGGTCGTTCGTAGGGGGAGCCGATTCCGGTGAAGCCGGGCAGTTCTCCCGCACGGGCCTTCGCGTAGAGGCCCTTGGAGTCGCGGCGCTCGCACTCCGCGAGCGGGGTGTCGACGAAGACTTCGTGGAACGGCAGTTCGCGGTCGGCGTGGACGGTCCGCGCGGCGGTGCGCTGCGCGGCGAACGGGCTGATCACCGACACGATCGCCACCGCACCCGAATCGGCGAACAGCGCGGCCACTTCGGCGACCCGGCGGACGTTCTCGTCCCGGTCGGCGGGGGAGAAGCCGAGACCGGCGTTGAGACCGTGCCGCAGATTGTCACCGTCGAGCAGGTAGGCGGGACGGCCTGCCGCGACCAGCAGTCGCTCGAGCTCGACCGCCAGGGTGGACTTGCCCGACCCGGACAGGCCGGTCAACCACACCGTCGCGCCCGCATGCCCGCGCTCGGCGCGACTGACCGCCGATCGATGCCAGACCACGGCCGGGGCCGCGCGTTCGCTGCCGACGTTCGCGGAATCGATCCCGGATTCCCGGCCGGTCACCATTCCCGCGGCGACCGTTTGATCGGTCACCGGATCGATCAGGATGAAGCTGCCCGTGCGCCGATTCTCCCGATACGGGTCCGACAGCAGCGGGCGACGGCTGCGCAACCGGATGCGCGCGATGTCGTTGAGCGACAAGGTGGTGACGTCCTCGACCCGGTGCAGCGTGTTCACGTCGAGGCGGTAGTCGATGGCCGTGACCTCGGCGGACGAGGTCTGCGCCGCGGTGCGCACCAAGTACTGGGCACCCTCGCGCAACTGAGCACTCTCGGAGAACCAGCACACCATCGCGTCCAGGTCGGTGCCGATGTGTGGACGGTTACCCGGCCGGGCGAGCAGGTCCCCGCGCCCGACATCGATGTCGTCGTCCAGAGTCAGCGAGACCGCCATGCCGGTGAACGCCTCGTCGACCTTCGTGCCGCCCGGGCCCCAGATCTCCTTGACGTGGGAGGATCGCCCGCCGGGCAGCACCACCACTTCGTCGCCGGGCTTGAAGATGCCGCCCGCGATGGTGCCCGCGTAACTGCGGTGGTCGAGTCCTTCCTGCGCCCGGATGACGTACTGGATCGGCAGCCGGGCATCGATGAGGTTGCGGTCCGAGGCGATGTGCACGTCCTCGAGGTGGCGCAGCAACGGCGGTCCCGGATACCAGTCCATGTGCTCCGAGCCGTCGACCACGTTGTCGCCGAGCAGCGCCGACACCGGCACGAAGCTCAGATCGCCCACCGTCAACTTGGCGGCGAACGCGGCGAACTCGGTGCGGATCTCCTCGAATCGCTCCTGCGACCAGTCGACCAGGTCCATCTTGTTCACGCACACCACCAGGTGCGGCACGCCGAGCAGCGTCGCGAGGAACGCGTGCCTGCGGGTCTGTTCGGAAACGCCGGTGCGGGCGTCGACCAGGATCAGCGCGAGGTCCGCGGTGGACGCGCCGGTCACCATGTTGCGGGTGTACTGCACGTGCCCGGGGGTATCGGCGATGACGAACTTACGGCGTGGTGTCGTCACGTAGCGGTAGGCGACGTCGATGGTGATGCCCTGCTCGCGTTCGGCGCGCAGTCCATCGGTGACCAGCGCCAGATCCGCCGCCGCCCCGCCGCGTTCGGTGCTGACTCGTTCGATGGCGGCGAGTTGATCGTCGAACAGGGACTTGGAGTCGTAGAGCAGCCGGCCGATGAGGGTGGACTTACCGTCGTCGACGCTGCCCGCGGTCGCCAGTCGTAACAGGTTGCGGCGCATCAGAAATAGCCCTCTCGCTTGCGGTCTTCCATGCCGGTCTCGGAGATCCGGTCGTCGGCACGGGTGGCCCCGCGTTCGGTGAGTCGGGTGGCGGCGGTCTCGGCGATCACCTTCGCCGCGGTGTCGGCGCTGCTCTCGACGCACCCGGTGCAGGTGGCGTCGCCGACCGTGCGGAATCGGACGGTCGCTTCGAACGTGCGCTCACCGGCCTTCGGCGTGATGAATCGGCCGGCCGACAACAGCATTCCGTCGCGTTCGACGACCTGACGCCGGTGCGCGTAGTACAGCGACGGCAGCTCGACGGCCTCGCGGTCGATGTACTCCCAGATATCGAGCTCGGTCCAGTTCGACAGCGGGAATACCCGGATGTGCTCGCCGGGCTGATGGCGGCCGTTGTAGAGGTTCCACACCTCGGGCCGCTGTGCTCGCGGGTCCCATTCGCCGAAGCTGTTGCGGAAGCTGAACACTCGCTCCTTGGCGCGCGCCTTCTCCTCGTCACGGCGTGCGCCGCCGAATGCCGCGTCGAATCGGTGCTCACCGATCGCGCGCAGCAAGGTGGTGGTCTGCAGGGGGTTGCGGGTGCCGCCGGGGCGTTCCACCGCGCGACCCGTGTCGATGTCGTCCTGGACCCGGGCGATCTCGAGGCGCGCACCGGTGCGTTCGGCGGTGCGGTCGCGGAACTCGATCACCTCGTCGAAGTTGTGGCCGGTGTCCACGTGCAGCAGCGGAAACGGCAGCGGCGCGGGCCAGAACGCGCGTCGCGCCAGGTGCAGCAGCACGGCGGAATCCTTGCCGCCGGAAAAGAGCAGGGCCGGTCGCGCGAGTGTGGCCGCGACCTCCCGGAAGATGTGCACCGACTCGGCCTCCAAGGCCGCCAGATGCGATAACTCGTACCCCGCCTGCACTGTTCACCCACTTCGTTCGTGCGGTTCGCCGGGGAACTTTCCCCGACGGGTTGCGATGTCGAATATTCGACGCTATTGTTCGGTATTGTGACACCGACGATAAGCCGGGCCGAGCGCGCCGGTCAAGAGGTGAACCCTGATTCGATGGGTGATGCCGAGATTCCGGGCGCCGCGTCGCCGCCGACACAGCGCGTGGTGAAAGTGCTCGAGCTGCTGTCACGACATGCCACCGACCGTTTGTCGCTGGCTCGGATCGTGCGCGAAGCGGGGCTGTCGCGCGCCACCGCGCATGCCGTACTCACCCAGCTCACCGCCGATGGCTGGACCGTGCGCGACGACGACGGCTGCTACGGCATCGGGCTGCGGCTGCTGACCGTCGCCCGGCGTGCCGAAGCGGCGTTTCCGCTGCGTCGCACCGCGGTGCCGCACCTGCGAGACCTGTCCGAGAAGGTGGGTGTACCGGTGTTCCTCGCCGAGCGTGCCGGGGACAGCATCGTGGTCACCGAGGTCGTCGGGCATCCCTCGGCCGGCTGGATCCGTCCGGGCAGGCGCCTGCCGCTCGCGCCCCCCGTCTGCCGCGAATTCATCGCCTGGGCGCCCGAACCCGTCCAGCAGGCCTGGCTGGCCACCGCCGACCCGGCCCACCGCGACCGCCTTGCGCGCGTGCTCGCCGAGATCCGCACCCGTGGCTACTCGGTCGAACGGCTGGTCGACGATTCGACACCGATGCTGGAAGTGCTGGCTGGCCTGCGTGATTCACCGATCACGGCCGCCCTGCGCGCCCAACTCGGTTCCGTCATCACCGAACTGATCACCATCGACTACCTGCCCGACGAACTCGGCCCCGAGAACGCCGTCGTCACGCTGTCCGCCCCGATCCGCGATCGCACCGGTGCGGTCGTCGCCGCGGTCGTGAGCTGCCCCGACAGTCGGCTGTCGGCCATTGCCTTGAGCGAGCTCGGCGCGGCGACGGTGAACGCCGCCGACCGAATCACCTCCGGCGGTCTCGGGGACTGACCCCGCGTTCGGTTTCCAGTGACACCCGGGCTACCCGCGAACGCACCATTTCGAGTTCTCGGCGACGATGGTTCGCCATTACTCTGAGAGGGGATCTGACCGAACGCGACCCGCTCGACGGTCGTGGAGGCAGATGGCGAGGAAGGACGGGCCGTGGCAAACGACAGTGATCGGTGGTGGGAGGCGCCCGGAATGTCAGGCCCCACCCCTGACCCCGCCGCACAACCCCCCGCCGACCCCACCATCCTGCGCTCGCCCGGCAACCCGGCCGAGCAGTCGGCCCCCCGACCGCAAGACAGCCGGCAATCCGCTGCCGACCCGCAGCCGGGAGCGAATCACCCTGGGAGCGGGCAGCATCCGATCGCGCCGCCCACCGTGTTCGGGCAGCAATTCGCACCACCGGGGACCGGTGAGCAGCCGTACGGGCCGCAACCCGGAACCGGGCAGCAGTGGCAGCAGCCCGGAGCTGGACAGCCGGGCACCGGGCAGCACCCATTCGCGCCGCCGACAGTGGTCGGACAACCGTGGACCGGGCAGCAGGCCTACGGGCCGCAACCGGGGGCGGGCCACGATCCGTATGCGGCCCAGCCGGGGAGCGGTCAGCAGGCGTATGGGCAGCAACCCGGAGCGGGTCACAACCCGTATGCGGCGCAGTCCGGTGGCGGACAGTCTTACGCGTCTCAGCCCGGGATCGGTCAGCAGCCGTACGGGTCCCAATTCGGACCGGGTCAGTTCGCCCAGCAGCCGGCGTACGGCCAGCAGCCGTACGGCTATGCACCACAGCAGTATTCGCCTCCACCGCGGCGCAGTGGCGGTTCGGGCGCGATCATCGCGGCGATCGCGGTGGTCGTCGTGCTGGTGATCGGGGTCGCCGTCGCCGTCGGGTTCGCTGCCAGCTCCTCGGACGAGTCCACCACCTCGGCGAGCACGTCCACCACCACGACGAAATCAGGACCACTGTCGGGCACCAGTACCGCACCGCTCGCGCCCGGCTCGAAGGGCGTGCTCATCGCCTCCTATCGCGTCGCCTACGACGTGCCCTCGGCGTGGACGGTCCACTCCGAGAGCGACACCATGTCGTTCTCCAACGCGACGGGCGCGATCGACGGTCGCGGCCAGGCGACCGAGGGAGCCGACTACTGCCCCGGCTCGGTGTATCGCGCGATGGCCGCGGTGACCTCGACCACCGAGACCGAGGTGGCGGCCGCCGCGAAGAGTGTCGCGAAAATAGCCGCGGCAGGGGGATATTCGGACCCGACCGGCGGAAAGATCAGCGCGCCGACGTCGTTGAAGACCCAGAGCGGAATCAGCGGCCAATTCGTCGAGACCTCGGGGCCGTGGACCCCGCAGATCCCGGGCTGCACCGCGAATGCCTACTCCGTCTACACCTTCGGCTTTCGCAACGCCGCCAATACAACCCTCGTCCTGACCATCCTCGTCGACCGCGGCACCACCGGCGAACTCACCGCCGATCAGGCCAAGAAGATGATCGACAGCCTGCGCCTGGTCTAAGCGGCGTCGGCGCCACCCGGTTCGCTGTTCGTAGACTCGACTCATGACGGCAGCCGCATCGAATTCGACCGATCTCCCGGCGAGTCTGGTGGAGATGACCGCTGAGCACGTGCGCGCGCAGGTTCTCAGCGGCGCGTTGGCGCCGGGGGAGCGGGTAGGCGAGGAAGCCCTGTGCGCGCGGCTCGGGATCAGCCGGGCACCGGTGCGGGAGGCGCTGCGGCGCCTGGCCGAGCAGGGTCTCGTCGAGCATCTGCCGCGGCGTGGGTATCGGGTGGTGGTGTGGTCGGCGCGCGACATCGTCGAGTTGTTCGAGGTGCGGCGGGCGCTGGAACAGCACGCGGTGACCGTCGCCCTCCCGAGTACGGACCTGCGGTTGGGGCGGGTGCGCGCGGCGCTCGCGGAACTGACCGCGGCGGACCGGCGCAAGGACTGGGTCGCCCGCGACGACGCCCACCGCCGCTTTCACGCCGAAATCGTCGCGCTGGCGGGCAATCGGCAACTGGACCTCGTGTACGAGCAGATCCTGGTGAAGCTACAGCTCGCGATGGCACGCAATCTCCGTGAGGAAACCGAGGTGGGCGCACGTCGCGAAGGTGTGCGCCGACATCAGGAACTGCTCGCCGCGCTGGAGACCAACGACCCGCTGCGGGCGGAGACCGCGCTCCGTCAGCACGGTGAGCAAACATACCTGAAACTCGGTATCTGCTAACACATCCGATACAGACCGATCCTCCCGCCGTCACACTTTCTGTCGACAATCGACAACATGACAGGCTCTACGGTCACCGAGATCCTCGCCCAGCACCAGGGCGGCAACGGCTCCCCGACCAGAACCGCGGCGCGAGTGGCCGACGCGATCGCCGCGCGCGGCGACGACGGCACCTGGATCACCCCGGTACCCCGTGACGAATTGCTCGCTGCCGCAGCCGCTATCGAACGCATGCCCGGCGCACGGACGCTGCCGCTGTACGGCGTTCCCTTCGGGGTGAAGGACAGTATCGACGTCGCCGGCTATCCGACAACGCTGGCCTGCCCCGACTATGCCTACCTCGCCACGCGCACCGCACCCGCCGTGCAGCGCCTGCTCGACGCGGGCGCGCTGTTCGTCGGCAAGACCAATCTCGACCAGTTCGCGACCGGCCTCAACGGCACCCGAACTCCGTACCCGGTGCCGCGCAGCGTCTTCGGCGGCGATCTGATCTCCGGCGGTTCCAGTTCTGGATCGGCGCTCGCGGTCGCCCTCGGCCAGGTGCCGTTCTGTGTGGCCACCGATACGGCGGGTTCGGGCCGCGTACCCGCCGCACTCAACGGCATCGTCGGCTGGAAGCCGTCGCGCGGCCTGATCAGCACCGTCGGGCTGGTGCCCGCGTGTAAGTCGTTGGACTGCCTCACCCTCATGGCGACCACTGTCGAGGACCTGGACCTGGTCGCCGAGGTGATCATGGCGCTCGATCACGAGGATCCGTGGACCCGCGCCAGAGGAGGACGATTCCCCGGTGGCCCGATCCGGCTCGGCCTACCGGCATCGCAGGAGCTCGAGTTCTTCGGCGACGACGCCATGCGCGCGGCACACCTCGGTACGCGAGACAGGTTGCCGGGTATGGGGTTCAGCTGCGTCGACACGACACTCGCACCCTTCCTCGCCGCGGGCGCGCTGCTCTACCAAGGTCCGTGGGTCGCGGAACGTCTGGTCGAATTCGACGAGTTCCTGACCGACCGGCCCGCCTCGATCCTGCCCGTGATCCGGGAAATCCTGGACAGTGGACGGCAATTCAGCGCCGTGGACGTGTTCCGCGCACAGCAACGTTTGCAGGAACTGCGCGCTGAGGTCGCCCGGATATGGGACGAGGTCGACGCGGTGGTGGTGCCGACCATCGGCACCACCTTCACGGTCCCCGAGGTGCTGGCCGACCCCATCGCGACCAACACCGTGCTCGGCCACTACACCCATTTCGGCAATCTCCTCGACCTGACCGCGATCGCGGTTCCCGGCGGCACCACCCGCGACGGCAGGCCGGTCTCGCTCATGGTGTTCGGCCCGGCACTCGCCGACGACCTCGTTCTCGCCGCCGCCGCACGGCTGCTGGACGAACCGCGCACCACCGCACTGCCCCACCACCTCGGCCCGGTATCCCTGCAGGAGCGACGATGACCGAAATCCCCGCCACCCCGAGCCCGTTCACCTTCGATCCCACCACGACCGCGCTCGTCATCATCGACATGCAGCGAGACTTCCTGCTCCCCGGTGGCTTCGGCGAAAGCCTCGGCAACGACGTGGCGCTGTTGCGCACCGTCATCGAACCTCTCACCGGTGTGCTCGCCTCGGCCAGGGCTGCGGGCATCACGGTGATCCACACCCGAGAGGGCCACCTGCCGGACCTGTCCGATTGCCCACCGTCGAAACTTCGGCGCGGCAACCCCTCGCAGCGCATCGGTGATCCGGGGCGATTCGGGCGCATCCTGATCCGGGGTGAGTACGGCCACGACATCATCGACGAACTGGCGCCGCTCGACGGCGAGACTGTCATCGACAAGCCGGGCAAGGGCGCGTTCTACGCGACCGAACTGGCCGCTGTGCTGCAACAGCATTCGATCACCACCCTGCTCGTTGCCGGCGTCACCACCGAGGTCTGCGTCCACACCACTGTCCGCGAGGCCAACGACCGCGGCTACGAATGCCTCGTGGTGGCGGACTGCGTCGGCTCCTATTTCCCGGAATTCCAGCGCGTCGGACTGGCGATGATCGCGGCTCAGGGCGCGATCTTCGGCTGGGTCGCCGGCTCCGCGGATGTCATCGCCGCACTCGGCACCACCACCACTGTCACGGCCTAGCGAACAGGATCCACCATGTCCGTCGACACCTCGAAAACAACAGTCACACCGGAACAACCTGCGCCACCGGCACTTCCGTGGTGGACCAGGGGAGATACCAACGCCTTCTTCGGGCTGGCGTTCAACATCCTGGTCAACGTCCTCACCCTGACCACACTCACCATCGCGGTGGTGAAGATTCCGAGTGCCGATGTGCTCGGCACGGTGCTGCCCGCCCTCGGCGTCGCGCTCGTGCTGGGCAACTTGTACTACATGGTGCTGGCGAGGCGCCTGGCCCGCCGCGAAGGACGCGCCGATGTCACCGCACTGCCCTACGGGCCGAGCGTTCCGCACATGTTCATCGTCGTGTTCGTGGTGATGCTGCCGATCTACCTGGCCACCGGAGATCCCTTGCAGGCGTGGGCAGCCGGGCTGGCCTGGGCGTTCATGATCGGCGTGATCGTGATGATCGGCGCCTTCGTCGGCCCCTACATCCGCAAGGTCACCCCGCGCGCCGCGATGCTCGGCACCCTGGCCGGCATCTCGATCACCTTCATCGCCATGCGCCCCGCCGCGCAGATGTGGGAGGTGGCCTGGATCGGACTGCCGGTGCTGGCCATCATCCTGATCGGCTTCTTCACCGACATCAAACTGCCGGGCAACATCCCGGTCGGGCTGGTCGCGCTGCTGGTCGGCACGGCGATCGGCTGGATCGGCGGGTACATGTCGGCACCCGATGTCGCCCAGGCCGCGCACGACATCGCGCTCGGGCTGCCCGACCTGCGCCTCGACCTGCTCTTCGACGGCCTCGGCAACCTCGCTCCGCTGCTGGCCACCGCCATCCCGCTGGGCATCTACAACTTCACCGAAGCCATGAGCAACGTGGAAAGCGCCGCCGCCGCGGGCGACAACTACAACCTGCGCAGCGTGCTGCTGGCCGACGGTTTCGGTGCGGTGATCGGCGCGGGCTTCGGCTCGCCCTTCCCACCCGCCGTCTACATCGGTCACCCGGGTTGGAAGGACGCGGGCGGGCGCACGGGTTATTCCCTCGCCAGTGGCCTGACCATCGGCATCATGTGCCTGCTGGGCCTTTTCGGCATCCTCGCCACGCTGCTGCCCATCCCGGCGATCGTTCCGATCCTGCTCTACATCGGCCTGCTGATCGGCGCGCAAGCATTCCAGGCGGTGCCGCGGATCCACGCGGTGGCGGTCGTGGCCGCGCTGCTGCCCAACCTGGCGGAGTGGGCCGTCACCCAGATCGACAACGCGCTGTCCGCGGCGGGAACATCGGCGGCGAAGGTCGGCTCGGACGCGCTCGGTCAAGCGGGCGTGGTCTATGACGGGCTGAAAGTGTTCGGGTCCGGTGCGGTACTGGCCGGTCTCGTGCTCGGTGCGATTGTCACGTTCATCCTCGACAAACGTTTCCGTGCGGCGGGAGTGGCGGCGATCATCGGCGCCGGATTGAGCTGGATCGGACTGATTCACGCGCACGCGGTCGAATGGGCCGCCGCGCCCGGTGTGGCACTCGGTTACTTGTTCTTCGCGCTCGTCTGCCTGGCGTACTCGCTGCTGCCGGCGACAACGCCCGCTACCGAGGAGACGACCGGGTGAGCCGGTCGGCGCGACTCCCCAGAGTTCAGGAGTTCTTCGGCAGTGTCGCGAGGAAATCGCGGAAGTCGATGGCCGGGTGGCCCGTCAGGTGCGGGACCGCGTCGGTGACCTGCGCGAGGTCGCCCTGGGCGATCGCGGTGTAGGTGCTGACCCAGCCGTCGACTTCCCATTTCGGCGCGTTGTACTTCGCGCGGGAGGCGTAAGCCTCGTCGACGGTCTGCTCGACGTAGCGGAACGGTCGGGCGAGGACTTCGGTCATATCGGCGGTGGCGGTGGTCAAGCTGAAGGCTCGCGGCCCGGTGAGGTCGAAGGTCGTGCCGTTGTGCGCGTCCGAACCGAGCACCACCGCGGCGCAATCCGCCACATCGGCGCGGGTGACCGCGGCGACTTCGCCGTCTCCGGCCGGACCTTCGATCACCCCGTCGGCGTCGGCGAAATGCGGGATGATGTCCTGGTACTGGTTGTCGCGCAGGAAGGTGAACGCGAGGCCGGAGGCGCGGATGGCCTGTTCGGTGTACCAGTGGTCACGGCCGAACGTGAACGTGGCATCGGGCGCGGCCCCCACGAACGACAGATACACGATCCGTTGCACGCCCACGTCTTTCGCGGCGTTCACCACCGCCGTCTGCTGAGCCGCGCGGTCGGCGCTCTCGGTGGCCGAGACGAAGAAGAAGGTCTGCACGCCGTCGAGCGCGGCCGCCACGGTGGTCGGATCGCCGAAGTCGATGGTGGCCGTGGTGGCGCCGTCGATCGGCGCGATGTGCTCGACGTGGCGTCCCAGCAGTCGCAGGCGGGCGCCCGAGGGGGCGAGCAGACGGGCAACGCGGCCGCCGATTTGTCCGCTGGCCCCTGAAATCGCAATCGTCTCCGGCATCGGTCCAGGCTATGGGCCCCTCGCGGCGCGGTGGGCCGACACGCCCATCGGGTGGGTCGATGTGCGCGTCGATGCGCGAATCGCGCCGAGAGATGGTGGAATCGGCGCGTGCGCGTATCGAGTGCAATAGCCGCCTGTGTCACCGTCGCGGCACTGATTCTGCCCGCGGGCCCGGCCGCGGGCGCGGTCTGGGACACGGCCTGCGGGTCCACCCTGTCCCAGACCGACATCGACGAGATCGCGCGGTTGTCGGACACGTCGGCGATCTCCGGCGCCGACAGCCTGGGCCGGCTCGAGGACGCGGTGGGCCGCCATCATCGGATCACCGAGATCCTCGTCGAGCATCGCGACCTACGCGGACTGTTCGCGATCGGGCTCGACGGCGTCGAATACGCCGCGGTGATGCCGATGCAGCGCGACCCGGCCGCGTTCGCGAACCGCGAGTACGCGCACGCCATCAGCTCGGAACTGCTGCGCCGATTTCTCGACAATCTGCATGCCGAATTCACCGGTGGCATCGCGGAACCAC
The DNA here is from genome assembly GCF_042668615.1 of Nocardia sp. NPDC057272. Taxonomy (NCBI): domain Bacteria; kingdom Bacillati; phylum Actinomycetota; class Actinomycetes; order Mycobacteriales; family Nocardiaceae; genus Nocardia; species Nocardia sp. NPDC057272. The sequence continues at coordinate 1,528 of NZ_JBHUYK010000043.1, read as the reverse complement.
AGTGGGCACACTATTTCGCACTCGCCCGCGACTGCGGGGCGTCGCGCGCCCGTACCGCCATGGCCGGCTACAACGCACACCTCACCGTCGACCTGACCTACTCGGTGGCAGCCGTGGGCAGCAGGCCGGAGAACGCGCCGGACTACTTCAAGATCGTGGCCGGCATCGCCTCCGTCGGCGACGTGATCATCGACCGCACCAAGGCGGCCTACGGCGCCGACCTCGGCCCGCTGTGGCGGTTCTATTTCGTCGGTGAGGGATTGGACCAGCTGTTCGGCGCCGGCGTCGCCACCGAGCAGATGCTCATCGCCGCTGACCTCGGCGCGAACACAGTGATCTTCACCAACGGCCTCGCCCTGCAAGACCCCGCTCTCGCACCGACCATCCGCACCGAGATCACGGCCCTGTGGCAGGCCGCCGATCTGGCTTTCGAAGCACTGGCCCGGATCAACGCACTCTGAACACGTCTGCGAAGCTCCGTCGAAATACCCTCTCGCGCAGTTTTGTCGGAGTTGTCAGGAGCGGTCGAACCGGATCTCGGCCGCGAGTGGGTCGTGACCGATGTCGTCGAGTTCGAGCAGCTGGTGGATCCAGGTCGGCGCGGAGACCGGATTGCGAATCAGCGCCCGAACCGTGATGGCGGCGACCACAGCTGTAGCCAGCGATTGTCCACGTCCGCTCGCCGCTGTGGTCGACCCGTCCGCTGCGCGGGCGAGCGCGACCCAGCGGTCACTGCTACCGGGCATGTGGGCGGGCGCCAGCGATTGCAGGGCGGGCACCCAGGTGAGAGCGGCCAGACCGAGAGTGGCGAGTCGGGAGTCGAGGCGGAGATAGGTTCGCACCGGAACGCCGAACTCGCGGGTGAGGCGGTACTGATCGGCGAAGTCGGCGCGCAGGGCGGGAAACGGTCGGTAGCCGGCGTCCCCGGGCATTGAAAAGCGTTGCCGTCCGGTGAAATTACGAACGCTCGTGCCGTCGGCGTCGGGAAAGCGCCTGCCGAGGAGCTGGTAGGTCCAGGCAGTCGCGGCGGGGCCGTGGGTTTCGCCGGAGCCGAGGCCGATCATGATGTCGACCGGGCCGCGACGATGCGTGAGCGCGTCGACGGCGAGCAGGGTGGTCAGTCCGGGCGCCAACCCGACGCCGAGCACCACGGGGCCGTCGAGGTCTTCGAGTGCCTGGACGTAGTTCGACGTCGCGGAGATGTCGACGAAGACGATCCCGCGACCGGCGCAGGCCTGTGCCAAGCGAATATCTTCCGCGCCCGCGCAATTCACGACGATGGTCGCCCCGTCCAAGGCCGCGTCGACGCCGGCGATGTTGCGCAGGTCGACTACCCGATCTGCCCTGGCGGGATCTCGTCCCGCCGCGTGCGCGGTCACCCCCTCGGCTCGCAGCAATCGCACCAGGTGCGCCCCGACCGTTCCATATCCGCCCAGTACCAGCACCGACATCGAGGGTCCTCCCGTCCTCGGCACCGATGCTACGTGGCCGGACAACGCAACGGCCCCGGCCTCGCGGTGGGTGACCG
>NZ_JBHUYK010000042.1:0-46924 GCF_042668615.1 Nocardia sp. NPDC057272 | reverse complement strand
CGACGAAGGAGCAAGCCCCGGTGGCTAACCGGCGGCCCCTCGGGGCCGCGACTCGAGCGCGCCAGCGCTCCAAAAACACAGCGTCAAACCTCCTGGGACTACCGAACAAGTGATCCCCCCTGTGACCACCCCTTCAGCCCCTCGTACCCTGGAAAGGCTGCCCCCACCGAAAGGCTCCCCTTTGTCCGAGTCCGGAGAGAACGTCGCCCCCACCCCCCGCGGGTTGCCCGCCGAGGTGGCCCGTCGGCGCACGTTCGCCGTGATCTCGCACCCCGACGCGGGTAAGTCGACGCTCACCGAAGCGCTGGCCCTGCACGCCAGGATGATCTCCGAGGCGGGCGCCATCCACGGTAAGGCCGGTCGCAAGTCGACGGTGTCGGACTGGATGGAAATGGAGAAGGCGCGCGGTATCTCGGTGAGTTCGACCGCGCTGCAGTTCAACTACCGCGCCGCCGGGTCCGATATCGACAATGTGATCAACCTCGTCGACACCCCCGGCCACTCCGATTTCTCCGAGGACACCTACCGGGTCCTCACCGCCGTCGACGCGGCGGTGATGCTGATCGACGCGGCCAAGGGCCTCGAGCCACAGACGCTCAAGCTGTTCCAGGTGTGTCGCCACCGCGGCATCCCGGTGATCACCGTGATCAACAAGTGGGACCGGCCGGGTCAGGCCCCGCTCGAACTGCTCGACGAGATCAGCGAGCGGATCGGCCTCACGCCCACGCCACTGTTCCTGCCGGTCGGCATCGCGGGCGATTTCCGCGGCCTGCTGCGTCGCGGACCGGAAGGCGAGGCGGCCGAGTACATCCACTTCACCCGCACCGCCGGTGGCGCGACCATCGCCCCCGAGGAGTACCTGACCGCCGACGAAGCCGAAGCCCGCGAGGGTGAGGCGTGGACGACCGCGGCCGAGGAGAGCGAACTGCTCTCGGCGACCGGGCAGGACCACGATCAGGAGATGTTCCTGGCGGGCCAGACCTCGCCGGTGATCTACGCCTCGGCCATGCTGAACTTCGGTGTGCGCCAACTGCTCGAGACGCTGGTGCAGCTCGCGCCCGCGCCCGGCTCACGCGAGGACGTGACGGGCAAGGAACGCACGACCGGTGACCCGTTCAGCGCGGTGGTGTTCAAGGTGCAGGCGGGCATGGACACCGCCCACCGCGACCGGTTGGCGTTCATGCGGATCGTCTCCGGCGAATTCGAGCGCGGCATGGTGGTGACCCACGCGCAGACCGGTCGCCCGTTCGCCACCAAATACGCGCTGACGGTCTTCGGCCGCGAGCGCACCACGGTCGACACGGCCTACCCCGGCGATGTGGTCGGCCTGGTCAACGCCACCGCGCTCGCGCCGGGCCACACGCTGTTCGTCGAGAAGAAGGTGGAGTACCCGCCGATCCCGAGCTTCGCCCCCGAGCATTTCGCGACGCTGCGCGCGCAGAGCGCGGGCAAGTACAAGCAGTTCCGCAAGGCCATCGACCAGCTCGATTCCGAGGGCGTGGTGCAGGTGCTGCGCAACGACGCCCGCGGTGACGCCACCCCCGTGCTGGCCGCGGTCGGTCCGATGCAGTTCGAGGTGGTCACCGCGCGGATGCAGGGCGAGTTCAACGTCGAGACCCAGCTGGATTTCCTCCCCTTCACGCTGGCGCGGCGCACCGACGCGGAGTCGGCGCCCGAGCTGGATCGCCAGCGCGGGGTCGAGGTGTTCACCCGCACCGACGGCGTGATCCTGGCGCTGTTCAGCGACAAGTGGCGGCTGCAGTACATCGAGAAGGAACACCCGAAACTCACGCTGGAACCGCTGGTCGCCACCGCGGACTGACGCTGTCTGGGCCGGAGGTATCAGGCGGCCGGTCCGGGATTGCGTTCCACCGAGGAGATGTGGTTCTCCTGGGCGATCATTCCCCAGCGGCTCGCGGTGAGCCGCAGGCTGGGTAGATCGCTGAGCGAGAGCACTACTTCGTAGGTGCGCTCGTACCCGGTGTGGGAGATGCGCCAGTGCCCGTCCTCGCAGCGCACGTAGCTGTCGGTGTAGAAGGCGGCGCCGCGCAGACACATGTTGTGTTCGGGGATGATCACCGTGTCGGCCAGGTACCAGGTGCCGCTGGCGGTGTCACCGTCGACATCGATCTCGGGGTGGTCGCAGCGATGCTCGGTGATCACATGCGGTCCGAGGGTGTTGCGCAGGAAGGCCAGGAAGGCCTCGCGCGACTCGAATTGCAGATACTCGCTATAGGTAGCGGTCGCCTCGGGGACCAGGGTGTCGGCGAACTCGTCCCACGACTTGGTGTCCAGGCTGCGCAGGTAGCGGTATTTCAACCTGCTGATCGCGATGAGGTCGTCGGGGTGATCGGGCGGACGCTCGATCGGTGCGGGCTGTTCGTCGTCGTCCGACGGCGCTGTCGCCATCCACGCCTCCCCCGAGTCCGATCCGGCGACCAATGGCTCGTCCTCGCCGGGCAGCAACGGCACAGGGCCTGTCCACGCGGACGCGACAGGTTCGTCGACGTGCACGTTCGGCAATTCCGGGCCCTGCTCCATCTCTCCACGATCCCACCAGAAACGGCTCGCCGCCCGTTCTGTATCAGATCGCTATCACTGCCGACACCGGAGTGTGACCTCCGGCGCCGGCTGTCCCGGCTGTCTGAGCTACCCGATGGTGAAGCAGGTCCGGCAGAAATCCTCGCCGAATTCCGACAGACGCAGGCTCTTGCGCACGATCTTGGGCGCGCGGCCCGCCTTCTTGAGCGCGTGTTCCACGACCGGCTGCACTTCCAGCACCATGTACCGGCTCAGCACCACCGGATCGTCGGAGGTGAGCGTGAGTCCGAGGCGGTTGAGATTGATCAGGTAGGAGCGAGCGCGGTCCGGGTAGCGCACGCCCGCCTGTTCGGGGACCGAGGTCAGGTCGCCCTGCACCAGCTCCGAGCCGATGCCGAGCGGGCGGTTGGTGCGCACGTCGACCGAGGGTTGCGGACCGTTGAGGGCCATGAATCGCAGGATGCGGGCCTCGTCGGGAGCGACCTCGTCGAGGATGCGGTCATAGGCCGGGTGCACGTCTTCGGTGAAGTACACGTCGGCCGAGCGGGCCAACAGCGCGTCGCCGCGTCGCCGCAGGTCATCGGTAGTGGCCGAGCGCAGGTACGGGCCGACGGTGATGGACTGCTGCGACGCGCCGTTCGGCGTCGGCACATAGCTGACGATCTCGCGCACCGACCCCTCGGTGACGCCGAGTGCGCTGCGCGCGATGGAGCGCAGGGCATTGCCGGTGCGCTCGGCGATATCGGCGGAGGATTCGCCGTCCAGCGCCGCCTGCGCCAGTTCCTTGGTGACCTCATAGGTGGTGCCGACAGCCCATTGACTGCCGCGCACCGCGGTACCGGCGGCCAATCCGGCGGCGCGGAACACGCCACGGATCAACCGTGCTTCATTACTGATCTGTCGCTGCTCGACATCCGAGCTGCGCTCGACGGCGCGGGTACCGGCACGGGCCAGGTCCTGTCCGGTCCTGTCGTCTGTCACGTCCTACTCCGAAGTCTCGCCATGTGAACAGTGCCACCACCCACCGCGCGTCCCCTCTGCACGGTATTTGTGGCCTGTCACGAAAGGTGGTGGTGGTCATTGTGTCCGACTCGCCAAGGCGAGTACGCCATTCGGGACAGGTTCTGTGACTGATGTCTCAGACACTACCCTGTGGCCTGACCCACGACGAATGGACCCAGTTCCTCATCTCACAGTAGGGTCACCTCGCCGCGGGGGTGATAAATTTTTGGTTCTCGGTGAGGCGGTGGTCACCGGGTATCGGCAGGAGGGCGTGTCGTGTTGGAGAGTGTGTTCGGGTTACACCCGACACTCCTGCTAGAAATTCTGACCATTCCTCTTTTCACAGGAATTATCGGTTACATAACCAACTGGTCCGGCATTCTCATGCTGTTCCAGCCGATCAAATTCCACGGATTCCGACTGCCCGGTCTGCGCGCGGTCTTCCCTTATCTGCCCAAGCGGATCCAGGTATTGCCGCTGCTCAGCTATGACGGCCGGATCGGCTGGCAGGGCATCGTGCCCTCGCGTGCCGACAAGATGGCCAGCATCGCGGTCGACAAGGGCCTGTCCAAGCTGGGCAGCGTCGCCGACTTCTATCGCGAGCTCGACCCGGAGAAGTTGGCCGAACATCTGGCGGAGGTGGCCGACGCGCAGATCCGCGACATCGTCGAGGTGATCTTGCGCCGCGAGCATCCACAGCTCTGGTACAACCTGCCTGTTCAAGTCAGAGAGATGATCCATCAGCGGGTGCGTTCGCAACTGCCGGAGATCCTGCGCGACCTCACCATGGAACTCGGCGCCAATATCGATCAGCTGCTCGATGTGAAGCAGATGGTGATCCGCTACTTCCAGGCCCGACCCCAATTGCTCAACCAGCTGTTCCAGGTACTCGGCGCCAAAGAGCTTCGGTTCATGCAGAACTTCGGCTTCTACTTCGGCGCACCCTGCGGCCTGCTGCTGGTGCTCGCGCTGCACACCACCGGACTCTCAGCGCTGGTCGTGCTGCCGGTCGGCGGAATCATCATCGGCTGGGTGGTGAACTGGATCGGGATCAATATGATTTTCGCGCCCGCCACACCGAAGTGGTGGTGCCCGTGGCGGCAGGGTCTGCTGATCAAGCGCCAGCCCGAAATCACCGCGGGTTACGCGGCATTGGTGTCCACCGAGGTCGTCACGGTGGCCAACATCGGCGACGAACTGCTCAACGGACCGCGCTCGGACCGGACCCTGCAGATGCTCGAGGACACCCTGCGCCCGGCCGCCGACCGTGCGCTCGGGCCCGCGCGGCCCGCGGTGAAATTCATGCTCGGCAGCCGCGAATACGACTCGCTGCAAACAACTCTCACCACGCAGGCCATGACGATCGCGCCCATGGCCTTCGCCGACCCCGCGTTCAATGCTCAGCAGAGCAGGCAGGTCAACGATTACATCGCCCGGCAAATGTCCGCACTTTCCCCCCATGACTTCGTGGACATGCTGCGCTCGGCGATCAAACAGGACGAATGGTTGCTTTTCGTCCATGGCGGCGCGCTGGGACTGCTCGCCGGATACGCTCACATCCTGGTCTTCGGAACAGGAGTAGCGACGACATGGATGTAGACGACGGGACCCCGTCCACCGACATGGTGCGACGTTCGGTACCGCCGCTCGAGGTATCCACCGACAGGCGTGGCCTGCTGCCCGTCTCCCCGGTGCGCACGGTTCGGGCGGCGACCGGGGTGGCGCGCGTCGCGCTGACCGCAGCCTCGGGAATGACGCTGTGGACCCTGGACACCGCGCTCGGGGTGACCGTCACGGTGTTGCGCGGCAGCATGGCGGGCAACCCGCCCAACGAGGTGCTCGCGGAAGCGGAGACCGAAGTGCGCGACCGGCTCCGGCACGCCCTCGGCCTGCCCACGGGCGCGGAACACCACCACGAGGACGGCACGCCGACCCTGCGCGAGCAGGGCGCCGAACTGCTGCGCCTATCCGCCAGCACCACCGCCGCGCAGCCCGACGCCCATCCGGCCTATCCCGGCATCCTCGCCGAGATCACGCCGGACGAAGCACGGATCCTGCGCTTCCTGCACGTCGACGGACCGCAGCCCGCCATCGATGTGCGCACCGGCCGGCAGCGGGCGTTCGGTGGTGAGCGGTTGATCAGCGGACTCACCATGCTGGGCGACCACGCCGGCCTGCGGTTTCCGAACCGGGTGCCGCAGTACCTGCCCAACCTGCGCAGGCTCGGGCTCATCGAGTCCACCCGCGAACCCGTCGGCAACCCGCACCGCTACCAGGTCATCGAGGCCCAGGAACAGGTGCGGGAGGCGTTGAAGCGCCCCGGTTTCGGTACGAAGGTGAGCTACCGCAGCATCCTGCTCACCGAATTCGGCGCCGATTTCGTCCAGACGTGTTTACCGGTCGTCATCAACGACGGCCGAGAAACCACTGGTCCGCCTCCCCGCGACTTCGGGCCGGACTCGAGTGCGCGGTCACGGAGCGTCGGCGGCTGAGAGCAGGACTCCCGCCGAGTCAGCCCGTACCACGGGAGTTACCCATGTGCGTGCGAGATCACTGGTCGGCGGCTTCTGCCAATTCCATCCAGCGCTCTTCTGCCGCTTCTTTTTCGGCGACAACTTCCTTCAGCTCGGCTCCCAGCTTGACCAGCTTGTCCGGGTCTGTCGCGGCGTCGGCGAGGGCGGTATGGAGTTTCTGTTCGCGCTCGTCGAGTTTGGCGATGCTGCGTTCGACCTTCGACAGTTCCTTGCGGGCGGCGCGGCGGTCGGACGAATCCGTCGAGGTGCCACCGGTCTTCGCGGTGAGCGGCTTGGCGTTGCCCGCCATGGTGGCGCGCTTGGCGAGGTAGGAATCGATGCCGCCGGGCAGGTTGGTGAGTTTGCCGTCACCGAACAGGGCCCAGGTGGAGTCGCAGATGCGCTCGACCAGGTAGCGGTCGTGGCTGATGACCACCAGCGTGCCCGCCCAGTTGTCGAGCAGATCCTCGAGCTGCTGCAGGGTGTCGATGTCGAGGTCGTTGGTCGGCTCGTCGAGCAGCAGCACGTTCGGTTCGGCCATCAGGATGCGGGTGAGCTGCAGGCGACGGCGTTCACCACCGGAGAGGTCACCGACCGGGGTGCGCTGGCGGGCCGGGGTGAAACCGAGCCGTTCGGCGAGCTGACCGGCCGAGATCTCCTTGTCGCCGAGCATGATTCGCTGTGCGACCTGCTGCACGGCCTCCAGCACCCGCATATCGGTGGGCAGGTCGTCGAGTTCCTGCCGCAGCCAGCCGATCTGCACGGTCTGGCCCTGGATCCGCTTGCCCTTGGCGGGTTCGGTCTCCCCGGCCAGCGCGCGCAGCAGCGTCGTCTTGCCCGATCCGTTGACGCCGACCAGGCCGACCCGCTCGCCCGGCGCGAGCCGCCAGGTGAGGTCGTCGACCAGCACCCGGCCGTCGGGGGTGGTGAGGGCGGCATCCTCGAGTTCGATCACCACGCGGCCGAGGCGCTTGCGGGCGAAGGCGGCCAGCGAGACCGAGTCACGCGGCGCGGGCACATCGGCGATCAGTGCCTCGGCGGCCTCGACGCGATAGCGCGGCTTGGAGGTGCGCGCCTTGGCACCGCGCCGCAGCCAGGCCAGCTCCTTGCGGGCCAGGTTCTGCCTGCGCGACTCCGAGGCGTCGGCCTGACGTGCGCGTTCGGCGCGGGCGAAGATCCAGTCACCGTAGCCGCCCTCGTAGACCTCCACCTTGCCGCCGACGACCTCCCAGGTGCGGTTGGCGACGGTGTCGAGGAACCAGCGATCGTGGGTGACGACGACGAGCGCGGTGCGCCGGGCGACCAGGTGTTCGGCCAGCCACTGCACACCCTCGATGTCGAGGTGGTTGGTCGGCTCGTCGAGGACCAGCAGATCCAGGTCGCGCACCAGCGCCGCCGCCAGGGCGACGCGGCGGCGTTCGCCACCGGAGAGGTTCGTGACGAGGGTGTCCAGGCCCAGATCGGCGATGCCGATGCCTTCGAGGATCGAGCGCACGCGCGAGTCGGCGGCCCACTGGTGGTCGGCGATGTCGGCGGTCGACAGGTCGTCGGACAGCCCGGCGAACACGATCGAACCGATGCTGGCGCCCTCGGGCAGCACGCCGCGCTGGGTGACCACGGCCATCCGCAGCCCGCCCACCCGGCTCACCCGGCCCTTGTCGGGCGGCTCCAGTCCGGTCAGGACCTCGAGCAGCGTGGTCTTTCCGCCACCGTTGAGGCCCACCACCCCGATCCGTTCCCCCGCGTGAATTCCGAGGGAGACGTCATCCAGCAGCGGCTTGACGCCGAAGCTCTTGGAGACCTGTTCCAGGTTGATCAGGTTGGACATAGGTGTAGCCTGTTCCGCCTCCCCGCGACTTCGGGCCAGACTCAGGCGCGGGGAGGCGGTGCGTCGGCGGCCTACGTTGGATTGCTGGATCAGTGGGCCCGTCCCCGGCGAGTTACCCATGTCCATACGAGATCTGTTACTTGCGATCATAGAGGACCGGCCGTCAGCCGCTCTGGCCCGCCACCGCGGCCGGGCCGATCAGCGTTTGGACGATGCCTCGGCGTCGAGCACTCGCGCGCCGGGAACCGGCCCGCTCGCGGTGCGCACACTGCGACACACGCCCGCGCCTGCCAGCTCCGCGGCGACACCGATCGCGGCCTCCTCGGACTCGCAGAGGAAGGCGCAGGTGGGGCCGGAACCCGAGACCAGCCCGGCCAGGGCGCCCGCGCCGACGCCCGCGCGCAGGGTGCGGCGCAGTTCCGGCTTCAGCGAGAGAGCGGGGGCCTGCAGGTCGTTGCCCAGCAGCGGCGCGAGGGTGTGCGGATCGCCCGCGGCCAGTGCCTGCATGAGTTTCTGGGGGTCGCCGAGGCGGGGCGGTTTCCCTTCGGCGCGTAGCCGGTCGAGTTCGCGGAAGACCGACGGGGTGGACAGGCCGTCCTTGGCCAGCGCGAGGACCCAGTGAAAGGTGTTGCGCGACAGCACCGGAAGCAGGCGTTCGCCGCGGCCGGTGCCCAGTGCGGTGCCGCCGTGCAGGGAGAACGGGACGTCGCTGCCGAGTTCGGCGGCGATCGTTGTCAGTTCCTCACGGGTCAGGCCGAGGTCCCACAGCTCGTTCAGCCCGACCAGGGTCGCGGCCGCGTCGGCGCTGCCGCCCGCCATGCCACCGGCCACCGGGATGCCCTTGGTGATCGCGATCTCGACCAGCGGGGCACGGCCGGCCAGATGCGCCAGGCGGACCGCGGCCTTCCAGACCAGGTTGGTGCGATCGGTGGGTACTTCGGCGGCGCCTTCGCCGCTGACCCGCACGGAGAGCGAGGCCGAGGGGGCCAATCGGAGGTCGTCGGCGAGGGACAATGCCTGGAACACGGTGGTCAGGTCGTGGTATCCGTCCGGGCGCAGATCAGCGACTCCGAGATGCAGGTTCACCTTCGACGGAGCTCGCACGACGACCGGGCTGGGCACAACTGACAGCACGATTACCCAGCGTAATAGGTTCCACCGACTAGTACGCACGCCGAATGCCCGGCACTCGGCCAAGGGGTTGCGGCGGGTACCCTTGGGGGGTATGTTCGTTCGTGTCGGGGACATACCCCTGGACCGTATGTTCGATGAGCGAAGGAGCCGGCCATGGCCACCACCACCTACACCGTCACGGGGATGACCTGCGGACACTGCGTGAGCTCGGTCAAGCAGGAGATCGGCAAGATCGACGGCGTCACCAGTGTGGACGTCGACCTCGCCAGCGGCCTCGTTCGCGTCGACAGCGCGGGCGAACTGGCCGACACCGATGTGGCCGCCGCGGTCGACGAAGCGGGCTACGCGCTGAGCGCCTGACTCCACCCGTGCTGGGCGAGCAGGCGCCGCGCGCGTCCAGCTCGCCCAGCATCGACCCGGTCCGCGACAACGTCCCCGTTCACCGTGGGTTCACCCACGTCAGGACGTGTCACGAATCATCCACAATGTCATCCACATCCCTCCCCGAACGTGGTGCGACACCGAATTCCGGGTTCCACCGGGAGCGCCACCCGCCGATCATGATCAACTCCGAACGCCGCGAAAACCGGTTGTCCACAATTGCTTTCACAGGGACACCACAACCCGCACCGGTGAACGGCCGGTGTACTGCGGGTTCTCCTGCGGGAGCCCGCGATTCGCCGAGCGGGACGCACCGCTCGCGCCGATCAGGTCGTCGCAGCCAACCGGACGAACGCCGACGTCTCCAGGGTCTCGCCCCGTGCCGTCGGATCGATCCCCGCGGCGATGAGCCGGCGCTCGGCCTCGGCGGGCGAGCCCGCCCACCCGGACAGCGCCGCCCGCAACGTCTTTCGCCGCTGCGCGAACGCCGCGTCGATCACCTCGAACACCCGCCTGCGATGCGCGTCGTCCATCGGCCACGGCGGTTCGGCGTATCGGTCGATCCGCACCAGACCCGATTCGACGCGCGGCACCGGCCAGAAGACCTGCGTCCCCACGTGACCGGCCCGCCGGACCTTTCCGAAGAAACCCGCCTTGACACTCGGCACCCCGTACACCCGGTTCCCCGGCTCGGCGGCGAGCCGGTCGGCCACTTCCGCCTGGACCATCACCAGCGACACCATGATGCTGGGCAACGTCGCGAGCAGGTGCAACAGCACCGGCACGGCCACGTTGTACGGCAGGTTCGCCACCAGCGCGGTCGGCACGGCGGGCAGCTGCTCCGGACGCACCCGCAGCGCGTCGGCCTCGACCACGCGCAGACGCTCGACCAGGCCCGGCGCGCGATCGGCGACGGTTTCGGGCAGATAGTTCGCGAGCACGGGGTCGATTTCGACGGCGACCACCTGATCGACCACGTCGAGCAGCGCCAACGTCAGCGAGCCGAGACCCGGGCCGACCTCGAGCACGGTGTCACCCGCGCCGACGCCCGCCGCGGACACGATGCGCCGCACCGTATTGCCGTCGTGCACGAAATTCTGTCCGAGCTGCTTGGTGGGTCGGACGCCGAAACGCTCGGCCAGGGTCCGTACCTCGGCGGGACCGAGCAGGGCGGCACGGCTACCTCGAGCGGAATTCTCTGGTTCGGACACTGCTAGAACCTACCAACCTCGCTGATCGGGCAGCTCAGCGCTGTGTCGGGGCGGCGTTGACGCGCGCGAGGAAACCATCGATGGCGGCGAGCTGCTCGGGCGAGACCGAGCCGTGCCTGCCGGTGCCGGTGACCACCTGCTGGTCGACGCCGTTGGCCGCGAACTGCGCGACCAGTGCCGCGTGCAACGGGGACGGCACGATCGTGTCGGTGACGTTCATCGTGAGCAGGATCGGGGCGTCGTAACCGCTGGTCGGCAGCATCATGTACGCGGCGAGCGGGTCACGCAGCGGGGCGAGCGGACGCGCCAGGAACTCGGCCGAGGTCACGCCGTTGGTCGCGGCGATGATCTCGTCCAGGCACTGGGTGCCCGCGTCGTCGACGAGCGCCTTGCCGCGCTCGGTCAGATAGGAGTCCACGTCGAGTTCCGGGTGGGTGGCGCGCAGCCCGGCCAGGATGCTGACGATGAACGACGTGGTGCCCGAAAGGCCGGGTACCGAGGGAACATCGGGTCCGAGGAACGGCAGGATCTTCTCCACATCGGAGGCCGCGTCGATCGCGGCTGTGCCGCGGAAGTCCAGTTCGGGAGCGTATTCGGCCTGCACGTGTGCCGCGCTCAGCGCCGCGTGACCACCCTGAGAGGTGCCGACCGCACTCCACGTCCGCGACAGTTCGGGGCTAGCGGCGCGGGCCGCACGGACGAGGTCGATCGTCGCCGTCGCCTCGCTGCGCACCTCGAGGTATGGATGCGGGCCGGTGTCGAAACGGCCGAGTCCGAGGTAGTCGGGGGTGACCACGGCGAAGCCCTGGTCGACGAATCGCTGGATCAGCCGGTCCTCGGCGGCACGGTGCAGGGGCAGCGGCCCGGTTTCCGGGTCTGCCTGACCACCGCACCCGGGGCCGGAACCCGAGGTGCCGTGGTCGTAGGCCACGATCGGCCAGCCACCGGCCGGTGCGTCGCCTTCGGGCAGGAACATCGCGCCGCTGGCCGGGCGCTGAACGCCGGCCGAGTCGGTCATCCAGTACTCGACCGACGAGCCACGGCTGAGCCCGTGCCAGCCCGCGGGTTCGGCCTGCACCGAGATGAGCGAACCGGGAGCCTCCGCGACGGCCGGAGCGAACGCGGCAGCGGTCAGGGCAGCCGCGACCAGCGTGGCGACGACCGTCGCGCGAATCGGGTTGTTCAGCACAACTCAGTCTCCCTACCAGGCGGTCATGATCTTGGACGAGTGTACAGATCAGGACTGGCCGGGCTCCGGATCGACCTGAATCCATGGGGACAGATGGGCAAGGAGCGGCAGGCGATCAGTGCACCCGGGCGAGGAACTCATCGATCGCGGACCACATCGCCGGATTCAGCTCGCAGTGACTGCCCGTCCCGACCACCGGTGTGTAGTGCACGCCGCCCGCGGTGAACTGCGCGGCCAGTGCCGCGTGCAGCGGCGAGGGCACCGTGCGGTCGGTGGCGTTGACCAGCAGCAGGATCGGTGCGTCGTAACCGCTGGTCGGCACGGTCATGTAGTCGGCCATCACCGACCGCAACGGCTCGTCGCCGAGCGAGCGGCTGAGCATCGCGCCCAGCGTCAGATCAGCGACCCGGTCGTCGATGGCGTCCGAGCACAGGGCACCGATCTCGTCGAGGACCTGGCGGCCGAGCGGGCTGAGGTAGCTGTCGACCTGCGCGTCCGGACGGGCAGCGCGCAGTCCGGCCAGGATGCTGGCCGAGAACCCCAGGATCCCGCCGCTGAGGCGATCGGGATTGCCCGGACCGAGCAGCGTTGCCACCTTCTCCACGTCCGATTCCGGGTCGATCGCGATGGTCCCGCGGAAGTCCAGCTCCGGGGCGTAACTCGCCTGTCGGTGCGCGGTGCCGAGCGCCGCCTGCCCACCCTGCGACATCCCCGCCGCCACCCACACCGGCGACAGATCATCGCGCGCGGAATGCGCGGCCCGGAGCATGTCGATGGTGGCAGTGGCCTCGGTGTCGATCCCGAGATATGGATGCGGACCGGTATCGAACCTGCCGAGCCCCAGATAATCCGGCGCGACGACAGCGAACCCCTTCGACACCAGATACCGCAGGAAAACATCCTGCCCCACTTGCGATTCCGGCCACGGCGCCCCCGCCGGATCCGACTGTCCCCCGCACCCCGCCCCCAGCCCGGTAGTCCCGTGGTCATAAGTGACAACAGGCCAACCACCCGCAGGCGCGACACCAGTCGGCAGATACAGCGCACCGCTGGCGGGCTGCGACACACCGCCCACCCCGCGCGTCCAGTAGTCGATGACCTGAGCCCCCGACATCCCGTGGAATCCATCCCCCTGCGGAACAACCGCGATAACAGTCCCCGGAGCCTGCGCATGCGCCACCGGCAGCGGCACACACATCCCGACCCCCGCCGACAGAACCGCCGCGGCCACCGAACGCCACCAGGCCGAAACCCTACGCATCACAACCACCCGTCGACTCGTCACCGACCCGACCCCGCCGCACGAGCACAGCAGACCCGGCGAAACGAGAGCACGCTAACAGGCTGGGCTGTTCCGCCTCCGCGCATGTCCAGCGTGTCGCCCCGGAGCCCGAGTGCCAGTTCTCGGCCTCACGCCGGAGCGGAGGTGGCTGGGAGTTACCGACTGTTCTCGCGAAATCAGCTGATTCCCAGGCGCCCGGTGCACGCGGGCCAGGCACCCCAGCCCTGACGGGCCCGCGTCACCTCGGCGATCGCGATCTGCTCTTCGCGGCTGGCCAGGTCGGCGCGCGGTGCGTACTTCAAGCCACCCTGGCGTTCCCAGGTGCTCTGATCGAACTGGATGCCGCCGTAGTACCCGTTTCCGGTGTTGATCGCCCAGTTCCCCGTCGACTCGCACTTGGCCAGCGCGTCCCACACCGCACCGTCACGCACCGGCGGAACCTCGGTCCCCGGCTTGGCGCCCTTGCGGATCGTCTTGTTCTGCGCGGGCGTGATCACATTCGAATGCACCTGCACGCGTGAGGCTTCGACGCCGTTCACCATCTTCACCGCGAACGTCGCCTCGTGCAGACCGGGCATCCCAGGGTTCTCCACCACGGTGCGGCTCATGTTCATGGTCACGTCCTCGATCACCGTTTCGGTGGGATCGAGCGGCAGGGTCTCGGTGCGCTGTTCGGTGCGCTGCCGGGTGACGACGACCTGCATGCCCTCCGCGAGGGGGGTCGTGGCGGCGGGCTCGGTGAAGTCCTCGTCCTTCAGCGGAACGCCCGCGGCCGTGAGGAATTCACCGATGGTCGCGGCGGCGAGGCGCACATCGACCGGGGCCGCGCCACCGTCGACCAGCGAGATGTTGCGCGGGGTGTACACACTCAGCGCCGCACCCGCGAGGGGCAGTTTCTCGGTGCGCGAAGGCAACACATGCGTGTCGGACGGGATCTGCATCGACGCGAGCGCGTCGCCCGCGGTGGTGCCGGTGGTCCACACCTTGCGCTCGACACCGTCGACGGTGACCGTGATCTCGCGGCCCCGGTTGAAGGTGATGGTGGCGCCGTCGCCGACCTTGGCGCTCGCGGCGGGGATCACCTCGTCGTGTTCGGAGATCTCGTAGCCCGCGTCGGCCAGGATGGCGCGCACGTCGCGCGACATCGTCGAGAGCTCGGTCCGTTCGCCGTCGATGACGATCGCGACCGTCTTGTGGTTCACGATGGCCAGCGAAGCGCCGACGACAAGAATCAGCAGCATAGCCGCCACCGCTGCGAACAGCAGCGGTGAACGTGACGAGTTGATCCGCGCAAAAGCTGACATGATTACAGGACGATAACGACGAGGTGCGCGTTAGACAACACCAGGCCGCCCGAACAGCGGGATCGTAGATCACAATTCGATATAGACAGCGCTGGTAGATAACAACGTGAGCGCGCAAATGTGAGCCGACTCACGTTTAATGTCCAGCCCCCTGTCGAACAGACGAAACGGACTACCGAATCCGGTACAGCCTGCGCGCGTTGGCGGTGGTGATCTCGGCCAGCGTCTGCGGGTCCTGCTCGCGCACTTCGGCCAGCGCGCGAACGGTGTACGGCAGGCAGTACGGCTCGTTCGGCGCACCGCGATACGGGTGCGGTGTCAGATACGGCGCATCGGTTTCCACCAGGATCTGGTCGTCGGGCACCAGCTCGGCCGCCTCGCGCAATTCGTGCGCGTTCTTGAAACTCACCGTGCCCGAGAAGCTCAGCACATACCCCTCCGCCACACATGCCTCGGCCATCGTGGCGTCCGAGGAGAAGCAGTGGAAGATCACCGTGTCCGGCGCACCCTCGTCGAGCAGCACCGTGAGCAGGTCGTGGTCGGCTTCGCGGTTGTGGATCATCAGCGGTTTGCGCACGCGTTTGGCCAGGTCGATGTGCCAGCGGAAACCCTCGATCTGGGTTTCGATGTCGGCGCAGCCGTCGAGCTTGCCCGGCCAGTAGTAGTCGAGGCCGGTCTCCCCGACCGCGACCACGCGCGGGTCGGTGGCGAGGCGCTCGAGCTCGGCCTTCGCCTTGTCGTCGAGGGCGTTGGCCCGGGTGGGATGCAACGCGACCGCGGCGTACACCCGCGGATCCCAGTTCGCGGCCCGCACGGCCCACTGCGCGGCGGCGAGATCGTCGGCGACGGTCACCACGTGCCCGACACCGGCCGAGGCGGCCCGGTCGACGATGGCCGCGGTCGACGCGGCATCGGTTGCGCCACAGGCATCGAGGTGGGTATGCGCGTCGATCAGGGGCGCGAGCGGCGGCGGAACAGGCGGAGCCGGACGATTCGTATTTGCCACCCGGATTACAGTAATGGGCATCATGAGTGCAGCCGAAGGCGCCGAGGCGCCCGCCTTCTACGTCACGACGGCCATCGCGTACCCGAACGGTGCGCCGCATATCGGCCACGCGTACGAGTACATCTCCACCGACGCGATCGCCCGCTTCAAGCGACTCGACGGTTACGACGTGTTCTTCATGACCGGCACCGACGAGCACGGTCAGAAGATGCAGCAGACCGCGGCCACCGAAGGCATCCCGGTGCAGGAACTCGCGGCCCGCAACTCCGATGTCTTCGAGGCGATGGACAAGGCGCTCGACATCTCGTTCGACCGCTTCATCCGCACCACCGACGAGGATCACCAGGCCGCCTGCGTCGCCATCTGGGAGCGGATGCTCGCCAACGGCGACATCTACCTGGGCAACTACTCCGGCTGGTACTCGGTGCGCGACGAGGCCTTCTACAACGAGGAGGAGACCACCCTCCTCGCCGACGGCACCCGCGAGTCCACCGAGACCAAGACCCCGGTCACCTGGACCGAGGAGTCGAACTACTTCTTCAAGCTCTCGGAATACCAGGACAAGCTGCTCGCCCTCTACGAAGAGCGGCCCGAGTTCATCGCGCCCTCGACCCGGCGCAACGAGATCGTCAGCTACGTCAAGGCGGGCCTGAAGGATCTGTCGATCTCGCGCACCACCTTCGACTGGGGCGTTCCGGTCCCCGGCGAGCCCGACCACGTGATGTACGTGTGGGTCGACGCGCTCACCAATTACCTCACGGGCGTGGGCTTTCCGAACACCGACTCCGCCTCGTTCGAGAAGTTCTGGCCGGCGAACCTGCACATCATCGGCAAGGACATCACCCGGTTCCACACGGTGTACTGGCCCGCGTTCCTGATGTCGGCCGGGATCGAACTCCCCGACCGGGTGTTCGTGCACGGGTTCTTGTACAACAAGGGCGAGAAGATGTCGAAGTCGACGGGCAATGTCGTCGATCCGCTCTCGCTGGTGTCCACCTACGGCCTCGACCAGGTGCGGTTCTTCCTGCTGCGCGAGATCTCCTACGGCCAGGACGGCAGCTACAGCAACGACGCCATCGCGGGCCGCATCAACGCCGACCTGGCCAACGAGTTCGGCAACCTGGTCCAGCGCAGCCTGACCATGGTCAACAAGAACTGCGACGCCAAATCCCCCACTCCGGGTGAATTCACCGACGAGGACCGCGCCCTGCTGGACCGCGCGAACGCGCTCCTTGCCAAGTGCCGCACGGAGTTCGACGCTCAGCAGATGCACCTCGCCCTGGAAGCCATCTGGCTCACCCTCGGCGAGACCAACCGCTACTTCTCCGCCAATGCCCCCTGGGCACTGCGCAAGTCGGGCACCGAGGAAGACCTCGCCCGCATGGCGACGGTCCTCTACGTCACCCTCGAGGTGGTCCGCATCGTCGCCATCCTGGTCCAACCGGTGATGCCGGGCTCGGCGGGCAAGATCCTCGACCTGCTCGCCCAGGAAGGCCGCACCTTCGCCGACATCGCCACTCCCCTGGCCCCCGGGCTCGACCTGCCCGCGCCGGAGCCGATCTTCCCGCGCTACATCGAGCCCAAGGAATAGTCGAACGAGCGGTGGCGCACGGCCTTTCGCCGTGCGCCACCGGTTCGGAACCGAGGGGCAGCTCAGCCCACCGCGGTCGGTAGCGTTCGCCAGGCCGGTCTGCGACCGATGGTCACCCATCGCAGGATCCATTCGGCGGGGCCGTATCGATGCCGGCGCAACCACAGCGCGCTCACCCAGAGTTGCGTCACGAAAACGAGCAGGGCCAGCGCCATCGTCGCCAATGGCGACAAGCTACCGGCCGCACCGAATCCGACGCCGGTGAAGATCACCAGGCCGATCGCGGATTGCCCCAGGTAGTTGGTCAACGCGATCCGTCCCGCCGGCGCGAGCGCTGAGCCGATCCACGCGGTACGCGGACTGTGCATCATGCGCAGCACCGTCGCGACGTAGGCGGCGGCGAGCAACGGCGCGGTGGCGACGCTGACCGCGACGGCGAGCGTGTGCCCGGTACCGCCGCTGAGCGTGAATACCGTGCTGCCCGCCAGTCCCACCGGAAAGCCGATCCACTGGACTCGCCGCAGGATCGGTTCATCGCCGCGGACCCGCGCGAACACCTGCCGGCGACCCGCGACCATGCCGAGCAGGAACATCGCGAGCGCCGTCGGCCCCTGCAGAGTGAGAGCCTGCAGGATCAGCAACGGCAATCCGCCGAGGTGCTGGCCGATGATCTCGCCCCACCCGCCCAGCATCGCCGTGGTGGCCTGTTCGGCGTTCGCTTGCGCCACCTCGGGCGCGGGCAAGAAGCTCGCGGTGTCGAGGAAGAGCCCGCTCAGCAGCAGGCTCGCCAGCACGAGGCCGTACAACGCGGCGGCCACCCGCAGCGCCGTGCGATCCCGGCACCGCCGCATCCAGAACAGCACCAGGCAGGCAGGCGCGTAGGTCGTCAGTACGTCGCCGCCGTACAGGAAGACGATGTGCAGCACGCCGAGCACGAACAGCCCCGCGATCCGGCGCAGCATGCGCGGCTCGAAGGCCGCTCCGGCGGCGGCCGCCGATTCCATCTGCAACGTGAAGCTGTAGCCGAACAGGAACGAGAACAGCACATAGAACTTCATGTCGACGAACACCGACGACAGGCCACGCACAGCGTCGTCGAGGGGCGAGGTGAAGGCGGGGTCGATGACCAGGTTGCCCGGATATCCCGAGGCCATGAAGGTGATGTTGACGACGAAGATGCCGAAGAGCGCGAAGCCGCGCAGCGCGTCGACGTCGTGCACTCGAGGTCGGGGGGCGACCAGTTGATCGGTCATGCGGGTTGCCAACCTCTCGCATAGCGGCAGCACTAAGTATCCCTTAGATATTATCCCAAGGATAGTAATCGCGTGGATAGTATGTGCCGCAGCCCGATCGACGCTGCCCGAACCCAGGAGGTAATCGCCGCGATGACCGACGAGCCGGTGCCCGCAGACCTGGGCAGACTCTGGCGGCTACCGGATCGGGCGCGGCTCGGCCGACCGGCGGAGCTCGACGTCGAACGCGTCGTGCGCGCCGCGGTGGAGCTGGCCGACCGGGGCGGCATCGGCGCGGTGACCCTGGCCGAAGTCGCCTCGACCCTCGGCTTCACGAAGATGGCGCTCTATCGCCACGTCGGCTCGAAGAACGAACTGTTCGAGCTGATGTCGGATCTCGCACTCGGCCCCGCACCCGGCATCGATACCGAACCCGGACAGTGGCGCACCGGCCTGCGCCGCTGGGCGCACGCACTGCGCGCGGAATTTCTCGCGCACCCGTGGCTCCCCCAGCTGCCGATCAGCGGACCACCGCGGGGACCCCACTCGATCGGCTGGCTGGACGCCGCGCTGCGCGCCCTCGCGGCCACGGAGCTCGACTGGGCGACCAAAGTGGGCATCGTGATGCTGGTGAACATGCATGTGCGGCAATCGAGTCTGCTCACCCAGCAATTGGCGGACGCCAGGCAGGGCACCGGCCTGGACGAGGCCGCGGTCAACCAGAACTACGGCGCGGCGCTGGCCCGGCTGGTCGATCCCCACACGCTCCCGCAGGCAGCCGAGCTGTTCGCCTCGCCGTTGTTCCAGTCGCCGCCCGACGATCCGGCGGACGGCGACTTCGTCTTCGGCCTCGAACTGATCCTCAACGGCGTCGCCGCGGAGATCGAGAGCAAGGCCTAGCCGCTATTTCCAGGCAGCCAGCAGGGTGGTCGCCTCAGCGCCGAGGGCGGCCTGAAGGAACGGGCCGAAGCTGATGCGGGCGACGCCGAGGTCGGCGAAGTAGTCCTTGGCCGGGCTACCCGGCTGGCCGATCGCGTTGATCGGCAACGGCAGGTCGGTGGTGAGCCGGCGCAGGTCGGCGTCGGCGTGCTTGCCCACCGGGTAGAGAACGTCGGCACCCGCTTCGGCGGCCAGGGTCAGGCGCGCGATCGCGCGGTCGAGACGGTCGGCCTCGTCGCCGTCTTGACGCAGGAACAGGTCGGTGCGGGCGTTGACCACGACGTGCACGCCCGCCGCGTCGGCGGCCTCGCGCAGGCCGCGGACCAGGTCGGCGTGTTCGGCGGGCGAACGCAGGCGCTTGCCCTCGCTGTGCACCGTGTCCTCGATATTGAGGCCGACGGCGCCCGCGGCGAGCAGGCCATCGATCAGTTGCAGCGGTTCGAGGCCGTAGCCGGATTCGATGTCGACCGAGACCGGGACCTCGACCGAGGCGGTGACCTGGGTGACGCGGGCCAGAAGTTCGTCGAAGCTCATCCCCTCACCGTCGGCGCGGCCGATCGAGTCGGCGACCGGGTGGCTACCCATGGTCAGGCCCGAAAAACCGGCCGCCACAGCGACATTCGCCGACCAGGCGTCCCAGACGGTCGGCAGCACCACCGGATTTCCCGGACGGTGCAGTTCGAGCAGAGTCTTCGCCTTGGCATCCAGAGAAGTCATACCCGCGATGATGCCCGAGACGTCCGACAAGAGCTATACGCAGCCGGATTTCGGCGGGCAGTTCACCTGGACATCGAGCACGCGCGCACCGGGACCCTCCGCACCGAGACGGTCGTGCTCGTTGACGAGTTTGCACGAGCCGAGCGACAGACAGCCGCAGCCGATGCAGCCGGTCAGGTTGTCGCGCAGGCGCACGAGCTGGGTGATGCGGTCGTCGAGATCCTCGCGCCAGGTGGTCGACAGGTTCTCCCAGTCGCGACGAGTCGGGGTGCGCCCCTCGGGGAGCCGGTCCAAGGCCGAACGAATCTCACTGAGTGGGATACCGACCCGCTGCGAGATGCGAATGAAGGCGACCCGGCGCAAGGTCTCGCGAGAATATCGACGTTGATTGCCACTGGTTCGACGGCTCGATATGAGACCTTCGCGTTCGTAGAAGTGCAACGCGGACACTGCAACTCCACTACGATCGGATAGCTGCCCGGGGGTCAGCTCCTTCGTTTGCCAATCGGCCATCGTCATCTATAGCTCCTCCCACTACCACCTAAACAATACTTCAGGTATTCGTGTCGTGTACGAAAAATGGGCGGAACACGCGCCCGAGCGGCGGGCACCGACGAGCAGCCGCGGCCGAACCCAGCGCGTTGCAGCTCGCAGACACGCGGTCCTCGCATTACGGTTTGCAGATGGGAACCGCCCCCGACTCGCGCCTGACCGTCACCTCCGAGGTCGGCCAGCTACGGACGGTGCTGCTGCACCGCCCCGGCGCAGAACTACGCCGACTCACCCCGAGCAACAACGACCAGCTGCTTTTCGACGGCATCCCCTGGGTCGAGCGCGCACAAGCCGAACACGACGCCTTCGCCACCGTACTGCGCGAGCGCGGCGTAGAGGTGCTGTTACTGGCAGACCTGCTGACCGAAACCCTCAGCGCCAGTGGGGCTGCCAGGATCCAGGGCATCTCGGCGGCAGTCGATGCGCGCAGGCTCGGCCACGGCCTGGCCGACCAGCTCGCCGCCGAACTGCGCAAATTCGACGCCCCCGCGCTCGCCGACATCCTGATGGCCGGGATGACCTTCGACGAGCTGCCGTTCGGCCCCGATGCCACCTCGCTGGTGCGCCGCATGCACCACGGCGGCGATTTCGTCGTCGATCCGCTCCCGAATCTGCTGTTCACCCGTGATTCCTCGTTCTGGGTCGGCCCGAAGGTCGCGATCACCTCGCTGGCCCTGCCCGCCCGCAGCCGCGAGACCTCCATCACCGACCTCGTCTACGCGTTCCATCCACGTTTCCTCGGCGTGCGCCGGGCCTACGAGTCACACACCGCGCCGATCGAAGGCGGCGATGTGCTGCTGCTCGCCAAAGGTGTTGTCGCCGTGGGTGTCGGCGAGCGGACGACCCCCGCCGGCGCGGAAGCGCTGGCGCGCAGCCTGTTCGACGACGAGCTCGCGCACACCGTGCTGGTGGTGCCGATCGCGCAGAACCGGGCCACCATGCATCTCGACACCGTCTGCACCATGGTCGACACCGACGCGGTGGTGATGTATCCGGGTGTGCGGAAATCGTTGGAGGCGTTCACCATCCGCCGCGAAGACGGCTTCTCCGGACGCGGTGACCTCGAGCGCATCAGCATCACCGGACCCGAACCGTTCCTGCCCGCCGCCGCCGCGGCGATGGGCATCCCGAAGCTGCGCGTGATCGACACCGGCCGCGAGGGGCCCGACGCCGAACGCGAACAGTGGGACGACGGCAACAACACCCTCGCCCTCGCGCCCGGCGTGGTCGTGGCCTACGAACGCAACGAGATGACCAACTCGCGCCTGACCGAGGCGGGTATCGAGGTGGTCACCATCAGCGGTTCGGAGCTGGGCTCCGGCCGCGGCGGTCCGCGCTGTATGTCCTGCCCGCTGTCCCGAGACGAGGTGTGAGCATCGTGTTCCACGTCGAGCTGTCCACCGATTCCGCCCAGCCACCCTACGAGCAGTTGCGCATGGCCGTGATCGAACAGGTCCGCGCGGGCACCCTCCCGGCGGGCACCAAGATCCCCACGGTCCGCGCGCTGGCCGCCGACCTCGGCATCGCCCCCAACACCGTCGCCCGCGCCTACCGCGAACTGGAATCCGACGGCGTGCTCGAAACCCGTGGCCGCCAAGGCTCTTTCATCGCTTCCTCCGGCGATCCCACCCGCGATATAGCCAGCCGCGCGGCCGTCGACTACGTGACCACCATCCGGCGGCTCGGACTCGACGACGCCGACGCGATCGCCTTCGTCCACCGCGCCCTGGACTGACTGCCCGGCGCTACCGCCAGCTCGGCAGCCAGAGGTGGTCCTGCCAGTTCTGCGGCGTGATCGCCTGACCCGTGAGGATCGGCCACAGCCAGACGAAGTTCGCGATCACCAAGCCCAGATAGATGCTGACGATCAGCAAGCCGAGCGCGTACCGCTCGTTCACCGGGGCGGGGAGATAGGTACCCGTCGGGCTGCGCGGTATCCCGGCGGGTCTCGCCGACCCGAGAATGTCGCCGAGTGCCAGCGCCATCCCCATCACCAGGAACGGCGCGAGCACCACCGCGTAGAAGAAGTACATCTGGCGGTCCAGCGTCAGGAACCACGGCAGCAGCCCGGCGCCGTACCCCACCAGCACCGCCGCGTAACGCCAGTCGCGGCGCACCACCGAACGCCACACCATCCAGCCGATCAGCGGCAGCGCCAGCCACCACAGCGCGGGTGTGCCGACGGCCATCACGGCCTTCACGCACTGCGCTTCGCCGCAACCGGTGACGGTGCCGTCGGCGTAGTAGTAGAGCATCGGGCGCAGGCCCATCGGCCAGGTCCACGGCTTGGATTCCCACGGATGGTGGTTGCCCGCCGAATTGGTGAGACTGGAATGGAAGTCGAGGGTCTCGCCCTGGTAGTACCAGAGCGAGCGCAGCGCGTCGGGCAGGAACGCGAACGCGCCGCCGCTGCCGACCTGATTGCCCACCGCGTACCGGAACACCCCGTTCTCGCTGGCGAACCACGCCCAATACGAGGACAGGTAGACCACCAGCGGAATCACCACCAGCGCGTACAGCGCGGGCCCCACGTCGCGCACCATCGCGCCCAGCCACGGTTTACGCACGCCGTACGCGCGGCGCGCGCTCACGTCGAAGGCCACGCTGAGCAGGCCGAAGAACATGATGTAGTAGATGCCCGACCACTTGGTGCCGCACGCGAGCCCGAGCAGCACGCCCGCGCCGAACCGCCACCAGCGCACGCCCAGCCGCGGACCCCAGTCCGAGACGCCGACCCGCCCGGCCAGATCCGCGCGAGCCATGCGCTCGCGCACGTCGTCGCGGTCGACTATCAGACAGCCGAACGCAGCGGTGACCAGCAGCGACATGAAGATGTCGAGCATGCCGATGCGCGAGGAGACGAAGGTCAGGCTCTCGGCGATGAGCAGCACGCCCGCGAACGCGCCGATCAGCGTCGAACGGGCCATCCGGCGCACGATCCGCACCACGAGCAGCACCAGGATCGTGCCTGCCAGCGCCGCCGTGCCACGCCAGCCCCACGCGTTGTAGCCGAAGATCGCCTCACTGAGGGCGATGAACTGTTTGCCGACGGGTGGGTGCACGACCAGGCCGTAGGCGGGGTTGTCCTCCACCCCGCCGCCGGTGACCATCTGCCAGGCCTGTGGGGCGTAATGCTTTTCGTCGAAGACGGGCGTGCGCGCGTCGGTCGGATAGTTCAGGTTGATGAACCTGGTCAGCGCGGCGATGACGGTGAGCACCGCGGTGACCAGCCAGCCGCGCGCGGTGTCGAGCGGACCGAAATCGGGGGCCGGGCGCAGCGGCGCGGGGCTGACCAACGCCGACACGGGACGCGACGGAGGCATCGCGCGCTCATCGGTCACCGGGATCACGCCCCGATCGTAGGCGGTGCCACCCACGAAGTCCGACCCGACACTTGTGCCCCCTCGTTTCCCCACCTACGCGCCCTCGGGCGCGGCTCCCCCGCCTGACAGAATGAACACGCGCCATCTACGCACGCGGCTTCCTGGCGACCGAATACCGCCTGGCCGCACTGCTCGCCGCACTCGATCGCCTGCGGGGAGAACTTACCGGAGAGGTCGGACAACACTGTGTTGGTCTTAGCGGCAACCCCCATGGGCGACATCGGCGACGCGTCGCAGCGACTGCGCGACGCGCTCGGTTCGGCCGACGTGGTCGCGGCCGAGGACACCCGCCGCACGAAATCGCTCGCGAAGGCGCTCGGCGTCGAGATCACCGGCCGCGTCGTCAGCTTCTACGATCATGTGGAAGCCGCCCGCATCCCCGCCCTGCTCGACGACATCGCGAGCGGTCTGACGGTCCTGCTGGTCACCGATGCCGGCATGCCGTCGGTGAGCGACCCCGGCTATCGCCTGGTCGCCGCCGCCGTCGACCGTGATCTCCCGGTCACCTGCCTGCCCGGCCCCTCGGCGGTCACCACCGCGCTGGCCCTGTCCGGTCTCCCGGTGGAACGCTTCTGTTTCGACGGCTTCGCCCCGCGCAAGGGCGGCCAGCGCCGAGAGTGGTTGCGCACGCTGGCCTCCGAACAGCGCGCCATCGTCTTCTTCGAAGCACCCCACCGCCTGGCCGACTGTATGGCCGACGCGGTCGCGGTCCTCGGCCCCGACCGTCGCGCCGCCATCTGCCGCGAACTCACCAAAACCTACGAGGAGGTCGTGCGCGGCACGCTCGGCGAACTGGCCGCCTGGTCCGCCGATGGCGCCCGCGGCGAGATCACCGTGGTTCTCGAAGGCTCCCAGCCGGTTTCGGCCGAGCCCGCCGAATTGGTCGACGAGGTCGAGACACTGGTGGCAGGCGGTATGCGGCTCAAGGACGCCTGCGCCGAGGTCTCCGCCGGCCGGGGCGCCTCTCGCCGCGAGCTCTACGACGCCGTCCTGGCGGCCCGCTCGCAGAGCTGAACCGGAACGCCGAGCCGGGCGGATCAGCGGCCCAGCACCGCGAGCATTCCCGCGACCGCGCGGGGCCAGCCGAATTGCTCGGCGCGCGAGCGGGCAGCTCGACGGCGGCCGGAGGTGGGCATGGCCAAGACGTCGGTGACGGCGCGCGCGAAGGCGCGGGGACGATCGGCGGCGATGGCCCCGCATTCGGCGGTGACGATATCGGCGAGGGCGGACGAGCGGCTGGCCACGACCGGAGTGCCCGCGGCCAAGGCCTCCAGAGCGGCGAGGCCGAAGGTCTCGTGCGGGCCCGGCGCCAGTGAAACATCGGCGGTGGCGAGCAGTTTCGCCACCATCGCGCGTTCGTTGATGAAGCCGGTGAAGTGGACCGCGGGTTCGCCACCGGGCAGGGCGGGCAGGGTGCGGGCGCGGCGTTCGAGCGACTCGCGCCGCGGCCCGTCGCCCGCGACGACCAGCCGGGCGGGTACGCCGGCGCGATGCAGGGCGCCGACCGCCTCGATACTGCGGTCGACACGCTTCTCCACCGACAGCCGACCGCAATGCACCAGCATCGGATGCCCGGCGACGCCGAGATCGGCGCGCAAGCCGAGGTCACGGCGTCGGGGACTGAACAGATCGAGGTCCACCCCGAGCGGGACCAGTTCCACGTTCGGCGCACCGAT
The DNA here is from genome assembly GCF_042668615.1 of Nocardia sp. NPDC057272. Classification (NCBI taxonomy): domain Bacteria; kingdom Bacillati; phylum Actinomycetota; class Actinomycetes; order Mycobacteriales; family Nocardiaceae; genus Nocardia; species Nocardia sp. NPDC057272. Next base: position 21,443 of record NZ_JBHUYK010000042.1, on the reverse strand, counting down.
CCGCAGGAACTCCTCCCGCGCGAAGTCGGTGGTGCACACGACCATGTCGTAGTCGGCGGCCGTGCGCCGGTTGGCCACGTCGGCGCAGCGGCGCGCGGCGGGTCCGGGCAGGAACTGGCCGAGCAGCCGGTCGAGGCGCTCGTGCGAGATCATCACGCTCGCCACCCCGCGCCGCCCTGCCCACCGGCCGAAACCACGCAGCGTGAGCCGGTCCGACACCTCGAGCACGTCCGGCGACAACCCGGACAGCACATCGGCCACCCGCCGCGGATCCGCCGCGCGATACCCACCGGTCCACGGAATTCCCAACGCGGGCAGAGTAATTCGCAACGCACCGGTGGGCAGAACCTCTTCCGAACGCCGCGACCCCGGCACGATCAGCACTACTTCGTGCCCGGCCGCCACATAGCCCTCACCGAGGTGGTGCAGGGCAGTGCGCAACCCACCCGATCGCGGGCCATAGAAATTGGCAAGCTGCACGATGCGCACACGCCGATCGTCGCGCCGCGCGGGTTACCTCCGGGTCATGCCCGAGGAACGGGAGGTGAACAGCGTCGAAAGATGCGGCTCAGTGCGCGACGGGCGCGCCGTCACCGGCCGACCACACCCGCAGCAGCCCGTGCCCCGTACTCATGGCCACCAGTTCGGCCTGCGCGGTGATCCACTCCCCGACCGCGAACCGCACCCGCAGCTCCAGTCGCCTGCCGGTACCCGGAGTGCGGGCCAGGTCGTGGCAGGCGCCCCGCAACGCGGCGAGATCATCAGGATCGATGACGGGTCGCTCCACCAGCCAGCGATCCAGCGGGGGCAGCGGTGGTCCGGCCCATTCGTAGATCAGGGCGCTGGTCAGCTCGATGATGCCGACACCCACACCGCTGCTCTGCGAAACGGCGCGCAACATGGCCGTATCGGGATCGGCGGCGGGCTGGGCGGTGTCGAGCTCGGGGATGGCGTGCATCAGCGCGCTGATCCGGCGTTGCGCGGGTACCGCCCTGGTGATCATCTGGAAGTGGCGGACCTCGTCGTCGTCGCCGGCCATGTCGACCTCGCCCTGCCACAGGCCACCGTCGTCGATGCGCGCGACCATCGCGAAGTAGTCGATGCGCCCGTCGAAGCGCGCCATCCGGCCGAACGCCTCGGGCGGCGTGCGGATCACCCGGACCTGCTCGGGGTCCCTGGCGAAGACGAGTTCCTCCAGACCGGGTCCGTGATGGGCGAGCTCGGTGTCGGCATCCCAGTCCCAGGCCGCGACCCGGCGCGGTGGCGGGATCGGGGTATCGACGGCTCCGGCCCACAGCCGCACCCCGTGGACGCCGCCGTACGCGCACGGCACCGGCTCGGTCACCACCAGCGAGTCCGCCTCGACCACGCGCTGCGCTCGCTCGTCCGCGTGGCAACGCCGCACCGCCTCCGTCGCGATCCGTGCGCGGGACGGGCCGAGAACGCGACGCAGCGAGCCGAGCCCGGACCAGTGCCTGGGGTGCGCCCCCGCGGCGACCACCGTCGGCTCACCACCGGGGTGAAGGGTCTCCACCAGGAGCCAATCGTCGGACGGCATCGCCGCGATTCAGCTCGACGCCACGCCACGGCCCGCGCGCGGCAGGTCGAGGTCCAGCGGAATACGTCCTTCGCGCAGGTGCGCCTCGACTTCCTCGCCCGGCATCGGCCTGGCGATGAGGAACCCCTGCGCGCGGTAGCAGCCGAGACCGACCAGCGTTCTGGCCGCCATCGGCGTCTCCACTCCCTCGCCCACCACGCCGAGGCCGAACGACCCGGCCAGCCCGATGATCGACTTCACGATCGCCAGGTCGTCGTCGCTGTCGCCGAGCCGCTGCACGAAACCGCGGTCGATCTTCACGGCGTCGACGGGCAGCGCCTTGAGATGGGAGAGCGAGCTGTAGCCGGTACCGAAATCGTCGATGGCGATCTGCACGCCCATCCGTTTCAGGCCGCGCAGGGTGAGCCTGGTTCGCACGAGGTCCTGCACGACCACGTGTTCGGTGATCTCCAGGCAGACAGAACTGCCATCGATCCCGTACAGGCGCAGAATGTCCTCGATGCGCTCGACGAAATCGGCGCTCACCAGCTGGACCGGGGACACATTGATCCGGATCACCACATTGGCGGCCAGCCCGCGGCGGCGCCAGTCGGCGAATTGCGAACAGGCCGACCGGATCACCCACCGGCCGAGTTCGCCCGCCAGGTTGGTGGCCTCGGCGACGGCGACGAACGCGCCGGGCGGCAGGAGTCCGCGTGTGGGGTGCTGCCAGCGCACCAGCGCTTCCAGCGCCACGATGCGTCCGGTGCGCAGGTCCACCTCGGGCTGATAGTGCAGCACCATCGACCCGTCGGACACCGCGCTGCGCAGATTGACCTCGACGTCGTCCTGTAACTCGAACTGGACCCGCATGGCGTCGGTGAACACCGCGATCCCGTTGCCACCACCGGATTTCGCCGAGAGCAACGCGTGGTCGGCACGGCGCAGCACGTCCGACACCGTCGTCTCGCCGGGCACACCGAGCGCCACGCCGACGCTGACCCCGCGGCTCACCGATTCCTGCCCGACCGAGACCCGGCGCCCGACCAGCTCCTGGATCCGGTTCGCCTCCAGTTCGGCGGCCACCGCGTCCATCGTCTTGGCGGGCACGATGACGAACTCGTCGCCACCCAAGCGCGCGATCATGTCCTCGGGGGCGAAGTTCTTGCGTAACCTGGCCGCGAGCGTGCGGATGAAGTTGTCGCCGGCGTTGTGACCGAGGAAGTCGTTGAGCGCTTTGAGCCGATCGAGGTCGAGGAAGAAGGTCGCGACCGGACCCTCGTTCCCCGGCGCGAGCCGTTCCTCCATGTGCTCGAGCAGCGCGCGCCGATTCGCCAGGCCGGTGAGATCGTCGTGCGAGGCGATGTAGCGCAGCCGGTCCTCGGCCTCCACCCTGGCCTGGAGCTGGGCGAACAAGGCCGCGATCGCCTTGAGCACATTGACCTCGCGGATGGTCCAGGCCCGGTCACCGCGCCGGACGAAGCCGAGCGCGCCGGTGGACACCCCGCGCGAGACCAGGGGTACACAGGCGGTCACCATCGAGGGCATGCCGGTGGTCTGCCTGATCATCTCCTGGTAGTCGGGGTATTCGTCGCCCCGGCTGACGATGATCGGCTCGACGGCGTTCTCGCTGGCCAGGAAGAGCGAGTCGGCCTCGGCGAAGTCGATGACGCGTAGGGGGTCGGGGTCGGGCACGTAGGGCCGACGCGGCCACTCGGCGATCAGCACGGTTTGGCGCTGCTCACGCACGGTGTGGCGCAGATAGGCGAACTCCACGTCGAAGTAGTCCACCAGGCTCGCGAGCACGCGCTCGCTGGCCACGACCATGGTCGTGGCGTCGACGCCCATCAACTCCGAGGCGACCTGCGTCACCAACGAGTCGAGGTTTCGCCGAGGCACCGTTTCTCCGATCGTGCTATCTGTCAGTTCCCTGAACCGAGTACCGGGAGCCTGGCGCTCCGTACTGTCGGCGCGGGCGCATAGCTCAGTCGTAATACTGCCGTGACCGTCTCGTGCCCGGGAATTCCCATCAGTGCGGAGAACCGTTTGTGGATCGAGGCCAGTGTATCTGTGAATCCTGCGGATACGTTGCGCAAATCGTTGGCGTCACGGACGTAGAGGAAAACCGGGGACATCGGCTGCACCGCGAGGCCCAGCTTCTGCGCGGCAATCCACACGCGCTCGACGGCGGAACCGCCACGCACATAATCGGTCAGATCGGCGTCGGCGCCGGCTGGACAGGTGACCGCGATCAGCGCCGAGCCGGACGAAATCCGCTGGTGCGCGTAGTCGCCCAGCGCCGCGCCGCCGGACCAGTCCCGCAGGTAGGCCATCACATCGGCACGCCCGCCGATGGCCAGTTTGGCGTACTCGTCGGAGGCCAGCTCCATGGTTCGCAGGTCGAGTCCGGTTCGTAAATCGTCAGCGGGCCAGCGCAATTCACCGAACATCTCCGCGTGCAGCCGGGGCGTCAGGTAGCGGATGCGGTCGGACTCGGCGAGGAGTTCCGCGACCTCGCCGAGCCCGGCGCGATCGGTGACCCCGCGCACGAAAGCGCCCTCCGCCGCCGCCGAAACAGCCAGTGCGTCAAGCACTTCCGGCGCCAAGGTGCGCCCGTCGCCGAGGTGCCGGTTGGTGGCACGGGTGAGCATTCCAGGGTAATCGGCGGCCAGTTCGGGGTCGGCGCGCGCACCGAGGTGCAGCACAGCCGACACGGGAGCCGTACCGCCGAGCACGATCTCGTGGGTCCCCAGCAAACCCTGAGCGGCGGCGGCGACGCGGGCGTTGTAGAGGGCTGCGCCGAGAGCCACCGCGCTGCCACGGAATCCGATATCCATCCCGGAGGTACGCGCCGGGTCGACCGCGAGATGCACGGCGGAACCGTCGACGCGCACCACCCACGGCTGCGCGTTGCCGCCCGACGGCGCGCGTTCGATGCCGTGCAGGATGCGGGCGATCGATGTGTGCGGCTCGTCGAGCTCATCGAGCGGCACGGCATCGGCCGTGAATCTGCGGTCACCTCGATCGGGCTCGCCGAGGCTGTCGAGCTCGCGCTCGAGGTCGACGCGAATTCGCCCGGACGGCAGCGCCTGATCGAGGCCGATCCGGCGCACCGCCGTGGCGATGATGGCCGCGCCGAGCCCCACATCGCTGCCGAGCTGGGGCCACGTGGTGACCGTCTCGTCGATTTCGGTGAGGCTGGCGGCGAGCCGGGCCGAGAGCTGGTCCGGGTCGAGGATCCGCATCACGTGCGGGGCCTTGTCACGGTTCGACAATCCGCGCAGATCAGCTCTCGTCGTCTCGCCGAGCAGGCCGTGGAACGGCGGCCGATCGGGTTCGAGATCGAATCGCTCGACATCGAACAGACCTCGATCATTGGTCTCCATCAGCACCGGGACGCGGTGCCGCCTGGCCGCCTCGCGGGCGGCGAGTTTCACGTCGAGGGAATCGCAGACCTCGACCACCACCGACAGCCCGGTCAGGAATTCGTCCATCGAGGACTCGTCGACGCCCGCCGGGAAGATCTCGACAGGCAGGTACGGATCGAGTTCGGCGATCCGCCGGGCGGTGACGACACACTTGTTGAGCCCGATGTCGAACAGCCCACCGGGAATCCGATTCAGATTCGACAGCTCGACGGTGTCGAAGTCGGCGATCCGCAGCAGCCCGCAGGCGCCTTCCAGCGCGGCGACGTAGGCGATCTCGTGCCCCGCGCTCTGCCCGATGACGCCGACCGACTGTCCGCGCAGCTGCCGTTGCTCGGCGATGGTCAGCTTGTTCCGGTTGCGGTCCTGCCGAACAGCGCGAAACGCGGTGGCGCCGACGATGGCGACCAGCGCGCAGCGCCACGGGTAGTACACCCAGCGATCATCGGCCGGGTCCGCGTCGGGCGCGGCTTTGAGCCGGGCCAGTTCCGATCGCATCGCGGGACGCAGATCGCTCACCGAGATACCGGGGAGCTGCCGCAGGCGTGCCAGCTCGGCCGCGTCGGCGGGGACCGCGTCATCGAGCACCGACGCCCGGAAGACGTCGGTGGGTGCGAGGTCTCGGATCATGGGCGTCGCGTTTCGAGCAGTTGCGCGCGCTCGACGTCGATCAGATCGCGCTGGGCCGGTGTCGCCGCCGACAGATCGGTCAGGTCCCACCACACCGGCACGGTGGTGTACCGCTCGTCCGGGTAGGACACGGCGGGAATGCCGGGATCCTGGCGCGCCCCACTCGATCGGTAGGACTCGAGCTGATGCAGGGGGCTGACGCCGAACCCGTACCGCACGTCGAGCAACCAGGTGACATGGACGACGCCGCGGGCCACCAGCGCACCGAGTTCCGGCCTGCGCGGGACCGACCGTATCGACCACCCGCCCTTGGATTCGGCGACTCCGTGCGGCACCTTGGCGTCGACGGAGGCACGCAGGGCGGCCTCGCCTGGAGTGCCGAGCCATGGGTGGAATCCGGGGATATCGTCGGCGGTCGCGTGCGGCCCGTGCGCGCGCAGTCCGGCCACCACCGACCCGTCGGGATCGATCGCGACGAGGAACAGCGACGTCGAACGGCCGTCGGCGAGGGTCTCGACATCGAGCGCGTCCTGAACTCCGTAGTGCCGGTAACCATTCAGCGCACCCTCGAGATACCGATCCCACAGAGCCGGATCTTCCTCTGGTGAACAGATGCGGACATGGCATCCGGAGCTGCTGTCGAGGTACCGCAACCCGCCCGCATTCGCACCGACCACCCGGTGATCCGAGCCGGTGTGAGCCGACACCCTCATACAACTCCGTACCTACACCCACGTCGGCTTTGTCCGACCAGCCAAAGATTTCCTACGCAGTATCCGTCATTCCGCAGGAATGCACCATACGAGTGGCTAATTTTCCGGTAACCTTCTGAGCCAGTTGAAATAACCCCAGGTCAGAACGGGTGAATACACGGAAGGCGGTCGAGTCCAGACCGATCGGTTCGAATTCGGCTAACTTTCAGCTATCAACTGTGATCGACACGAACAGTTCCACCGTGTCGGGACCGTGCCAGACTTCGATCTCCTCGCGGTAGGCGCGGGAGATCTCGGCCGACGCCGTCGCGTCGTCGACCTGGGCCCAGACGTCTTCCACCGGGTCGTGATAGTCGCCGTTCGGCGCGAAACGGGCGTAGATGCCCTTGGGGACGCGCAGCATGAGATCGCCGACCGGCACGTCGTCCGGAGTCGCGTATTCGCGTGCCACCAGCGCGTTCCAGTTGCCCGCCGGGTCGGGCACGTAGACCGTGTGCAGCGGTTCGCCGCCGCCGGGGCGGTCGCGCAGCCGGTCCTTGAGGAACTCGATCAGGTCGCTGTTGCTCACCTTGAAACTCGGGTGCACCTTCGGCACCGCCAGGCCGCCGTACAGCGCCGCGCCACGGACCACGATCGAATAGGTCATCGCGGGTCGACCGCCAGGTACAGGTCGATCTTGTACGCGTGCGGGTAGCACTCGAAATCGCCGGTGAAGGTGCGCTTGATCTGGTTGTGCTCCTCGGCGTAGGCGATCTGGGTCCACAGATCCGTCATCACCTGCGGGAAATTACCGACCGAGGAGAAACGAGCGTAGGTGCCGCGCGGCAACCGGGCCGCCAGATGTCCGCGAGTGACCTGATCGAGCGACTCGCACTGATAGCCCACGATCTGGGTGTTGTACGTGCTCAGCTCACCGGTGTAGTCGGTATAGGCGCTGGCCAGTGGCCCGCCGAGATCCTGATGCAGAACCGCCGACCATGCCGCTTCGAGGTCACGGTCGCGGAGCTCACCGAGTGCGCGTTTGGGACTGCGAACCGGAAGACCGGCCACCCAGGTCTCGTCCCGCTCGACGATTTCGAACTGCAATTGACGACTCTCTCGAAGGGTCCTGCTCGGGTTGCGCCATGCTATCAAACCCCACCCTAACCATATCTGAGCTGGACAAACGTCCACCACTCCCGGACGGACACCCGGCGCTGTTGTTCGATTCATCTCCATGCTCTAAGCTCCCGCGCTCGTGTGGGTACGCGCGGAGCTCGAACCGCGAAAACAAGTCGTGCGGTGGGCCGGGGTCGTCATCGCCGCGGTCCTCATCGGGTATCTCGCTGTGCTGCTGGGGGATTCGCGACACTTCTATACCGACGACACCGAGGCGCAATACGTGCCGATGTGGCAGTTGCTCGGGACCGAATTGCGGGCGGGGCGGTTCCCGGCGATGGTGCCGTGGGAATGGATGGCGGGCAACTACAGCCTCGAGGAAGCCGGGCTCTACAACCCCGCGCAGTTGCTGGTGTACCTGCTGGCGCCGTCGTTCGACAATCTCGCGCTGTACGCGACCGCCGTGAAGTTCGTGTTCTCCGCGATCGCCGCACTCGGCGTCTTCCGCATCTGCCTGGCCTACGGCGCCCGCGCGCCATGGGCCGCGGTCGCGGGCGTGGCGTTTCCGTTCAGCGGATGGTTCCTGTTCTTCGACGAGGCCAGCTGGTTCACCTCGCAGACCGGCACCGCCTGGCTGGTGCACGCCTGGGCCTCCGCTGTCCTCTACGCGCGAGGCCGCACCGGGCCGATCCCGCTGTTCGTGTTCCTGTACCTGGCGCTGACCATCCAATACGCGTTTCCCGCAGTCGAATCCGGCTTGATGATCGCCACCGTCGCCGCGGGCGAATACCTGTACCAGCGCAGGTGGGCGCCGGTCGCGCGGCTGCTCACCGCGTCCGGGCTCGCGGTGCTCGCGTCCATGATCGCCAACCTGCCGATCCTGCTGTCCTCGCAGGCCACCTGGCGCGGTGACGTCTCCACCATCCACAACGACCCGTTCCTGACCGTCCCGTGGTCGGAATCGCTCAACGCGAGCCTGCCGAGCACCGTGCCCGCGTTCACCGCGTGGTGGGGGCATGTGCAACCGCTACCGATGGTCTACATCGCGTGGTTCGTGATTCCCGCGCTCGCCTTCATCGATTGGAAGGCCGCGGCACGCCATGCCGCCTCGTGGAGTGGCATCGCCCTGTTCGCGGTGGCGACCCTGATGTGGACAGCGGGACCGGGAGCGATCGGTCCGCTACGGTGGCCGGCGCGCGTGTTGCCGATGCTCGCGATCGCTCTGCTGGTGCTGGTGTGCGTGCTGATCAGTCGCTACGGCGATTTCACCGCGTCGCGGCGACGGTACGCGGCGGCGGGTGCGCTGATCGCGTTGCTGTTCATCCGATCGTTCTCCGCCGCACCGAAACTCGTCGAACGCCACGCCCTCGCCGTGTTCGTGGTGGTCGGGCTCGGGGCCGGGGTGGTGTGGCTGGCGCGCACGCGCGGGATCGCCGCCGCGGCCGCGCTGACCATCGCCACGACCTTCCCGATCGCGTTCGTCCAAGTGGCGTCGGCGCCCCGGACCCCGATGTCGTACGGATTCGCCGAACAGCGCTCCGACATGACCGCCGCGTTCCCCGATTTCGGCGGTCGCACACTGCAATTGGCGGACCGGATCATGGTGCGCGACGAAGAACGCACGCTCGCAGGCACTTACGGCTCCATCGCCCTGGGCAGCTATGCCAAGAACCTCGGTCTGCAATACGTGAACGGGTACACACCCGTCGGGCACGCCGCCTTCGCGGGCTTGCTGTGCATGGCATGGGACGGCGGCACCTGCCCTGACGCGTACAGGAGGGTCTTCGCTGTCGAGCCGTCGACCGACACACCGATCGTCGATCTGATGCGGCTGGATCGCATTGTCCTGCAACGCAGTCAGTATCCCCACGCGGGAAACGACCCCGCCCCCGCAGGCTGGAAGTTCGTCCACTACCCCGGCCACGAACACCAGATCTGGGTCCTCGAACGAGTCAACCCCCTACCCTCCCCCGGCGACCTGATCGCCCACGAATCCGGCGTCCACGCCACCGTCATGCCCGAAGCGGGCCTCACCAACCGCGCCACCGTCTCCTCCGGCACCGGCGGCCGAATCGTGCTGTCCCGCCTGGCCTGGCCCGGCTACACAGCCACCCTCGGCAACAGCGAAATCCCCATCCGAGCAGTAGCAGGCACCTTCGTAGCGGTGGACATCCCACCCGGCACCCACAACGCGACCCTCACCGTCACCTGGCGTCCACCCGGTCTCCCCATCAGCCTCACCACAGCCCTACTGGCCCTGATCGGCATCACGTTGCTGCAGTGGTGGTTCCGCAGAACCCGCCAGAACACCCCGTCCGAGACCCTCGAACCCGAACCCTCGACCAACCTCCCGGCCCCTGGGGAGGGACGGCCACAAAATGGCCGGTCTCACGTGCTGGGACCACTCACCCGATAGCCCCGGCCAAGTGCGGCCAAGCCTCGTGCAAGTCAGCCTGAAACTGCCCCCACGTATGAGACCCGGTCGGCCGGTGCACATGCACAGCAGGTATCCCCAACTGCCCCAACCGCCCAGCGAACGCGGCCGTACACGCCCCCGCGAGAGCTTCGATCGGCGGCATAGGCAACCCCCGGTCCTGCGCACCGGGAGACCCCGTAGCCGCAGACAGGAAAACAGTCTTCCCCGCGAGCCGCCCGGCGTTGGCGAAGACGTCGTGCTCCCGCCACCCCGGCCCACCAGGAATCCCCCACATATTTCCCGGATTCCCCCCACCACGCACCGCCTGCGCACTGGCCATCGCGATCCCCATCGGATCCGAAGCCCACGGGCAACCACTCAGCGCCGCCACCGCGGAAAACCGTGATCCACTCTGGATCGCCAGATCCAGCGCCGACGACGCACTCATCGACACCCCGGCGATGGCATTGCGCCCACTCGTATCCAGCGCACCATCGATAACTTCGGGCAGCTCCTGCGTCAGATACGTCTCCCACCGCACCCGACCGACCCCCGGATCATCGGAAATCCAGTCGGTATACAACGTGAACGCCCCACCGACCGGCATCACCACGTTCACGAACTTGTCGGCGAAGAAGCTGCGCACGTCGGTGTTGTCCCACCACGAGATGCCGTCCGCCCCACCACCGGCCCCGGTGAGCAGATACAACGTGGGAGCCCCGGCCCCCGCCGCCTTGATCACCTTGTTCTGGATCACCCGCCCCATCGCGGGCGAGTACACATCGATCTGAGCGGACCTGCCACCCAGCGGCGCCTCCCCCGCCACATACGCCCCCGGATCGGCCGATGCCTTCGCACCCCCGAGAGCGGCGACAATCGCACACACCACAGCAAGCCAGGTTCTCGATGCAGTCACCTAACCGGTATACCCCGCAGCTCGGGGTCCACTCCGGGAAACACACCGGCGCGCCGTCGGCCGAGATCAGGCAGTGACCAGGCTCACGATCCAGCGTGAGACCGGCTTCGATATCCCCGGGACCTGCGCCTTTCGATACGTCCCTGTCGGCGCGAATCCGAAAAACCAGGTGATTTGTGTCGTACCCGCCCGGAATACTGACCGGCGCCCGATGAGTTGGACCGACGGAATCCGTCTCTTCTCTTGTGGTGCCGGGACGTCGTCGACTCGGCATCGGGCCACAGCTCACGCCCCGCCGTTTCCCATGTTTTCCGGAGGTTACCCCGATGCCAGCCGATCTATCCACGCCGACGACGAAGGGCAAGACACCGACCGTCATCCGCGTGCTGGTGCTCGCGACCTTCGTCGTCATCCTCAACGAAACCATCATGATCAACGCGATCCCGCGGTTGATGAGCGATCTGCATGTCACCGAGGTCGCCGCGCAGTGGGTCTCCACCGCGTTCATGCTCACGATGGCCGCCATCATCCCCACCACGGGCTGGTTCCTGCAGCGGGTCACCACCCGTCAGGCCTATGCGGCCGCGATGGGCGTGTTCATCGCGGGCACGGTGATCTCGGCGCTCGCACCGACGTTCGCGGTGCTGCTGATCGGCCGCGTCATCCAGGCCGGTGGCACCGCGGTGATGATGCCGCTGCTGATGACCACCCTGATGACCGTCGTGGCGGAGCAGGACCGTGGCCGCGTGATGGGCAACGTCACCCTGGCCATCTCGGTCGCGCCTGCCATGGGGCCGGTGATCTCGGGCCTGATCCTGCAGATCGCCATCCCGGGAATCGACTCCTGGCGACTGCTGTTCGTGGTGATGCTGCCGATCGCCGGTCTGGTCACCTGGCTGGGTCTGCGCCAGCTGGAGAACGTCGGCGAGCCGCAGCCGGGCACGCTCGATCTCCCCAGCGTGGCACTGGCGGCCCTCGGCTTCGGTGGGCTGGTGTTCGGGCTGAGCAAGTTCCACGGTGACAGCTACTCCACCGCGGCACTGATCACCGCCGGCGGCGTCGCGCTGATCGCGGCGTTCGCGCTGCGCCAGATCAGCTTGCAGCGCAACGGAACCCCGCTGCTGGATCTGCGGGTCCTGCTGCAGGGCACCTACACCAAGGCGCTGGTCCTGATGTCGGTCGCGTTCCTGGCGATGATGGGCTCGATGATCCTGCTGCCGCTGTACCTGCAGAACCTGCGCGGTCTGAGCCCGCTGGAGACCGGCCTGCTGGTGATGCCGGGTGGTCTGGCGATGGGTCTGCTCGGTCCGACCGTGGGCAAGCTGTTCGACAAGTTCGGTGGGCGCGCCCTGGTGATCCCCGGCTCGATCGGTATCGCCGCCTCGCTGGCCGGTTTCACCCAGATCTCGATGGACATGCCGTACTGGCAGCTGCTGGGCCTGCACATCCTGCTGATGGTGTCGCTGGCCGCGGCGTTCACTCCGGTGTTCACCCTCGGCCTCGGCGCACTGCCGATGCACCTGTACTCGCACGGCAGCTCGATGCTGGGCACCATCCAGCAGGTGGCGGCGGCCTTCGGCACCGCGCTGGTGGTCACGGTCATGTCGGCCCGCAGCACCTCGCTCATCGAGGAGGGCACCCCGGCTGCCGTCGCCACCCTCGACGGCATGCGCCTGGCCTTCCTGATCTCGGCCATCCTGGCCCTGGTCGTGATCGCGATGGCGGTCCTGCTGCCGAACCGGGCGGCAACCGACCCGCACGCCGCGCCCGTGCAGGACGACGTGGATGCGCCGGAGCTGGTCAAGAACTGACTCCGACGACGAACCCCCCGGTCGCGCTCGCGGCCGGGGGGTTCGTCGTTCGCCTGTCAGCGAGTGGGCCGGGTGGTTGCCCGGTGGTCTCGCCAGAGGCCGAGGTCGAAGTACAGCGTGGTCATCGAGTCCCACAGGGTCGACCACTGCTGCTTCGGGCCCTTGCATACCCAGACGGCCGTCATGCGGTCGATACCGGGGATGCCCATGGGGTCGTCGAGGTGCACTACTCGCTCTACGTCGGTGAAGCGGGCGCGCAGTTCGGGCTCGGCGGTGTCGAGTCCGAGGTATATCACCGAGGTCGCCGAGTCCGGCGGCGGGCCGAAGAAGCCGAAGCCCCGGCTCGGGCTGTAAGTGGCGGGCAGGTTGTATTCCCCGCCGAATTGCTCGACGGCGCCCGCCTGCCAATAGCCCTGGGCGATCACGACCGCGTTGGACTGTTCCGCGAGCGTCAACGTGTCGTACCCGGTGTCGACGGCGGACACCATGGACGACCAGTTGGTGGTTCCCCAGAATGCCGACCGGATTCCGAGGTCGATGGCGTCCTCGGCCTCGCTGCGCCAGCTCGGCGGCAGCGGCGTCACCGTGAGCATCGCGATGAACGACAGCACCGAAAGCGCGGCGATCGGGATCATCGCCAGATTCATCCACCGTTTACGGTCGTACTGCCACAGGCCGACAGCGCCGAGGGCGAACATGGCGGGAAAGAAACCGGTCGGGTAGTAAGGCCGGCCATGCGTAATGATGACGAATGTGGTCATGATCACCAAGGCGACCGCGATGAAACGATACGGACGCAGCGATTCCTGCTTGAAAACAGCCCAGAATCCGATCGCGATCAGTAATCCGCCGAGGAAGCCGGCCAAGCCGATCCATTGCGGCAGGAATCCCGGCGGACCGTAACCGGTGGCATCCTGCTCCGCGCCGATGATCGGACCCATCGCCAGCTGCGGCCAGTTGTTCTGCGACTGCCAATAGAGAATAGGGATCAGCGACAACGCGAGGATGCCGGTCGCCCCCCACAGCGCCGGACGGCGCAGAATGTCGCGCGGACCGCACAGGATGACGCCGAGGCCAAGACACGCCCAGACGATCGGGATCATCCACTTCACCTGCATGTCAACGGCGGCAACAAGTCCCGCCACGATGAGCAGCCAGTCCTGACGGGTACGCACCCAGCGGATGAACAGCCAGGTGATCACGGCCGTGAGGGTGGCATCGAAGGAGAAGGTGCTCAGCACGACCTGGGTGGCCAGCAGGTACGAGGTCGCGTAAGTGGCCGCGGCGAGCAACTGGACGCGGTGGCTGCCCCGCAGTTCGTACGCGATCAGCGCCGACACCACGACCGCGCCCACGCCCATCACGACCGCCGGGAACCGCAGCGCCGTCACCGATCCCGGTGCGAGCTGATCAGAGATCCAGGTGAACAGCGGCACCACCACGCCCTGATCGGCGTAGGTGTAGTCGAGTCGCCGTCCGGCGGAAAGGAAATAAAGTTCGTCGCCGAAGAAATCGTAGCGACCCGCCGTCACCGTCAGCGCGATCGCGGCGATCGAAGCGATCAGCGCGACGCCGCGAAAAGCGAACGACGGATGGGTATTCGGAATATCTTCGGGCTCGGTCCGAGCCTCGATGACCGCTGTCATGAACTGCCTCTGATGCTTTCCAACAGACGCATTCGACGCCCCCTCCCGTGGTGGCGTCACATCTGTTCGCTGGTGAAACGATTCCTCCCCGGCAGCGAACTTGGTGAGCGCGGGCGCTCGCGGTCCTGCGCGGATCATGTGCTTTACCGAAACGTTACTGCTATTCGGCAGGGTCCGCAAATGCATTGACCTCCACAGTAATAGCCATTTTCGGTGTATCGGCTACCACTTGGGCAGCGTTACCGATGTGACCGAGCTAACGGTTTAAGTAGTTTGCGAATAAGTTAATTCTGCTGCACAGCAAAGTGAAGCTTTCATAATGAAGGAAATTGAAAAGACTATTACCCACCAGTATTAAATCGATCGACGGATCATGCCAAAACAATTGGGGGCATGCATTCGATCGTTGCCGAGTCTAAGGTGCGTGCGGCCAGCGCGCGACCGCCGACGCCGGGCCGACACAGAAAAAGGGCCCGGTCGGTGACCGGGCCCTTCTGGGGGTGGAGCTAAGGGGAATCGAACCCCTGACCTTCTCGATGCGAACGAGACGCGCTACCAACTGCGCTATAGCCCCGTGCGGCTCTGGTGAACCGCGCTGTGACACTGTATCAGGGGTTGCGCCCCGATACCGAATCGGTACTCTGACCTGCTGTTTTGCGTGGTTACTACCAGCTACTCGCCGACGGCTTGACCGAGGTCTTCGACCCGGTTGCGGAGCGCGCGAGACGTGGCCGGATCGAAGATCTCGAGGAACTCGAACCTCGGATCCTCGTCGTCGGTGTCGAGCAGGGTGGAGCGGCGGCGCAGGGCGCGTGCGGTGTCACGATCCATCGTGCGACGGGTGGTGGCCGCCTCCGGGGTGACTTCAGCGGCCTCGTGGCGCTTGCCACGGGTGAGGCGGGCAGCGCGCCTGCGGCGGATCTCCTCCTCCACGTGGACCTGCTTGCGCAGATACGCGAGGTAGCCCGTGAGGACGGCGGCCGACAGCCCGAACGCCCACCAGAACATCGAGTTGAGCAGCAGCCCGAACGCGGCGAACAGGATCAGGCCGATGACCAGACCCATGACCGCGCGCTGACGGAAGCTGTAGCGGGCGGCGCGGGCGATGGCATCGGCCTCGGGGTCGTAGCCACCGCGACCACGGCGCGACGGGGTGAAGTCGTCGTCATCGTCGAATTCGGCGTCATCCTCGGCCACGAGGTCGTCCAGCCGGGCCGGCGGCGCGGGTGGGATGCGCGCGGCGACGGGTGGTTCCTCGGCGGCTTCCGCCGAGAGTGGTTCCGCCGCAACGTCTGCCGTCTCGTTGTCGTCGAGATCGGCTGTCGCGGTGGCCTCGCCGATGTCGTCGGTGTCCACTTCGGCAACCGCCGCCTCGAGTTCGGCTGCGGGGGTCAGTTTTTCGTCGTCGTCTTCGGTGACGGGCTCTTCGGTCGTCATCCGATCCTCCGAATCAGTTCGGTGGGAGCGCTTACGCAGCACACGGGGTCGGTAATCGGGGTCACTCTCGTGACCGCCTGCCGCGCCGATGCGGATCCGTCGTTCGGCCCCGCCACGGTGCAGCACGCGTGTGGCGAGCGCGGCATCGGTGGTACGGCGGATCCGGGGATGCCGGTCCGCCAGGATCGGGAACAGGACGAAGACCCACAGCACAACCAGTCCGATCCACAGGATCGAATTCGGCATCGCGGTCATCACCTCCCGTCCCCACCTACGTGTTGTCCCTCTGTGGACGCACCACTGACGTCCGTAGGTTAATTCGGGCAGACGCGCCCGTGTGGCAGGCGCGCCGTGCACACCTGCCACATGAGTAACAGAAATTTCACGGCAGCGCCGCCCGACCCTCCCTGACCAGGCGATCCACCACAGTGCCCATAACCTCTTCGACGGTCAGCCCGACCAGAAGATGATCGCGCCACGCACCGTCGACATCGAGGTAGCGGCGCAGCAGGCCCTCTTCCCGGAAGCCGACATTGCGCAGAACCGCCTGGCTGGCATGGTTTTCCGGCCGCACTGTCGCCTCGACGCGATGCAGACCGACCGGCCCGAAGCAGTGGTCGAGCCCCAGCGCGAGCGCGGCCGTCGCCACACCCTGGCCGCCGAGATCCTTGGCCACCCAGTACCCGATCCAGCCCGACCGCAGCGCCCCGCGCACGATATTGCCGATGGTCAGCTGACCGCTGAACTGCCCGTCGACCTCGATGACCAGCGGGATCATCGCCCCGCGCCGGGCCTCGGCCTTCAAGCTCGTCCACAGCGACGGCCAGTTCGACGCGTGATTGCGCGCCTCCCAGCTGCCGCGCCCGGTCGGCTCCCAGCGCTCCAGGTGGTCACGGTCGCGCAGCCGGATCCGGCTCCACGCGGCGGCATCGCGAAAGCGCACCGGCCGCAGCGTCACCCTGCCGCCTGCCACCATCACCGGACCGAGCCGGGCGGGCCAGCCGGGATGCTGTCCGGCCCGGAATACGTTCATGGAGTCCACTGGTCAGCCGCGCTGCGCCAAGAACGCGACCTGCACTTCGTCACCGGTACGGAAATCGGTGTCGTCGGGTTCCACCACGATCAGGCTGTTGGCCTCGGCGAGGGTCGCCAGCAGATGCGAAGAGCCCGCGTTGCCGTTGCCGAGCGGCTGCACCAGATAGTCGCCGGTCGCCTCGTCGCGCAGCAGTTGCGCGCGCAGATACCCTTTGCGGCCCGGCATCGAGGTGATGGGAGTGATGGTGCGCGCGCTCACGATCCGCCGCATCGGCTGACGACGGCCGAGCGCGATCCTGATCAGCGGACGGACCATCACCTCGAACACCACCAGCGCGCTCACCGGATTCGCGGGCAGCAGGAAGGTGGGCACCTCGTCGCGCCCGAGCCGTCCGAAACCCTGCACCGAGCCCGGGTGCATCGCCACCCGCTCGACCTCCAGCTCGCCGAGCCCGTCGAGGGCCTCGCGTACCTGATCCGAGGCCCAGCCGCCGACCGCACCCGCGATCACCACAACCTCCGAGCGCACCAGCTGGCCTTCGACCACATCGCGGAGCCGGCGCGGATCGGCGCTCACGATGCCGACCCGGTTCACATCGGCGCCCGCGTCGCGCGCGGCCGCTGCCAGCGCGTAGGAGTTCACGTCGTAGACCTGGCCGGGGCCCGGGGTGCGGTCGATGTCGATCAGCTCGCCGCCGATCGAGATCACCGACAGCCGCGGGCGCGGGTGCACGAGCACCTTGTCCTGGCCGACCGCGGCGAGCAGTCCCACCTGGGCCGCGCCGATGATCGTGCCCGCGCGCACAGCCACGTCACCGGGCTGCACGTCGTCGCCGACGCGGCGCACGTAGTCGCCCGAGCGAACCGGCTCGAAGACCTTGATCCTGGCCCGCCCACCATCGGTGAAGTCGACCGGCAGCACCGCGTCGGCCAGGGTCGGCATCGGTGCGCCGGTATCGACCCGCACGGTCTGGCGCGGCTGCAACCGGATGGGCTGGCGCGAACCGGCCACCACTTCGCCGACCACCGGCAGGGTGAGGTCGATCAGCTCGCCCTCCTCGTCGCGCACATCGACGCCCGCGGCGGTGACATCGACGCTGCGCACCGCGTATCCGTCGATGGCGGCCTGATCGAAGCCGGGCAGCGGCCGTTCGGTGACGACGTCCTCCGCGCACAGCAAACCCTGGGCTTCGGATATCGCCACCCGGACCGGCCGGGGTGCGACCGCAGCCGCGGTGACCTTGATCAGCTGATCCTCAACCGAGCGCATCGAGCTCCTGAATCTATGGCGGCGGCGTATCTACCGCGTTTAGGCGACGGGCGACTGTGGATCCCACTCCGGGCTGAGCCGGAACTTCAGCCACTCGCGCAACTGCGGGCCGTATTCGTCCCGCTCGAGGGCGAAATCCACAGCAGCTCGAAGATAACCGCCCGGGTTGCCCAAGTCGTGGCGCGACCCACGGTGGACCACCACGTGCACCGGATGACCCTCGGCGATCAACAGCGCGATGGCATCGGTGAGCTGCAGTTCCCCGCCCGCGCCCGGCGCGATCCGGCGCAGTGCGTCGAAGATCACCCGGTCGAGCAGATAGCGACCGGCGGCGGCCAGGGTCGACGGCGCGTCGGCGAGGTCGGGCTTCTCGACCATGCCCTTCACGCGCAGCACGTCGGTCTCGGCGTTGTCGGCGCATTCCTCGACATCGAAGACGCCATAGGCGCTCACCTGGGACTTCGGCACATCGATGGCGCACAGCACCGAACCGCCGCGTTCGCGGCGCACGCGGCTCATCGTCTCGAGCACGCCACACGGCAGCACCAGATCGTCGGGCAGCAGGACGGCGATGGCCAGTTCGTCGTCGTCGAGCACGGCTTCGGCCTGGGCGACCGCGTGGCCGAGGCCGAGCGGTTCCTCCTGGACGACCGAGGTCACATCGAGCAGGCCCGGCGCCTTGCGCACCTTCTCGAGCAGCGCGAACTTCCCGCGCTCGGCCAGGGTGCTCTCCAGCACCAGGTCCTCGACGAAGTGGGCGACCACGCCGTCCTTGCCCGGCGAGGTCACGATCACCAGGCGGTCGGCGCCGGAATCGGCGGCTTCCGCGGCGACCAGCTCGATGCCGGGGGTGTCGACAACCGGCAGCAATTCCTTGGGCACCGTCTTGGTGGCAGGCAGAAACCGCGTCCCGAGTCCGGCCGCGGGTACCACCGCAGTGCGGAAACCGGAAGTCTTGTCTGTCATGCGCATACCCTATCCATTCAGTGCCGTCCGATCGCCTCTCCGCGACGATCCGGCGTCGGCAAGAGCTTAGGCGTCCGCCGTCGGCTCGGCCGTGCGCGCAAGACATCGGATCGACGCGCGCCTGTGCAGACTATGGTGGTCGCTGTGGATATGCCCGGTGAGCGCACCAAATATGCGTGGCGCGGCGAGATCCTGGCCACTCGCGCACAGGTGGGCTCCGCCGAACACGCCGTCGACGCGGCCTCGCTCGCAGCCTCGGCGGCCGGGCTGGCCACCGGCGATGACATCGTGTGCGCCTACGTTCCGGTCCGCGGCGAACCCGGCGATCTGCGCATGCTCGACGCGCTGCGTGCACGCGGCGCCACTGTGTTGCTGCCGGTAACCGGCGAGCCGGGTCCGCTGAGCTGGGCGCGCTACGAGGGCGCCGATTCGCTGCGCAAAGCCCGCTACGGCCTGCTCGAGCCGGCCACCGAGACCTTGCCGCCCGCGGCGGTGGCCGACGCCGCGACGATCCTGGTTCCGGCCCTCGCCGTCGATCGGCGCGGGGTACGGCTCGGGCGCGGCGCCGGGTATTACGACCGCACGCTGGGCGCCGCGCGGGCGGACGTGCGCCTCATCGCTGTTGTCCGGGATAATGAACTGGTCGACCGGCTTCCCGAGGAACCGCACGATCGGCGAATGGGTTGGGCGCTCACCCCGGGTGGCGGACTGGAACAGCTGGGCCGCGACCTCGCCGTTTCGCCGGAATGAAACCGCGATTCGCGACGTTGGCAGTGTCGGCGGTAGAGTGCTAGATCGACGAGAGACTTGCGGAGGATCCTGTGCCAACTTATTCGTACGCGTGCACCGAGTGTGACAACCGCTTCGACATCGTTCAGTCCTTCTCCGACGACACACTGACGGTATGCCCGCAGTGCTCCGGGAAGCTGCGCAAGCTGTTCAACTCGGTCGGCATCGTGTTCAAGGGCAGCGGTTTCTACCGCACCGACAGCCGTGGCGGCGCGTCCACCGCGAGCGAACCGGCGAAGACCTCGTCCGAGAGCACCAGCGGCAACGGGTCGAGCGGCAACGGATCCGGCGGCAACGGCGATTCGTCGTCGAGCGCGTCGACCAGCTCCACTCCGGCCGCCGCCAGCTGACTTTTCGGTAGTTGTCCACAGCCCCGCGGTTATCCACAGGCGGGGCTTTCAGCGACTTTCCGCAGGGCCGCGGCTCTACGCTTTCGCCCATGACTCGCAGTCTCGCCGATCTGGGACGTGGCAGCTCCTGGCGTTTCGCCCTTGGTAATCGTCCGGCCTGGGCCGACACGTTGCTCGTCCGCCGTATCGCCGCCGCCGTTCTTGCCGTAGCCGCCGTCGTCCTGTTCGTGCGTGGCGACCCCGGTGGAGCCAGGGTCGCGGTGGTGGTCGCTGCCCGCGATCTCGCGCCCGGCCGGTTACTCACCGCCGACGATCTGCGCGTGGACCACCACGAATCACGTTCGCTCCCAATAGGTTCCGTCAGCGAGACCGCTCCCCTGCTCGGCGCGACGCTGACCGGCGCCATGTACGCCGGGGAGACCTTCACCGATCTGCGCGTCGTCGGCCCCCGTTTGGCCGCCGCGGCCGCGGGCAGCACCGATGCGCGGATCGTGCCGATCCGGCTGGCCGATGCCGCGGTGGCTGATGTGTTGCGGGCGGGCGACCGGGTCGATGTCGTCGGCGTGGAGGATGCCGGCGCGCCAGGTGCCACCAAGCCCGCGCGGACGCTGGCCACCGACGCCGCGGTGGTACTCGTCACCGCGACGGGTGATCGGCGTGGCGCGGAACGGGTGGTCCTGCTCGCGCTGGATACCGCATACGCCGCCGCCGTGGCCGGTGCGTCGCTGCGGACGGCACTGACTGTCGTCTTCCACTGACGCCTTGCCGGTCGCCCACGGTGTAGTTCGCGAGAAATTTGCCCGAACTCTCGTTAGCATCACACAGGAACCAAGCACACCGTTTCGCAGCATTCGATATGGAGCGCAGCGCCCCGGGCCGGCTCCTGTACGAAGGAGACATCGGCAATGCTCAAAGGTTTCAGAGACTTCCTACTCCGCGGCAACGTGGTCGACCTGGCGGTCGCCGTCGTCATCGGCACCGCGTTCGTCGCGATCGTCACCGCGTTCAGCGAGGGAATCATCAATCCTTTGCTCGCGCTGTTCGGCGGATCGAACGAGATGGGGCTGGGCTTCCAGCTCGTCGCGGATAAACCGGCCACCTTCATCGAGGTCGGGCCGATCATCACCGCGGCGATCAACTTCCTGCTGGTCGCAGCGATCCTGTACTTCATCCTGGTGGTGCCCGCGACCAGGATGAAGAAGCGGTTCTCCCAGGCCGACGAGGAGCTCACCGAGAACGAGCTGCTCATCCAGATCAGGGATCTGCTGGCCGAGCAGCGCGGTCGCTCGAACGGTAAACACGGCCTCCGGGCCGAGCCGGCGCAGCACACCGACGGCGACAACGCCTACTGATTACTCACTGCCACATCGAGTTCGGGTCCTGCACACCGCGGTGTGCAGGACC
>NZ_JBHUYK010000041.1:0-52210 GCF_042668615.1 Nocardia sp. NPDC057272 | reverse complement strand
CTTCGTGGCCGTCCCTCCCTAGGGGTCGGGAGTGCGGTGGGTGGGTTGGGTGGGTTGTTGAAGACGGGGACAGGGACAGGGACGGGGACAGGTTGTTGTGGGTCCGGTCAGAAGCTGTGTTCTGGGCCGGGGAAGGTGCCTTGGCGGACTTCGGCGGCGTAAGTGGCTGCGGCGGTGCGGAGTTCGTCGCCCACGTTGCCGAAGCGCTTGACGAACTTGGCGGTCTTGCCGCTGGTGTAGCCGGCCATGTCCTGCCAGACCAGCACCTGGGCGTCGCAGTCGGCGCCCGCGCCGATGCCGACGGTCGGGATGGTCAGCTTGCGGGTGACCTGGCCCGCGATCTCGGCGGGGACCATTTCCATGACCACCGAGAACGCACCGGCCTCCTGCACGGCGATCGCGTCGGCGACCAGCTGCTCGGCGCCGTCGCCTCGGCCCTGGACACGGAAACCGCCCAGGGTGTTCACGCTCTGCGGGGTGAACCCGATGTGGGCCATCACGGGGATGCCCGCGGAGGTGATCAGCGCGATCTGCTCGGCGACCCGTTCGCCGCCTTCGAGCTTCACCGCGTGCGCGCCGCCCTCCTTCATGAAGCGGATGGCGGTCGCCAGAGCCTGCTGCGGCGAGGACTCGTAGGTCCCGAACGGCAGATCGGCGACGACCAGCGCGTGCGGGGCGCCGCGCACGACACCGCGCACGAGCGGGATGAGCTCGTCGACGGTGATCGGCACGGTGGTGTCGTAGCCGTAGACGACATTGGCGGCCGAATCGCCGACCAGGAGCACGGGGATACCGGCTTCCTCGAACAGCCGCGCGGACGAGTAGTCGTAGGCCGTCAGCATCGACCAGCGCTCACCGTCGGCCTTCATCTGCTGGAGATGCTGGACGCGGGTCTTGCGGCGTGGCTTGTTGTCGGCGGGAGTGGCACCGTAGGCAGGAGTCTGCTCATCGGATACGGACATCATCGTCCCTTTCGTCTGGTTCCTCGAGGCCCATACCGGGTCCCCGGGCTTTTCTGACCATCTCAGTGTGCCACCTGCGCCCGCACGGGTTTAAGGCCCGGCGCCGGTGTGATCGGTCACACCAGCGATTCGGTTACCGTGATGCGAGCCCATTCGGGCGCATTGTGTGCGCCGCAGGGCGCGGAAAGGTGGGCCCACTGTGCAGCGAGGCCGGCTCGTCGTGCTCCTCGGCGCTGTCTCTGCGTTGATCGTCACCGGATGCGGCACCGGCGGGGACAGCGCACCGCGTGCTGAACTGCCCCCGCCCCCACCGGGCCTGAACAGCTTCTACGACCAGCAGATCGATTGGGGCTCCTGCGAGGGCTACGGCAGCCCGGAGGACCGGCTGCCACCCAAAACCGAGTGCGCGCGGATCACCGTGCCGATCGACTACGCGCGCCCGGACGGCCCGACCGCCCAGATCGCGCTCTCCCGGATCCCGGCCACCGGCGAGAAGGTCGGCTCGCTGCTGATGAACCCGGGCGGGCCCGGCGTCTCCGGCCTGTCGATGGTCGGTGTCGGCAACCGCACCGAACTGGCGGAGAAGTTCGATCGGGTCGGGTTCGATCCGCGCGGTGTCGGCTCGTCGCTGCCCTCGATCGTCTGCCTCACTCCGCAGCAGGCCGACGCCGAACGTGCCGAGCCGCCCACCGACAACACGCCGGCGGGCATCGCCGAGGCCGAGGCCGACAACCGTGAGTACGCCGACCGCTGCGCCCAGCGTTCCGGCGTCGACCTGCTCGGTCACGTCGGTACCCGCGAGGTGATCCAGGACATGGATGTCATGCGGGCCGTGCTCGGCGACGCGAAACTGAGCTACCTCGGCTACTCCTACGGCACCCGCCTCGGTTCGGCCTACGCCGAGAAATACCCGCAGAACGTGCGCGCGCTCGTTCTCGACGGCGCCGTCGACTCCTCGCAGGACCCGGTCCAGGAGTCACTGCGTCAGGCGGCGGGCTTCCAGGGCGTGTTCACCGCCTACGCCACCGACTGCGCGAAGAACGCCGACTGCCCGCTCGGCACCGACCCCGCCCAGGCCGTCACCCGTTTCCGTGAGCTGGTCGGACCGCTGGAGAAGACTCCGGCGCCGACCACCGACCCGCGCGGCCTCAGCTACAACGACGCGATCACCGGCGTCCAGCAGGCTCTGTACAGCGACGACCTGTGGCAGATCCTCACCCAGGGCCTCACCGAACTGCGCGCGGGCAGCGGCGACACCCTGCTGCAGCTGGCCGATATGTACGACGGCCGCCGCCAGGACGGCACCTACGCCAACACCCAGGACGCCTTCAACGCGATCCGCTGCGTCGACGATCCGCGCGTCACCGATCCCGCGGTGACCGGCCGTCAGGACACCGAGTACCGCAAGGCCGCCCCGTTCCTCGACGACGGCAAGGGCACCGGCGCCGCCCCGCTGGAGCTGTGCGCTGCCTGGCCGGTGCCCAACACCAGCACCCCGCATCGCGTCTCGGCCCCCGGGCTGCCGCCCACCGTCGTGGTCTCCACCACCGACGACCCGGCCACGCCGTATCAGGCCGGTGTCGACCTGGCCGCACAGCTGGGCGCCGACCTGATCACCTTCCGCGGCAATCGGCACACCGCCGCTCTGGTGGCGGGCGATCAGTGTCTCGACACCGCGGTGATCGACTATCTGGTCGATCTCGCCACGCCCGCGCCCGGTCTCACATGCTGAGAGCCACATTTACTCACCGCGCCCCGTCGTGGCCGGTGAGATGTGCGAACGATGTGACGAGATCGCAAACCCGTCTCCGTATGTAACACGGATTTAACGCCGGGTGCTTACGCTCGCCGGTATGGATCGCCAGAAGGAATTCGTGCTGCGGACGCTCGAAGAGCGGGATATCCGCTTCGTCCGTCTCTGGTTCACCGATGTGCTGGGCTACCTCAAGTCCGTCGCCATCGCCCCCGCCGAGCTCGAAGGCGCCTTCGAGGAGGGCATCGGCTTCGACGGCTCGGCCATCGAAGGCTTCGCGCGCGTGTCCGAGGCGGACATGGTCGCGCGGCCCGATCCGTCGACCTTCCAGGTGCTGCCGTGGGCCAGCTCCAAGGGTCACCAGCACTCGGCGCGGATGTTCTGCGACATCACCATGCCCGACGGTTCGCCGTCCTGGGCCGACCCGCGCCACGTGCTGCGCCGTCAGCTGAACAAGGCCGCCGACGCGGGCTTCAGCTGCTACGTGCACCCCGAGATCGAGTTCTTCCTGCTGGAGAACAAGCTCAAGGACGGCTACGAGCCGACCCCGGCCGACAACGGCGGCTTCTTCGACCAGGCCGTGCACGACGCGGCGCCGAACTTCCGCCGCCATGCCATCGACTCGCTCGAATCGATGGGTATCTCGGTGGAGTTCAGCCACCACGAGGGCGCTCCCGGCCAGCAGGAGATCGACCTGCGCTACGCCGACGCGCTCTCGATGGCCGACAACGTGATGACGTTCCGCTACCTGATCAAAGAGGTGGCGATCGACGAGGGCGTGCGCGCGACGTTCATGCCCAAGCCGTTCTCCCAGTACCCCGGCTCGGCCATGCACACCCACATGAGCCTGTTCGAGGGCGAGAACAACGCCTTCGCCGATCCCGACGACCCGAACAACCTCTCGGGCACCGCGCGCTCGTTCATCGCAGGCATCCTCGAGCACGCCCCAGAGATCAGCGCGATCACCAACCAGTGGGTCAACTCCTACAAGCGGCTGATCCACGGTGGCGAAGCCCCGACCGCGGCCTCATGGGGCCGGTCCAACCGGTCGGCGCTGGTGCGGGTGCCGATGTACACCCCGAACAAGTCGTCGTCGCGGCGCGTCGAGATCCGCAGCCCTGATTCCGCCTGCAATCCGTACCTGACCTTCGCGGTGCTGCTGGCCGCGGGTCTGCGCGGTATCGAAAAGGGCTACACGCTGCCCCCCGAGGCCGAGGACGACGTGTGGTCGCTGACCGACGCCGAGCGTCGCGCCATGGGCTTCCGCACCCTGCCCGGCACCCTCGACGAGGCACTGCAGGCGATGGAGCGCTCCGAACTGGTCGCCGAAACCCTCGGCGAACACGTCTTCGACTTCTTCCTGCGCAACAAGCGCCGTGAGTGGGCCGACTACCGCTCACAGGTCACTCCCTGGGAGCTGAAGGAATACCTGAGTCTCTGAGTGATCCCGGGCCGCCTTGATCCGGGCTGACCGGATCAAGGCTTCCAGGCCGAAAGCCCGCGGAGTCAGCCGCTAGGATCACAGCTATGGTCCGGCCACCGACTGCCCGCTCCGCTGTACCCGGCGTCGGCCGGCTCGGTTTACTCGAACCGACAGCGGCGGCTTCCCTGCATCAACTCGGCTGGGACAACGTCGACGGGGTGCCGGTGCTCTGGGCACTCTCGCGTTCGCCCGATGCCGACCTCGCCCTGTCCACGCTGGTGCGGCTGCGCGAATCGCTCGAAGACGAATGGCCCGAACTGGATTCGGCGATCCGTTCCGACACCACGTTGCGCGGCAGGCTGTTCGGCTTGCTCGGCTCGTCGACGGCGTTCGGCGACCATCTGGTCGCTGCCCCGGCTGCGTGGAAAGTACTGCGCGAGAACGAACTTCCCAGCCGTGACGAACTGATCGCCGATTTGCTCGACGCCGTCGACGCGGCGCCGGAGACCGGACCCAACGCGGGGCCGATGCTGTTCCGTGCCGGGATCGCCGGTCCGGAGGCGGTCGCCTTGCTGCGCGGCAGGTACCGCGATCAGCTGATGTTGCTGGCCGCGGTCGACCTCGCCTCCACCGTCGAGAACGAACCGGTGCCGCCGTACCTGGTGGTCGGCAAGCACCTGTCGGATCTGGCCGATGCCGCGCTCACCGCCGCCCTGTCGGTCGCGGTGGCCAGGGTGTGTAAGAACGGCCCGGTGCCGGTGCGCCTCGCGGTGATCGCGATGGGCAAATGTGGTGCGCGAGAACTGAATTACGTCAGCGACGTCGACGTGGTGTTCGTCGCCGAACCGGCCGACGCGACCGCGACCCGGCTCGCCGCGGAGATGATGAGCGTCGCGAGTTCGGCCTTCTTCGAGGTCGACGCCGCACTGCGCCCCGAGGGCAAGGCGGGAGCACTGGTGCGCACCCTCGACTCCCACCTCGCCTACTACAAGCGGTGGGCGCGCACCTGGGAGTTCCAGGCGCTGTTGAAGAACCGGCCGATGACCGGCGATATGGAACTCGGCAAGCAGTACCGCGACGCGCTGATGCCGATGGTCTGGACCGCGTCGGAACGCCCCGACTTCGTCGCCGACGTCCAGGCCATGCGCCGCCGGGTCGAGGACCTGGTCCCCGCCGACATGCGTGAGCGCGAGCTCAAGCTCGGCGCGGGCAGCCTGCGCGATGTCGAATTCGCCGTGCAGCTCCTGCAATTGGTGCACGGCCGGGTCGACGAGGCACTGCACGTGACCAATACCGTCGAAGCGCTCACGGCCCTCGCCGCGGGCGGCTACGTCGGCCGTGAGGACGCCGCCAACCTCACCGCCTCCTACGAATTCCTGCGTCTGCTCGAACACCGCCTGCAATTGCAGCGGCTCAAGCGCACCCACACCCTGCCCGCGGCCGATGACGAGGAGGGCATGCGCTGGCTGGCCCGCGCCGCCCACATCCGGCCCGACGGCCGCCAGGACGCGGTCGGCGTGCTCGATACCGACATCCGCCGCAACGCCGTGCGAGTCCGGCGGTTGCACGCGAAACTGTTCTATCGCCCGCTGCTGGACGCGGTTGCCCGGATGGATTCCGACGCGCTGCGCCTGAGCCCCGACGCCGCCGTCCGCCAGCTCGCCGCCCTCGGCTATGGCGCACCGGCGAACGCGCTCGGCCATCTCAAAGCGCTCACCGGCGGCGTCTCGCGCAAGGGCCGCATCCAGGCACTGCTGCTGCCCACTCTGCTCGAATGGCTCGGTGACACACCGAATCCCGACGCCGGGCTGCTCGCGTACCGCCGGGTGTCGGAGGGGCTCGACGACCAGATCTGGTTCCTGCGCGTGCTGCGTGACGAGGGCGCGGTGGCCCAGCGTCTGATGATCGTGCTCGGTTCCTCGGAGTACCTGCCCGATCTGCTGATCAACGCGCCCGACACCATCCGGATGTACGCCGACGGGCCCGGCGGTCCGCAGCTGCTCAGCACGAAACCCGAAGACGTCGCCCGCGGCATGCAGACCGCGGCCGCCCGCTACGACGACCCGAAACGTGCTGTCGCGGCGGCACGTTCACTGCGCCGCCACGAACTGGCCAGGGTCGCCTCGGCCGATGTGCTCGGCATGCTGGACGTCGCGCAGGTGTGCGAGGCGCTGTCGTCGGTGTGGGTCGCGGTGCTCGAGGCAGCGCTGAGCGCGGTCATCCGCGCCTCGGAGGCCGAACGCGCAGCGCCCGCGCCCGCCGACTTCGCGGTGATCGGCATGGGCAGGCTCGGCGGGATGGAACTGGGCTACGGCTCCGACGCCGACGTGCTGTTCGTCTGCGATCCGCGCCCCGGTGAAGACGAGGCCACGGCCGTGAAATGGGCCAACGGGATCGCCGAGAAGGTGCAACGGCTGCTCGGCGCACCGAGCGTCGACCCGCCGCTGCAGGTCGACGCGGGCCTGCGCCCGGAGGGCCGCAACGGGCCCCTGGTGCGAACGCTGACCGCCTATCAGGCCTATTACGCGCAATGGGCCCAGCCGTGGGAGGTGCAGGCGCTGCTGCGCGCGCACCAGGTGGCGGGCGATCAGGATCTGGGCGTGCGCTTCCTGCACGTCATCGACCCGATCCGCTATCCGACCGGCGGGGTGTCGGAGGAATCGGTCCGCGAGATCCGCCGCATCAAGGCGCGCGTCGACTCCGAGCGGCTTCCGCGCGGTGCCAACCCGTCGACCCACACCAAGCTGGGCCGCGGCGGCCTGGCCGATATCGAATGGACCGTCCAGCTCCTGCAACTGCGCCACGCGCACGAGATACCCGCGCTGCACAACACCTCGACCCTGCAGTCGCTCGACGTGATCGAAGCCGAGGGCATCCTCGAGCCCGAGGACGTCGCGCTCCTGCGTGAATCGTGGATCACCGCCACCGCCGCCCGCAACGCCCTCGTCCTGGTCAAGGGCAAGCCGACCGACCAGCTCCCCGGCCCGGGCCAGCTGCTCTCGGCGGTGGCCCGAGTAGCCGGCTGGCCCAACGACGACGGTAGCGAGTTCCTCGACACCTACATGCGCATCACCCGGCGCGCGAAGGCCGTCGTCGAGCGCGTGTTCGGGGGATAGTCCGGACATGAAAAAGCCCCGCACCACTGGTGCGGGGCTTTTTCAGTTCACGCCGAAATCAGATGGCGCGGACGTCCTGGGCCTGGGGGCCCTTCTGGCCCTGGCCGACCTCGAACTCCACCCGCTGTCCCTCTTCGAGGGACTTGAAGCCCGAGCCGCCGATAGCCGAGTAGTGAACGAAGACGTCGGGGCCGCCTCCGTCTTGGGCGATGAAGCCGAAGCCCTTTTCGCCGTTGAACCACTTGACGGTGCCTTGAGTCATGTTTTAAAAGTCTTTTCCGTAGGTGAGCCATGGCGATCACTTGCGATCAGCCCAGTCTCAGCAACCCAGTATGCCATACTCGCCAGCAAACCGCGCCTTGCGATCTGTCACACCGCGATGTGGGCGGCGTATGCCGTGGAAAACCGGCGTGTTGCGTCCGTTGGCAACCAATGCCTGCGCCCCTTTCACATCGCGTCGCGGACTGTGCCAATCTGGGCGGTATGGGTGAGATGAACGCGGGGCGTGGCGGGCACGTCGACCTGGCCATGCGGGTGCTCGACGCGCACGTGGCGTTCACCAAGCAGCAGTTGCGTGAACCCGCCGGGTTCCTCGAGTTCGTCACCGAGGAGATCGACGGCGCGCTCGAGGAGGCCGCGGAGCTGACCCTCGCGCAGGCGGTGACCCGTGAGCAGATCAAAGCGGTCGCGCACAAATTCGCCGTCCAGGTTCCCGTCGAGGGCGCGATTCCCGAACTCGTCGGTGAGATCGCCACCCGCCTGTACAACCATCGCGCCAACGACGAGATCGAGGTGGGTGAGCTCGTCGACACCCGCCGCTTCGACGAGCTGGTCGACGGCGTCGCCGATCTGGATCTCACCCACCGGCTGGTGCGGCTGGTGCTCAACAGCCCGGTGACCGTCGACGCGTGCGTCGAGGCGGTCCAGCGCGCGGTGGTCACCGCGGTCGACGACGGTTTGCACCCCGAAGGCGGCGGCCTGGCCCGGACGCTGCGCGGTGCGCTGTCGCGCCTGGCCGAACCGGCGATGCCCGCGATCGAGCACGGCGTCGGCAGGCTCACCCGCACCGGTGCGCGATTCGTGTTGCGCGGCAACAGCGGTGACGCCGACGAGGTGTTGCTCGACAGCGCGCGCGAGACCTGGCGCAAACACACCGGCGACGCGGTCGGCTCGTTCCGTGATCTGGTCTCGGCCACCGATGTCGAAGACATCGTCGTGCTCGTCTTCGAATTCTGGCGCACCTTCCGCGATACCGACTACTTCCGTGCCCTGCTCGACGAGGGCGTGGACCACGTCTTCGACAAATACGGCGACACCCCCCTTGCCGAATTACTGGCTGAGCTGGGCGTAGGGCGCGCGGAGATGCTCGAGGAGGCGCTGCGTTTCGGCCCGCCGGTCCTCGAAACACTCGACGAGCGCGGTTATCTCGACACCGTGCTGCGTCGCAGGCTGGCGCCGTTCTACGCTTCGGACGCCTTCCGGGCCGCGGTGTCCGGGATGGAGTAATCGCGCCAGTTCCGTTCGGCCGCTGGCATGTCGGGATGTGTCGGTACGATTCGTGCAACGATGGGGCGCTTGTCTGCCACCGGATCTCGATCGAAAGGCTGCCGTGACACGTCTGTCCACCCTGCTCGACCAGATCGACTCCGGTGCTGTGCTGCTGCCCGAATTCCAGCGTGGCTACGTGTGGAACCGCGACCAGGTGCGTGGACTCATGCGGTCGCTGTACCTCGGGTATCCGGTCGGTGGGTTGCTGGTGTGGGAGACCGGGTCCGAGGAGATCGCGGTACGCGGGTCGACGACCGGCTCGGGGCTGCGCCAGTTGCTGCTCGACGGTCAGCAACGCATCACCACCCTGTACGGGATCATGCGCGGGACAGCGCCGTCGTTCTTCGAAGGCGACGAGATCGCCTTCACCGGTCTGCATTTCGATGTCGAGCGTGAGCTCTTCGAATTCCAGGTGCCCGGCCGCGACACCGCGCCGGCCTGGATCGACATCACCGAACTGTTCGCCCAGGGGCCGATGCACTACCTGGCCAGGTTCCCGGACGAGTCACCGGAAACCCTTGCCCTCTATCTCGATCGGCTGAACAAGGTTCGCGAGGTGGCCAACCGCGAGTTCAACGTCGAGACCATCACCGGATCGGATCGCACGGTCGACGAGGTGGTCGACATCTTCAACCGGGTCAACTCCGGCGGCACCAAACTGTCCAAGGGCGACCTCGCGCTGGCCACCCTGTGCGCGCAGTGGCCGCAGGCCCGCGGCAACCTGCGCGACCACCTGATCCGCTGGGACAAAGACGGCTACACGTTCACCCTGGACTGGTTGCTGCGCAACGTGATCGCCGTCGGCAACGGCCGCGCGCACTTCGACGCCCTCGGCGATCTGGCGCCCGCGGAATTCGAGCAGGCCCTGGTGGCCACCACGAAACAGGTCGACACCTTCCTCGACACGGTGGCGGGCCGGCTCGGCCTCGACCACGACCGAGTCCTGATGGGGCGCTATGCGATTCCCGTGATCACCCGCCTGCTGTTTCTCAACGGCGGCCGCTTCGACGACGACCTGCACCGCGACCGGGTGCTGTACTGGTACGTGCATTCCGCGCTCTGGGGCCGGTTCAGCGGCTCCACCGAGACGTTCCTGCAACAGGACTACGACACGCTCGAACGCGGCGGTATCAACGCGCTGATCGGCTCGCTGGAACGGCTGCGCGGTGGCTCGCTCGACCTGTGCGCCGACGATTTCGCCGGTGCCACTCGCGGTTCCCGGTTCTATCCACTGCTGTACATGCTGACCCGCGTCGACGGTTCCCGCGATCTCGGCACCGGGACCGAACTCGGCATCGAGCAGTTCGGCGAGCGCACCCCGGTGCAGGTGCACTACCTGTTCCCGAAAACCCTGCTGCGCGATGCCGGTTACGAACGCAACGAGATCAACGCGATCGCCAACTTCTGCTTCCTCGGCCCCGGCTCCGAGGCCGAGCTCGGCGAGCGTGAGCCCGCCGACTACTTCGCCGAGGTGGAACGGCGCAACCCGGGTGTGCTCGCCTCGCAGTGGATTCCGACCGATCCGTCGCTGTGGCGGGTGGAGAACTACCGTGAGTTCCTGCGGGCCCGCCGCAAGATGCTCTCCGCCTCGGCGGACGCGTTCCTCGAAAAGCTGCGCACCGGCAAACTGCACCGCCCGACCCTGCTGACGGTGGGTGTGGCCGGGGTGACCATCGGCGATCCCGCGGTGGACCAGGTCAACGCGCTCGTCGACGATCTCGTCGCCGACGGCTTCGGCTTCCCGCTGCTCGACAGTGAGGTCTCCGACCCGGTCACCGGCCGCGAACTCGCTGTCGCCGAAGCCTTTTGGCCCGAGGGCCTGCAGCCGGGCGTCGGCATGCCGGTGGTGCTCGTGCTCGAGCCGTCCAATGCCGACCTCACCCGTTTCGCCCAGCTGGGCTACGCGGTGTTCACCTCTGTCGACGCCCTGCGCGGCTATGTCGACAACCTGCGCGTGGAAGCCTCCGGCGACAGCGGCATCGACGGCCCGGTCGGCGATCTGGCCGCGTTGGCCGACCGTCTGCCCGCCACCTGGGTCGGCAATTCCGAACAGGTCTGGTTCCGCTTCGCCTGGAACCTGCTGGAGCGCGACCGCGCCGAGGGCCCCGACGCGCTGCTCGGTCCCGAACAGCTCGCCCTGCGCTACATCGCTCTGTGGGCGCTCACCCGCACCTTCTACATCCACGCCTTCGACCAAGGCAACCCCGGCGAATGGCGCTACTACCTCGGCGACGCCATCGGCCCGAGCCCGCTGGTCCCGCGTGCGTGGCTGGCTCAGCGGGCCGTCGAATCCGGTGCGCTGGCCCCCGGCATGCCGCCCGGCGACGAAGACATCGCGATCGCGCTCGTTCACGGCGTCATCGAGACCGTCGACGAGGTCGCCACCGCGCTGTCCCACCTCCTCGGCGGGCCCGGATTGTTCGCCTCCCTGTGGGCGTCGGCGGGCGCGGCCGAACACTACGGCTACCCCTTGTCCACCGATCAGATCAACGACCTCATCAACCAGGTGGTCAACGATCCCGAGTCCCGAAAGATCCAGGCCTACAACTGGATCGAGGCAGGCCTGCCGCTCTAGGGCCTACCGGTCGCGCGCTGGAAGGTCGAGACGAAGTCGGTCAGCGCGGTGCGGTCCTCGAGGTCGGCCGGTCGGTAGCCGCGGTCGGCCTCGACCGTGATCGCGGTGCCCGCGCCGACACGCAGCTCATCCCAGCAGACCGGGAGAACCGGGAGCTGCACGGTGCGCTCACCGACGGTCAGGGTGATCGCCGAGGTGTACTTGTTCGCGACGGTCATCAGCTCCTCTACGGCCCGCTCGGTGAGTGGACCCGCGGCGGAGAATTCTTCGATGTACACGGTCACCTCCCTTCCGGCGGCCAGTGTAGGTCCTCGCGGAGTTCCCAAGACAGCCGCAAGAGACCTGAAAGCGGCGCCGCTTAGGGTGACCTCATGATGCGTAAATGGGTGGAGCGAGCGTTGCTCGTCCTGGGGTGGGGCGCGGTGGTCGCGGCAGTGGCCGGGATCGTGTTGCATGTCGTGGACTGGCGCCAGAAGTCGATGGTGCTGTTGGCGTCGGGGGCGATGTGGTTGATGCTCGGTGCGGTCGTGGGGCTGGTGCTGTTGCTGCTCGCCCGAGGCTGGCGCAGCTCGGGGGCGGCGGCAGTGGTGCTGGCCGGTGTCGCGTGGTTGGTGGTGCCGTCCTACATTCCGGAGGCCAGGGCTGCCGATGGGCCGGAACTGGTGGTGATGCAGTCGAACATCCTGTTCGGCAAGGCCGATCCGGTCGCCGTGGTCGGTGCCGTGCGGGAGAACAACGTCGACGTGCTCACCGTCGAGGAGTTGACCATCGACTCGATCACGGGTCTGCGTGTGGCCGGACTCGAAGAACGACTGCCCTACTCCTACCTGGAACCGGCGCAGTCCGGTGGTGGCGGCACCGGCATCTACAGCCGATACCCGTTGCGCGACACCAAGAAATACGACGGCTTCATCATGAGCAACATCTCCGCGACGATGCAACATCCACAGCGTGGACCGATGCCGGTCTTCGCCTTCCATCCGATTCCGCCGAACCTCGACTTCGGCGCCTGGTCGGCCGAGATGCGCCGGGTCGACGAGATCCTCGCGGCGACCAGCGCGCCGGCGATCGTCGGCGCGGATTTCAATGCCACGCACGATCATTCGGCGTATCGCGCGCTGCTCGACGGCGCGTTCGCCTCGGCCGCGGACCAGACCGGCGACGGTGTCCTGCTCACCTACCCGGCGGATCGCCGGTGGGGACCGGTGATCGGGATCGATCACATCCTCGTCGCAGGTGGGGTGGCCGAACAGATCCGCACGCTCACCATCCCCGGCTCCGACCATCGCGCGGTGCTGGCCACGATCCGAATGGACCTGTGACAGCGGTCGTTTACCATGTGAGCGCTCGATCGCGGACCGCTAGGCGTCCGCGTCATTTTGGGGAGGACAGCGCATGAGAAGACATCGGTTCGGCGCGACCATGGCAGCTTTGATGAGTATCGGCATGCTCGTATCCGGTTGCGGGGCGACAACTGTCGCGAGCGACCAGGCGCAGCCGATCATGGACAATCCATGGGAGGTGGCGGGCGCGGCGTCGTCCACCGGTCCCAGCGGGTCGCGTCCCGGTGTGCCCGACACCGACAAGAAGGCCGACAACGGCGACAACGGCAAGATCGACAAGCTCGCTCTCAACGCCATCGCCGACATCGAAGAGTACTGGCAGACAGAGTATTCCAAGACTTTCCGCGGCAATTTCAAGCCCGCCTCGAAGTACATCTCATGGTCGGCGAAAGCGCCGGAGTCGGAGTCGGTGCAGTTCTGCAAGAGCAGCACCTACAAGCTGGTGAACGCCGCGTACTGCCCGCTCGACCACACCATCGGCTGGGACCGCACCGTCCTGCTGCCGCTGCTGGTCGACAAGTACAAGGAGATGTCGGTGGTGATGGTGCTCGCCCACGAATACGGGCACGCCATCCAGTCCCAGGCCGACCTGTTGCGCGGGTTCCTCACCGACGCGCTGGTCAAGGAGCAGCAGGCCGACTGCCTGGCCGGTGTGTTCCTTCGCCATGTGGCAGAGGGCAATTCGAAGCACTTCACGCTCAACACCACCGACGGGCTCAACGGTGTGCTCGGCGCGACCGTCGCCGTGCGCGACCGCGACCCCAATGATCCCGACGCCGTGCACGGTTCGGCGTTCGAACGGGTGACGGCGGTGCAGATGGGTTACACCCAGGGCGCCAAGTCGTGCAAGGACATCAACGAGGACGAGATCGAGAAGCGTCGCGCTGGTCTGCCCGTCACTTTCGAAGAGGGGGAGCGCGACGAGCAGCTGCCGGTGAACAAGGAGACCCTGACCACCCTCGCGGCCCAGCTCGGCAAGTCGATGCCGGTGAAGACCGCGCCGAAGTTCGACTACGCCGGCGTCACCCGCAACTGCGCGTCGACGACCACCACCGAGCCGGTCTCCTACTGCCCGGGCTCGAACACCATCGGCACCGATGTCCCCGCCATGGCCAGGCGCGCGGGGGAGGGGTCCAGTGCCAAGGAGGAGCCGCTGTCAGCGGTCGTCACCGGCGACTACAACGCGGCCGCGGTCTTCGTGTCCCGCTATGCCCTCGCGGTGCAGCAGGATCGCAAGCTGTCGCTGTCGGGCGCCGAGTCGGCGGGCCTGCGCACGGCGTGCCTGACGGGCGTGCTCACCACGAAACTCAGTGAGCCGAACAGCGATCCGCGCCTGTCGGCCGGTGACCTCGACGAGGCGGTCTCGGGCCTGCTCGCCGACGGTCTCGCCGCCTCCGACGTCAACGGCAAGGTGGTGCCGAGCGGATATCAGCGCCTCGAGGCGTTCCGCACCGGCGTCCTCAGCGGCGAGCAGGCCTGCCTGAACCAGTTCAAGTAGTCAGCGCGCTGTAGGCAGTGACCGCAGGGAGCTGAGGGTGTTCGCCACCGCGCGGGCAGCCTCGGCTCCCTTGGTCACGAAGTGGTTGGTGTAGTAGTCCACGTGCTCGCTGTGCTCGTGGAAGTGGTGCGGGGTGAGCACTACCGAGAACACCGGCACATCGGTGTCGAGCTGCACGCGCATCAGGCCGTCGATCACCGCGGAGGCGACGAAGTCGTGGCGGTAGATGCCGCCGTCGACGACCAGGGCAGCGGCGACGATCGCGTCGTAGCGGCCGGTGCGGGCCAGGCGTTGGGCATGCAGCGGGATCTCGAAGGCGCCGGGGACGTCGAACACTTCGACGACCTCGGGATCGAAGCCGAAGCCGGTGTATTCGGCGAGGAAGCCCTCGTGCGCCTTGTTGACGATGGAGCTGTGCCAGCTGGCGCGGATGAAGGCAACGGCGCCGGTAGACGTGGTCATGAGTGGTAAGTCTACTAGTGTCGCCCGAGCAAAAACTTACTGACCGGTAACATGGGTTGACAGCCAGTCGGTGACATCGCCGAGCACCTTCGCGCGCTCGGGCTCGTTGAACACCTCGTGGTAGAGCCCGGGATAGCGCAGCACTGTCACGTCGGTCGAGCCCGCGTCACGTTCGAGCAGATCGGCGCTCGACGGTGACGCGATCACGTCGGCGGTGCCGTGTACTACCAGCAGCGGCGCGGTGAGCGCGCCGAGACGCTGCTTCACCAGCGCGGTGTGCTGCAGGATCTCCACCGCGGTGCGCGCGGGCAGCTTGCCGCGGAACACCAGCGGGTCGTCGTCGTAGGCGCGCACCAC
Source organism: Nocardia sp. NPDC057272 (assembly GCF_042668615.1). Classification (NCBI taxonomy): domain Bacteria; kingdom Bacillati; phylum Actinomycetota; class Actinomycetes; order Mycobacteriales; family Nocardiaceae; genus Nocardia; species Nocardia sp. NPDC057272. The sequence goes on along the minus strand of NZ_JBHUYK010000041.1, from coordinate 37,173 downwards.
CTCGGGATCGCGGCTGATCGTGGACGAATCCAGGGTCAGCACACCGAGATTCGGTGCGAACCGGGTGAGCAGGGGAGCGGCGAGGCGCTGGAGCGGATTGCCGAGCGGGATGTCCAGCGGCGGCGCGGACACGACGATGCCCGCGACGTCGACCGGTCCACGGGTCGCCAGGTGCAGGACCACCAGGCTGCCCATCGAATGCCCGAGCAGGAATCGGGGGACACCGGGATGGGCGGCGCCCGCGAGATCGAGCAGGGTCGCGACATTGTCGGCGGCGCCCTGCATCGAACCGATATTGGCCGCCGGGCCCTCGGACAGGCCGTGCCCGATGTGGTCGAGCGCGTAGACCGCGAAGCCGGCCTCGGTCAGGGCGGTGCCGACGTGTTCGTAGCGGCCCGAGTGTTCGGCGACGCCGTGCACCAGCACCACCACCGCGCGCGGTGCGGACTCCGGTTGCCATGCGCGCCAGGCGATCTTGCCGCCGTGGCCCGCGAACTCGCCGGTGTCGGTCGTCATCGGGGCGCTCCTCCTGCTTCGGGCGCCGCGGCGAGCCGCTCGATGAGACGCCGGTTGAACTCGATCAGCCGAGCGTAGTTGAGTCGCGAGATCCGCTCGTCGGTTCCGTGGATCCGTTCCAGATCCGCCGCGGTCAACACGATCGGCGCGAAATTGCAGCGGGTCGCGGCCAGGCCGTCGTAGTGGCGTGAATCGGTGGCGCCGGGCACGATCCCGGTGGTGGTCACGATCCCGGGCACCACGCTCGACGCCAGCTCGGCGACCATGTCGAACGCCGGACCCGGCCCGTGGAACCGCGAGGGCTCCGACGCGGGCCCGACGAGGTCGATCGCCACGCCGATATCGCGGATCACCCTGGTGCAGTGCGCCAGCACCGCTGCCACCGAATCACCGGGCAGGATACGGAAATTCACCAGCGCCTCGGCGCTCTGCGGGAGCACATTGGCCTTCACCCCGCCGCTGATCACGGTGGGCGCGGTGGTGGTGCGCACCAGCGCCTCGGTGGTCGGGCCCGTCGCCATGATGCGGGCGACGAGCGGTCCGGCCAGTTTGGACAGCCCACGTGCGTCGGTGAGCTCGAGCAGCCGGCGTCGTGGTTCGGGCAGCGCCTCACGCATGCGGGCGAGCATGTCGCTGATCACCGGCGTCAGCCGCAGTGGCATCGGATGGTCCTGCACGCGCGCGACCGCGCGTGCCAGCCGTCCCACCGCGGTCTGCTTGCCGGGCATCGAGGAGTGCCCGCCGGTCTCGGTGACCGAAAGCCGTACCGTCGCATAGCCCTTCTCGCCGAGCATGATGCTGGCCACCGGCCGGTCGACCCCGTCGGCGACGCCGTCGGTGATCACCCCGCCCTCGTCGAGCAGCAGCTCCGCGCGCACGTCCTGGTCGCGCAGGTGCTGGGCCATCCGGACCGCGCCGCCGTCGCCGAAGACCTCTTCGTCGTGACCGAAGGCGAGGAACATCGTGTGGCGCGGGCGAATTCCGGTTTCCAGCGCCGACTCGACCGCTTCCAGGACGGCGAGCACGCGGCTCTTGTCGTCGATCGCGCCGCGGCCCCAGATGAATTCGTCGTCGACGACACCGTCGAACGGGGGATGGGTCCAGCGTTGCGCGTCGTCGACCGGCACCACGTCCTGGTGGGCGAGCAGGATCGCCGACACCGCACCCGGCTCGGCGCCCTCCCAGCGGTAGAGCCTGCTGTGACCGAAGGTCGTCAAGGTCAGTTCGGCGTGCACGCGGGGGAACGATGTCTCGAGGTGGGTGGCCAGGCGCGCGAACTCCGCGGTGGCGGTGTGCGCGGGATCTTCGGTCGACACCGTCACGCACTGCAGCGCGACAGCCAGCCGCTGGGCGACCTCGTCATCGACGCCCTCGGTGACGGGGGCCGGGGTGGGGTTCTCGGTGATCGGGCGCATCTCAGCCATTGTGGCCCGTGGCGAGGGCCCACGCCCGCCGAACGTGCCCGAAACGCCGGGATCGTCGCGCGGTGTGATGCGGTCAGACGCCCCGGCGGCGCGCCATCTAAGCTGACACCATGGCAGGAGGCAAGGGCGGCAAGCCGTCGAAGGAAGCCAGGGCCGCGGCTAAAGCGGCCCGTAAGCAGGCATCACGCGAGCGTCGTCAGCAGTTGTGGCAGGCGTTCAACATGCAGCGCAAGGAAGACAAGGCGCTGCTGCCGCTGATGATCGGCGCACTGGTCGGCACCACGGTGGTCTTCTTCCTCATCGGGCTGATCTTCGACATGCAGTGGTTCCTGCTGCCGCTGGGTCTGCTGCTGGGTGTGCTGCTGGCATTCATCCTGTTCGGGCGCCGCGTGCAGAAGAACGTGTACCGCAAGGCCGAGGGCCAGGCGGGCGCCGCGGCGTGGGTGCTGGAGAACCTGCAGGGCAAGTGGCGGGTCGCCAACGGCGTCGCCGCGACCACCCAGCTCGACGCCGTGCACCGCGTCATCGGCCTGCCCGGGGTGATCTTCGTCGCCGAGGGTTCGCCGCAGCGGGTCAAATCGCTCATTCAGCAGGAGAAGAAGCGCACCGCCCGCCTGGTCGGTGACACCCCCATCTACGAAGTGATCGTCGGCAACGAGGAAGGTCAGACTCCCCTCAAGGAGCTGCAGAAATACCTCACCAAGCTGCCGCGCAACATCGACGTCAAGCGGATCGACCAGATCGAGGGCAGGCTCTCGGCCCTGAGTTCGCGCAGTGGTCCCGCGATGCCGAAGGGCCCGATGCCCCCCGGTGCGAAGATGAAGGGCATGCAGCGCGCGATCCGTCGCCGCTGACCCACTCCCGCCGCGAGCCCGTCACCTTCTCAGGTGACGGGCTCGCGCCGTTTCAGGCGTTGGGCGAGCGGCCTGTCAGCAGCCACAGAACCCGGTCGTATGCCAGTAGGTGGTAACCGACGAGAACAGCCGCCGAGATCAACGCCAGGCGCGGCAGCGAAGCGGCCCACAGTGCCGCGGCGCCACCGAAGAGCACCGTGAACTCGACGAGCAGCCGGACCGGGCCGGAGACGGGCACCGGTGAACCGCCGCCGCGTCCCGGATCGTCGGGCAGGGTGAACACGCCCCACAGCGTCGCGGCCGCGATCGGCAGTACCACCACGAGCAGGTACCGCCATGGTGAGTCGAAGGCGCGCCATCCGTAGACGCCGAACGAGGCGATGGCGATCAATTCGAGCAGAAAACGTACGGCCAACATGGCCGGATTCAGTGACACGGCCTGATCGTAGGGCCGCGCGCGGCTACGAGCGGGCCCAACGGCTCAGCGAGCGTTGACCAGCGCCGTCCCGGTCGCCCGGTCGTGCATGCCGCGACCGTCGGCATCGGTGAACAGCGCGGGCACCACGAACACCAGCAGTACCTGCCTGGCCAGCGCGCGCACGAATCCCACCGCCACCGGAGCGTCGATGCGCAGCACCCGCAGCTTCATGAAGTACTGGCCCGGGGTGAACCCGAACAGCGTCACCGCGGCCACGCCGACCACGAACCACACCAGCAGCGGCACCGACGACGACACGAAGCTTCGGGTGATCACCGCGGCGATCCCGACGGCGATGAACCAGTCGATGAACAGCGCGACGACCCGTCGCCACGTCGGGGCGAGCGATCCCGCTCCCTCGCGCGGCAGCCCGTACAGCTCACCGGGGTAGCCGGAGATGTCCGAGTCGCCGGGTTCGCCCGGGGATCCGGATAGCCATGTGCCGGTAATACGCGCCATGGGACCCAGGATAGTGGCGCGCGATCGGTCGCCCACGACCGCATTAATGGAGGTCACGTCAGCGTGGGATCACGCGGATGGCAGGATTAGCGTGAAGATCGCGCCCGGATGGCTGACATCACCCAGGCATCCGGCTCGCGTAACACTGGCGAAACATAGCCTTGACTGTTGGGAAACACCGCGTCCTTAGCGTCAGGTCGCGACGAACCCCTTCGTAGCGACTGCGCGCAGGTCGTTCGAAAGGGCCAGCATCGCGACTGGCTGGGAACCGATTCGTAAGGAGAGCAAGTGACGTTCAGCACGGCCGAAGAGGTCATCCAGTACATCAAGGAAGAGGACATCGAATACGTCGATATCCGCTTCTCCGACCTGCCCGGCGTCCAGCAGCACTTCTCGATCCCGGCCAAGGCGTTCACCGCCGACCTGGCGGAAGAGGGTCTGGCGTTCGACGGCTCCTCGGTGCGTGGCTTCCAGTCGATCGACGAGTCGGACATGCTCCTGCTCCCCGACTTCAGCACCGCCCGGATCGACCCGTTCCGCGCCGCGAAGACGCTCAACCTGAACTTCTTCGTGCACGACCCGTTCACCCGTGAGGCGTACTCCCGCGACCCGCGCAACATCGCGCGCAAGGCGGAGGAGTACCTGCGTTCGACCGGTATCGCCGACACCGCCTTCTTCGGCGCCGAGGCCGAGTTCTACATCTTCGACGGCATCCGTTACGGCTCCGGCATGAACGGCTCGTTCTACGAGATCGAGTCCGTCTCCGGTTCGTGGAACACCGGCAAGGAGTTCAACCCGGACGGCAGCCGCAACCTCGGCTACAAGGTCCGCAACAAGGGTGGCTACTTCCCCGTCGCCCCGTACGACCACTACGTCGACCTGCGCGACGAGATTTCGACCAACCTGCAGAACGCGGGCTTCGAGCTCGAGCGCGGCCACCACGAGGTCGGCACCGCCGGTCAGGCCGAGATCAACTACAAGTTCGGCACGCTGCTCTCGGCGGCGGACGACCTGCAGCTGTTCAAGTACATCGTGAAGAACACCGCGTGGAAGGCCGGCAAGTCGGTCACCTTCATGCCGAAGCCCCTCTTCGGCGACAACGGCTCGGGCATGCACGTGCACCAGTCGCTGTGGAAGGACGGCAAGCCGCTGTTCCACGACGAGGCCGGCTACGGTGGCCTGTCGGATCTGGCGCGTCACTACATCGGCGGCATCCTGCACCACGCCCCGTCGCTGCTGGCGTTCACCAACCCGACCGTCAACTCGTACCACCGTTTGGTGCCGGGCTACGAGGCCCCCATCAACCTGGTGTACTCGCAGCGCAACCGCTCGGCCGCCGTGCGTATCCCGGTGACCGGCAACAACCCGAAGGCCAAGCGCATCGAGTTCCGCGCGCCTGACTCCTCGGGCAACCCGTACCTGGCCTTCGCCGCCATGATGATGGCCGGCCTGGACGGCATCAAGAACAAGATCGAGCCGATGGCCCCGGTCGACAAGGACCTCTACGAGCTCCCGCCGGAGGAGGCCAAGAACATCCCTCAGGCCCCCACCAGCCTGGCCACGGTCATCGACCGCCTCGAGGCGGACCACGACTACCTCACCGAGGGCAACGTCTTCACGCCTGACCTCATCGAGACCTGGATCAGCCTCAAGCGTGAGAACGAGATCGCCCCGGTCAACCTGCGTCCGCACCCGTACGAGTTCGAGCTCTACTACGACGTGTGATCCTGACCTGCGGAAACAGGCCTAATTTGCCTGTTCGGTACGCAGTGGGTACGCAGTAAACGGTTTCGAGTCCATCCGCTCGGTGATCACAGAAGCGATCACCAGGCGGGTGGACTCGTCCGTATCCGGCCAAAGGTGCCCGTACGTGTCGAGCGTGGTCTTCGCCGCCGCGTGGCGCATCCGGGCCTGAACAACTTTGATGTTCGCGCCGTGGGCGATCAGGAGCGACGCGAGGTAGTGCCGCAAGTCCTGGAACCCGAACTCCTCGGGCAGTCCGACGACATCGCCGCGTACATCACGCAGGGCCCGATCGATGTGCCACGGTGGAACGGACTTGCCGAAGTCGTCGGTGAGAACACGCTCGCCTGGCCGTTTCTGGACAGCTGCCGACAGCATTAGCGCCAGTTCGCGAGGGATCGGGATAGGTGCTTCCGAACCGGGCGTCTTGAGTTCGCGTGCCGGCCACTGCTGTTTCGGGTGAACGATGCCCCGAATGAAGTCGACATCTTCGGAGACCCGCAGGCCGCACGCTTCGGAGATGCGGAGACCTGCAAAGGCCCCGAGCAGGATCGCGGGCCGAAGGTGATCAGGCATCAAGTCGTACAGCGCCCAGACCTGTTCGGTGGTCGCGCAATAGACCTTTTGCTTGCCCATCGGGGGGGTGGTGCGTTTCGAGCACGGATTGCGGGCGAGCATGCCGTCTAGCACTGCGTCACTGAGGATTTGGGATAGCCGACTGTGCAGGGCGTAGATGTAGCTCGCTTCGTGGCCGCGCGCTTTCAGCTTGGCCGTCCAGGTCTTGATCGCTGACGGACGGATCGCGGAGAGCTGCGCTGTGCCGAACTCCGCATTGATCTGGGCGATGTGGACTCGCGCCTGGCGAACGGTCCCGTCTCGGTTGTTCGCGTAGCCCTTGAGCCAATCCTCGGTCCATTGCTGCACCGTGCGCTTCATGTCGCGCGGAGCGACGTGTGTCCCTTGGACGAGTGCGGAGACCTGGGCGTTGAGCCAGGTCTGTGCGTCTGTCTTGCGGGCGAATCGCATTGTGTGCTCGTTGCCTGCGTCATCGACGTAGCGAGCGCGCCAGCGCTTGCCCGTGCCGTGGAGCTTGGACGGAACGCGCCGCACCGTGCCGTCTGGCTGGCGTTCGTCCTTTGTCCAGAGGTCTTCGACCCCGGCGCGGCGGTTCCGTTGTGCGGCCATGTTCAGGCAGCCCCACCGGTCGACGTGGCCTCTTCCTGCTCTGTGATCCAAGCAAGAACCGCAGACTCGCGCCATACGCGCCGACGTCCGAGTTTGAAGCTGGCCGGACCGCGGCCGATGTGCGCCCAGTAGCGCCACGTCCCCTCGGGAATGCCGGTCAGCACTTCGCACTCCTTTGCTGGAAGGAAGCGGTCGGGGTTCATGGCGTTCTCCTTTGCGGTGCGGATGGGTGCGTTCGGTGTCGTGTGGGCAGTGCGCTGGTGCATAGCGGTGTGCACCGTGTCGCCGGAGCGGTGCGCAGGGGCGACAGTCGGTGTCGCCTGCTGTCGCCTCGGTGTCGTCCGGTTGTCGCCTTGCGTCGCCTCGGTGTCGCGCTCTGTCGCCGGGGCGACACCTGAATGCGACAGGGCGACAGGCTGTTTGAACTGTTGGTGAGTGGAGTTGTCGAGATGCTGACTCATCGGTCACGCCCCCTTTGGAAGGCTCTGAACTGCACGGATGCGCTTGTACCGCCCGGCAATTTCGTCCGGAGTTGCTGCGGTGAGCGCGAGGTCGGAATGGATGGTTTTCGCTGCGGCGTAGACCGTTTCGGGTCGGTGCGCACCGGTGCAGACCCAGAGGACGACAGTGCAGCCGTCGTTTTCGGCCTGGGCGACAGCGGTGCGCAGGGAGGCGACAAGTTGTCGCGGGTTGCTGGTGCGGGCGACATCAGTGCGCACCGCCCACACCGGGGAGGCGACACCGCGGGCGGTGCGCAGTGCGAACGGGTTGCTGGTGTGCACCATCAGACCGTCGTACGGGTAGGTACCGCGCTCGGTGCGCTCCAGCGAGAGCTCCCGTTCACCAGTCCAGTCGTCGAAGCCGGTCGCGCCGAGGATCACGCGCGCCTGTGCGGCGGCGCGTCCACGAACTGACCACAACGGGGAAGGTGTCCACTCCGGCAGCGACCGACCGAAGTAGCGGGTCACCGCCTGGCGGGTCGGGATGACCCACTTCGGACCGGACCCCAGCGCGGTCAGCTCCCGAGCCATACCGTGCCCGCGCAGGGCGGCGGCTGTCTCGTAGGCGTGGCTCAACCCGCAGCCGAGGAAGTCGGCGAGCACGTCGACCGGCATGGCCCGCTGCTGTACGAGCCCGGCCAGGGCGCGCGCCTGTCGCGGCGACAGGTGGGCATTGCGGGCGTTCATCGCTGGTCGTCCTGGCGATCGGTGCCGCGCCGGCGCCGGTGGTTCGGGTTCGCCGAGCGGGTCGCCGCGCGCATCCGACGCCGAGTCTTGCGGAAGTCCTGCCACTCGGCATCGAGGTCACCGACCACGACGAGGGCATCGGCGTAGTTCTGCGGCAACCGGCGGTTGGCCGCCTCGACGACCCGGACCACATCGTCACCGCGGCACAGGTAAAGCACCCCGGCGAGTGCATCGGGTTCGGCGTGGCGTGCGGCGTTGATCGCGCCCTGTAGTGCTTTGTCCATGTTCGTGGCGGACTTCGCAGTCAACTCGACTTCCACGGCATACCAGCCGTGATGTCCCTCGATGACGCCGAGGAACCGACCATCGTGGATGTGGCCGATGTATCGAGCGCGGCCGCGGGTGCGCGGCGCCGACAACTCGGCCTCACGACGTAACTGGCGTTCGGAGATCCAAGCGCCGGGCTCCATGCCGACGAGCAGCGCGCGAGCCATCGCCACAGCGCGGTAGTGCTCGGCATCCTTGAGCGGCGGGCGCCAGGTGGAGCGCACCTCCCAGCCGAGGAAGCTCGACGCGGCATCGCGAGTCGGTACGATCCACTTCTCGCCCGGCTGAACCTGGATCAGCTTCGGCAACATCAGACCGTCTTCGCGCAGCTGACGCGCCAGGCTGCGGGCGTGGCCGATGTCGATACCAAGGAAGTCGGCTAGGACGTCGACCTGCACGCCGTACATCTCGGCGATCAGGTGGGCGGTCTGCTCGTAACGGGCGTTCGACCTGGACTCTTTGCGGTCTGACAGCAGCCGACGCACGGTCGTACGCGGCAGGTCGACTAAATCGGCGATGTCGCCGTGGGTGCGGCCTCTCGCGGCCAGTTCGGCGACTTCACCGAGCGCGTTTTCGACCGTGCGGGCGGTCACGCCGAGTTGGTCTCGGATGTCCTGGTACGAGTCGCCCGCAGCGCGCATGGTGCGGATCAGGTCGTCACGCGCGGCAGCCTTGACCTTCCTTTTGTGGTCACGGGAAGGGTTGCGGCTGGTGCCGGTGCGGGCGCTGGTGGTGGCCCGCTGGTGTGTGGTGGTCATGGGTTTCCTCCCTGGAGTAGGCAACGAAAGGTGTTGTCGGCCAACGAAATTGGAATACGGCGGACTTCGTCACCGCATAGCGGGACGTGTCAGGACGTCTCCGGCGGGCGCCGGGCGAAAGGGGGAGTTTCGTAACCGCGAGACCAGAACGGCGACCAGGGTTACGAAACTCCCGGCAACTCAGCGGCTGCGTTCGATGCTGCGGCGACGCGGCGGGGTGTTCGGCACCCAGCTCATCAACGCTCGGTCGCGGGTGCGGTCGTCACGGGGCCGCTGCTCGGTGCGATCTCGCTGGACGGGCTTCTTGGCGGGTCGTTCCTCGCCGCCGACGATGATCCTCATCGGGAACGCTCCACACTGCGCCGCCGCGGCTGCTCTGGTGCCTGCTTGGCCGCCTCGCGGCGAGGACGCTGGATCAGCTCGGACTCGTCGAGGCCGTCGTGGTAGTCGAACCGGACGCGGCCGTTCTTCTGCACGGTGCCGTGCTTGGCGATGTCGTCGAGTTCGGCCTTGCGAGCCGGTTCGACGTCGGTGCCGTCGGTGGCCATGTAGCGGCCGTTGTCGAGGAAGTACTCGACCTGGGGCACCGCGCGGTCGCGGCTGGACAGGTCGCGCTCCTTGATCGGCGCGGAAGCGTCGGCGTAAGCGAGGGCGGCGTCGCGACGTGCGGCCTGGCGGCGGGCGAACTCGGGGGTACCGCGGCCGAACTTCTCCTGCAACTGCCGGTGCGTCATCGTGCGGCGTTCCTGCTCGGTGGCGATGACGTCGCCGCCGAGGCCGGTGCCGGCCCATCGCGACCGGGTGCGGCCGTTGCTGTTGCCGCTGGACTGGGAGGAGGGATTTACACTGGACATGCTTCTGACTCCTTGTGAGGGATGGGAAGTGATGCCGGAGCGAGGTGTGAACTCGCCTCCGGCTGGTGTGGCTCCTCGGCGGTTGCTGCCGCCGGGGAGTCCTCAATGGGTTCTTTATCCCCCTAAAGCTTTGTTGGACTCGTTGGCCAACGTTCTTTAGGGGGGTAAAGATAGAGTAGGTCGATGCCCCGAGAGTGTCAATAGACCCCTAAAATGAATGTTGTGTCTGATGCCGAAGAGTTCGAAGCGGTACGCCGCGACCCCGACCCGCTACGTCGTGGTCAGCGCGCTACGGAACTCATCACCCTGTATCAGCAGCGGTCGGCCGAGCTAGCGCGGCTGCGGAAGGTGGCGATCGAGGAGGCACGGAACGAACTCGGTCTCACCTACGGCGAGATCGCGAGCAAGTTCGGTATCAGTCCTGGGCGGATCACTCAGATCCGAAGTTCCGCGCCGGCCGCAGAGCGCGCGTTCTTCGGCGTCGGGCCGGTCGCTGTCGGCATCCCGAGGCGTGTAGGCATCGAGGACGGTCGCGAACGGTCGTACTTCGATGCTGACGACACAGCTACCCGCGGCGACGTGGAGAGCTTGCTGACTCACCTTGTCTTCGCGAGCACGCGGTTTGACGTCGATCCGGATCGTTCCGACCTGCCCGAGGGTGATGTGGTCCTGATCTGCGGGCCGAAGTCGGCGCCGATCGCGCGGACTCTGCTTGAGCGAGATCCCGCGTTGGGGTTCGTCCAGGAGTCCGGGCGATGGTGGATCGAGGATCGGATTAGCGGAGCACGGTTCGACTCGCCGTATCGCAGGGAGACCCCAACGAACAAGGACGTCGGCTACTTCGCGAGGCACGTCGAAGACGGTCGGATCGTCGTACACATCGCGGGCATCACGAGCATCGGCTCCCGCGGTGTCGTCGCGTGGCTGCGCGAGAACCTCGCTGCACTTCACCGCGACAACGGGAACACCTCGGTGAGCGGTGTCGTGGCGTGCGACTTCAACGATGACCACGGCATCGAGCGCGCCCAATTGGTCGCCGGGCCTCACCGATGGTGAATGCGCAATCGCGTCACGTTGCCCGATTGGCAGCAGGGCGCGCCAACGATGACCGGGTGTTCTGTACGCCCTGGTCGACGATCGTTCTCGACGGCGCAAGCTCTCACACGGGAGATCAGCGTCTTTCTGGCGGCGAGTACGCGAATGCACTCGGCCAGGCACTGTGTGAGCGTGTTGACGTCGATCAGCCGCTTTCGTCCATCCTCGCGAATTCGATCACCGCAGCGGCCGATCGCTTGTCGCTGCGGTCGCTCACCGTACGGCCTTCGAGCACAGTGGCAATCGTCAGGCTGAGGGAGCCATCAACGAGACCGTCCGCCCAGGTAGAAGTGCTCGTGTTGGGAGACAGCGTTGTAGTCATCGGGATGGCGGACGGGCAGCGGCAAGTCCTGACGGACGAACGTCTGGCCGACCTGGATTTACCACAAGCAAGCGAGTATCGGCGAAGGATGCGGCAGGGCAACGGATTCGATGAGCAGCATCGGGCCCTACTGTCCGACTTGCAGCTCAGCGAGCGGCAGCACCGCAATACGCCGGGTGGCTACTGGATCGCTTCGGAGGATCCCGATGCCGCCAATGAGGCTGTCACCGCGACGTTTCCGGTCGACTCGGTGCGCTGGGTAGCCCTCGCGTCCGACGGCGTCTCCGACGTCCTGGAAGCAGCCGGCCTGTCATGGGAAGAACTCGCGCAGTTCGACTCGCAGCAGTTGTCCGATGCGCTTGCTGATCTGCACGCGTGGGAGTCGGATGCGGACCCAAACGGAACGACCCTCCCGCGTTCGAAGCGCCACGACGACAAAGCAGTTGCGGTTATCCGCTTGGACTCCGCCGACGCGTAGTCCGCCCGGCACGCCGTTTGCGCGACGAGTGCGGAGGGTCGAGACGAACCGCAGTTCGGTTGGCGCCAGGGCTGAACGGCTGGACGCCGACCGCGCAGATTCATACAAGATGGCCGAACAGTGGCCGAACAGTGGCCGAACTAGGTTGGTCCCGGTCCGGTCCCGATGAAAACCCTTGCTGATCTGCGCCTTCGGCGCAGGAACCACCCCCTCCCTGTTCCTGATTCTCTAACGCTTCGCTGTCAGAGAATCAGGAACAGGGAGGGGGTGGTTCAAGGTGGGTGGGTGGTTGGGTTTGTTAGAAAGTAACTGTGAGTGAAGAAGTGAGAAGAAGAAGTGAGAAGAGAGGACCATAAGAGATAGGCCAGGTTGGGGGAGCGGTCGCGCTGGGGTGCGCCGGGTGCGTATCGACGAGCTTGGGCGATGGGTGGCGTGAGTCGCGGCGGCTGCGTGTGGGACGCGGGTTGCGAGTCGGTCGGTGTGCAGCGCGGCGGGGGTTGCCGCTTAAGAAGTGACCACAAGGAAGAGGTCTGCTGCGTGATGCGCAAGCATCGACATCAACTCGCGGAGACAGTAAGGCAGACCGCCGGGCAGATGTCGGCCTGGTCGACCCTAAGATCAAAATATGGCCGACCGGATTCAGGACCTGCTCTACCGCCGGTCTGACCTGAGTACGTTCCTTGTGCACTTCACCCGGGGGACCGACGTCGAGGCGTTCAGCAACCTGTTCGGCATACTCAAAGGGCTCGTCATCGAGGCTCGCCATGCGTACGGTATGGCGTCGAAGCTTGACGGTCGGACCATGAATGACCCGAGTGTTACGCAACGTACGGTCTGTTTTACAGACACACCGCTCGAACACTGCTGGATGATGGTTCGCGAGATTGAGCAGCGCGGCTGCCAGTTCAGGCCCTATGGGGTTGCGTTCACGAAGGGCTACGCGCGAAGTCGGGGATGTAACCCTGTTTGGTACATGGATCAGACGCCTGGATACACCTGGCTGACGGGCGCCGTGGACCGGATGACTGGGGCAGCGCGACGGCAATGCGACGAAGATCCGGGTCTGAATCCCGCGACGCTGGACATACTCAAGATCACGCCGTTCTTTGAACAAAGTGGTGAAGGCAAGGATTTCGCCTGGGAGCGCGAGTGGCGTTGCCGGGGTGACTTCCACTTCCAGAGTCCCTACAACGTCATGGCTGTGTTCGCGCCGGAAGTCTTGCATCCAGCGTTGAAGGACGTCATCGCCGGTATGTCTCCGGAATGGATGGAGCGAAAAGTTCCTGTCCTCGACCCAGACTGGGGACTGGAGCGGATGCTGGTTGCGATGTCAGGGGTCGCTCGCTAAGAACCGAGTACGCAGGCGGTACGCAGTGGCCCCGATTGGAGCTTCACACGACCAACGGAACAAAGGAAGAACCGCAGGTCGGCGCACTGCCTCCAACGGGGCCAACGGCAGCAAACACCGAGTACGTAATTCGAGCTCTACTACGACGTGTGATCCTGACCTGCGGGAACGGGCCTGATCGGTCTGTTCGGTGCGCAGTGGGTACGCAGTAAACAGTTTCGAGTCCACCCGTTCCGTGATCACAGAATGCGATCACGGAACGGGTGGACTCGTCTGTATCCAGGCATAGATGCCCGGATGTGTCGAGGTAGTGCGCTATGAACCACCGAGCGACATGGACGGCACCGTGCGCGTCGAGCAACCGTCCGGCGCGGGCTGCCCTGCCAGACGCTCATCGATCCAACGCAGGACCGCGGGAGTCGCGCTGATCGCGAGACTGACGTGCTCGCTCAATTGGTCCCGCGTATACGTGATTCGCGCCCCCGATGCGCACCACTGTGCCACCGCCTTGTCGGGCCCCGCGATGGTGACGATCTCGTCGTGCACGGCGTTGTAGTGGAACAGCGGCGCGGTCTGCGACGCGGGGGCGAAGTCCAGTTCGGCCAACGACTCTTGTATCTGCTCGATAAGTTGCGCAAAGGGAATCGTCAGGTAGTCGTCCATGCGCAGGAACGCATGCTGAGCCACGTTCGGCGTCACACATTTGCTGTCCCCCGCAGCCATCAGCGCTTGCCCGGCAGGCTTCAGGTATTTGTCGAAAGCCGCCGCCAGACGTGGATCGGCGCGCATCATGCCCGGCAGGAGTGACGGCAGGAAACCGGAGAACGGACCGGCATCGAGCGTCCCCATGTAGCTGCCGATGGGCGCTGTCCCGCCACCCATGGCGACGCCGACCAGTCGTATTTCGGGAGCGTAGGTCGGCTGCACGTGCGCGACCCAGCTGGTGCCGTACGCTCCGCCGGAGTAGCCCATCGCGGCAACCGGAGTATCGGTGCCGGACAGGCCGAGCGGGGCGAATTCCTGGGCCGCGCGCACTCCGTCGAGCGCGGCGTAACCCGGCTGCCTCGGGGTGAACAGCGTCCCCTTCGGCCCCTCCCAGTCGGGTACGGAAATCGCATGACCCGACGACAACATCTGGTCGATCTGAATGAGATCCAGTGAGGAGTCGTACTTGTCCGGCGCTCCTTGCTGGAGCACGTAGGAGGGTGCGCACTGTGGGGCCGAGGCGTCCGTGGCAGCCTGATAGGTGACCAATCCTTTGACCTGCCCGGTTCGTGGGCGCAGCACCGTCGTCACGGTTGCCATGGGTCGGCCGTCGGTATCTGTCGTTCGATACAGCAACTGCCAGGCGTCGGCGTGCTGCGCCTGTGGCGTCAGCGAGGCCACCTCGACGGGTCGCGAATTCAGGATGGCGCCCGGTGCCTGCGAGTCCCAGCCCGACGGCGGGGTGTAGAAGGGGTCGTTCTGCGGAGTGGTCAGCGGATCCGCACTACCGACCGCCATGGGAGTACCGGTCAAGCCCAACACGGCCGACACCGCGATCAGAGCCGAGCGCAGCTGACCGCGCTTGACCACTGAACACGAGGCACCACAGGCTGATACGACACTGTCTACCATTCGGACTTCCCTCCCTGGAGGGACCGCTCCCGCGAATCCCCCCTGAAGGCAGCCAGATTACATCCCCTGATCCGGATGAATGCCCGAACTGACGAGGAAGTTGGTCCCTTGATCAGTTCGCCGGCGGCGAGCGATCCGCCGAGTCGATGGCGCGGGCGTTTCGTTCAGCTACTCGACAGCGAGGCGCGTCACGTAAGTCGGGGAACGGATTCGGCCAACGCCGTGCGGGCATCGATCAGGTGTTGGGCGAGGTCGCCGCCTTCGTGGAGCCAGACCCGGTACGCGGAGAAGAAGCACGCCATCCCGATCTTCGCCCACAGGGCAGGCCGCACGTCGCTGTCGACAGCGACGCCGAGTTGGCGGGCCAGGTGGTGTTCGATGAGCTTTTCCACGGCGGCCTGTTTGGCCAGGTCGCGGGCTTGTAGCGCCGGCGTGCTGGTGATCAGGGCGTCGCGGGTGCGTGCCTGTGCGAGTTGTTCGCCGCCGAATCTGCTGATCAGTGGGGTGATGACGACGGCGAGGGTGGTTTCGGGATGTTCGCCCGCTGGGCGTTCGGCGAGCAGTCGGGCCAGGTCGGCACGCAGGTCATCGTCTTCGGGGAAGACCAGCTCTTCTTTGCTGGTGAAGTAGCGGTGCAGGGTTCGGGTGCCGACTTCCGCGGCCGCCGCGATCTCGGCGACGGTGACGCCGTCGAAGCCTCGTTCGGCGAACAGGCGGAACGCGGTGTCGACGATGGACTGCCTGGTCCGTTCCCGTTTGAGTTCCCGCAGCGACATCGAGACAGTGTCGCACGACGCCATCATCTGGCAGACTGTGCCATATGACATCAAGTGACAGAACGTTTGTCGTCACCGGCGGCACGAGCGGTCTCGGCTACGAATGCGCCAGGAACCTCGCGCTCGACCCGCGCAACACGGTGGTGATCACCGGTCGCGACGCGGTGCGAACTCGGGAACTTGCCGCCACGATCGGCGCGCACGGCATGGCACTCGACCTGTCCTCGCGCCCGGCGGTCGGTGCGTTCGTGGCCCAGCTGATCGATACCGACCTACCGCCACTGTCCGGCCTGGTGTGCAACGCGGGCGTGCAGTTCACTCGTCGGACCCTCACCGTCGACGGCATGGAGGCGACTTTCGCCACCAACCACCTGGGTCATCTCGGCCTCGTCATCGATCTTCTCGACCACCTCACCGCACCCGCGCGAATCATCATGGTGTCCTCGGGAACTCATGATCCCGAGCAGTTCACCGGGATGCCGCACCCACTGCGCGCCACCGTCCGTGAACTCGCTTACCCGCCGCCACCGACCGAATCGGTACAGCGCGACGCCCGCCGCCGATACACCACTTCGAAGTTGGTGAACCTCCAGACCGCCTACCACCTCGCTCGCGAGTTGGCCCCACGCGACATCACTGTGAATGCGTTCGACCCGGGCTTGATGCCTGGAACCGGATTGGCCAGGGACGCGAGCGCTGTCCAGCGACTGGCCTGGAAGACGATCGCCCGCGCCCTCGTCGTGCTCCCCGGTGTTCGCACGCCGCGCGGGTCCGGCGCGGACCTCGCGTGGCTGGTCGCAGCATCGGATCGCGAGGGAATCACCGGTCAGTACCTGGTGGGCCGCACACCGGTCCGGTCATCGCTGGCGTCCTATGACGAACCGGTGCAGCAGGCTCTCTACCGGGACAGCCTGGATCTGCTCGCCGAGTTGGATGCTCGGGCCGACAACTGATCGGCGACACGCCCCGGATTATCGGGGCTGGACGGCGGGGCGGGGACCGGCAATAGTCCGGGGGTGCAATTGGGTGTTGTGGTGGCGCGGGCGGTGGCCGGTGTGGCGTTGGTGCTCGGAACGGTGGCGCCGGCAACGGCGGAACCGGTGAATGTGGCGTTCACGTGGACGCAGGAGTATCTGACCGCGCCCGACGGGACTCGGCTGCACGCCGATGTCCTCCGTCCGCCGGGGGTGGCCGCCGACGCGCGGACTCCGGTGCTGCTGACGGCCAGTCCCTATCGGGCGCACCTGGCATACCTGTCCCAACCTCGCCCGGGTGGTGGGCCCTCGACCGACAACTTGCCGGTCGAATGGGCGCTGCGGGCCGGGTACACGTATGTGATCGTCGATCTGCGCGGATTCGGTGGGTCCAACGGGTGCCCGGATTTCGGCGGCCCGGGGGAGCGGTCGGATGTGGCGGCGGCGGTGGAGTGGGCGGCGAGCAGGCCGTGGTCGACGGGGCGGGTCGGCGTGGTCGGCACGTCCTATGAGGGATGGACCGGGATGATGGCGCTGGCCGCGAAGCCGAAGGGGCTGGCGGCGGTGGCGGCGTTCGAACCGGTCGTCGATCCGTACTCCTACCTCTATATGCAGGGCACAGCGTGGAAGTTCGGCGGAAAACCGCTGACCGAGGACGGGATCCGCCCCGCCGACACCGCGGGCGCGGAACACCTGGCCATCGCCTCGACCCCCGGCCACCCCGACGACGGTGACGAGTACAAAGCCAATGCCGTCCAGATGACCCAGGACTGCGCCGCCCGCTACCTCGCCCTCACCACCGACCACAACGGCGCCGACCCGGACTGGCGCGAGCGCGACATGGTCGAGGCCGTCCGCGGCAACACCACCCCGATGTTCCTCGGCCAGAGCTTCCTCGACTCCAATACCCGTGCCGACCGCATCATCGAGGCGTGGGAAGCCAGAGGCCCCGGCGAGCATCGCGCCTGGTTCGGCCAGTGGGGCCACTCGGACTGCCGCGAGAAGTGCGGCACACCCCACTTCGCCTCGGAGCTCTACGCATTCCTGGAAAAACACGTGGCGGGCGCCGATGTCGAGGTACCGGGCCCGCCGGTGACCGTCGGCCAGTTCGACGGTGGGTGGCGCGGTGAACCCGCCTGGCCGCCTACGGATGCCCAGCGCACATCCATCGCATTGCGCACCGGCAGCTATAGCGATCGTGGTCTGTTGCCCGGCGCGGACCGGGAAATCTGGTCGATCTCGGCCCCGGTCGCCGAGCCCGTGCACCTCGCGGGCCGCGCCACTGCCGCGCTGACCCTCAGCGGCCCGCCGGAAGCGACTGTCGCGCTGGAGCTCTACGACATCGCCCCCGACGGACGCGCCACCGTCATCACCCGCGGTATCGCCCCGGTCCGCTCCGAATCCGAGGTCCGGCTGCTCTGGCAGGACGCTCGCCTGGCCACCGGCCACCGACTCGGCGTCCGGATCACCAACGCGGTCGACGACGTGTGGTCGCACACGCCGACGAACGCCACCGTCACCGTCACTTCGGCCCGCCTCGACCTTCCCTTGCTCACCACCCCGCGGGAACTGGATCTCCCCGGCGGCGTCCCCATCTGGCACGCACGGTGGCGAACCGAGGAAACCATCGCACTCCAGCCGGAGATGGTGAACGACCCCGCACTCCGGATCGAACTCACGGCTCCGGCCGGGTGAGCGTCGCGCGGCACCTGCCTGTCTGCCCAACTAGCGGCCGCTGCTCGTCGGGTGGTCTTGCGGTGCGGCAGAGACCGATTCGCCCCGCAGGGCGCGCGCGACCAGATCCGGATGGGTCAGCTGCGGGTAGTGCCCGGTGCCGGTGATCGTGGTGACCGGCCGATCGGTCGGCTCGACCAGTGGGTCGTCCGAACCGACGATGATGTCGACCGGAACGGTGACCCGGGTCAGTTTCGCGGCGAGTTCGTCTCGGGAGGCACCGGCGGCGCGCAGGGCCGCCCAAGTGCGCTGGGCGACACCAGGTCGTCGCAGATCCGCGAGAGCGGAGGTGATGGCCGGACCTTCCGGAATGCCCAGTCGCGCGGCCACTGTCGCGGCGGACATCCGCTTGACGACCTCGGCGGCGATGGGCGAACCCGTCAGCCGGGTGGCGGGCTGCTGGAGGAACGCGGGCGCGATCAGTACCAGCCGTGACACCCGATCGGGGTGGCGCAGCGCGAATTCGATTGCGGCCCAGGAGCCCAGCGAATGACCGACGATGACCGGCCGCGTCCGCACCGGCGCCATCAGTTTCTCCATCCAGTCACCGGTCGACTGCGCGGACACCGCCGAGCGCCCGAGCCCGGGAAGGTCGGCCGCCAGGGTAGGGGCATCCAACTCCCGCACCACGTCGGACCATGATTCGCTGTCGAGTGGAATGCCGTGCAACAGCACATATTCCGGGTCGGTTCGCTCGCCGACCAACCAGGTCCCGTCACGGAATCCGGATTTCGGTGTGGGTGTGACGGTGCCGTTGCGGCCGGCGACGATCCCGTCGGCGTAGGTGCGCAGCAGTTCGTCGACCGGCGGGTGGCCGATGCCGAGACGCCGTGCGATGACGTCGCTTCGGCTGGTGTCGTACCGATCGCTGCTGAGGAAGGACAGCGCTTCGGGATCGGCATGGGTCAGGGCGCGGGGAAGCCGGCGCACCAGTGCGGTCGGCAGCGTGAAGCGCGGTGCGGCGACGTGCAGATGGTCGGCGACGAGCCGGATCAGTTCGGGCAGTACGGGAGTCGCGGCATCCAGCAGCGGATAGGATCTGCCGACCGTATCGGCTTGGGTGGGTAGCCCCACGATGAACCGGGCCACGTAGTCGAGATCGACCACCGGAACGAAGGTGTCGGCCGACCCCGGCAGCGCGGGCAACCGACCCTGCCAGAGATTGTCGATGATGTCGGAAAGCCCGAAGTACTGGCCGGGTCCGAGCACTCCGGCCGGATTCGCCATGGTCAGCGGGATGTCACGCTCGGCCGCGAGCCGCCGCAGCAGGGCATCGGCCTCGACCTTCGACGCCTCGTACGCGCCGTTGCCGTAGTCCTGCTCACCCCCGTCGTCGGCCGCGCGATAGCCGGTGATGTGGACGATGCGCCGCAGATCCGGTTGCCGTGCGGCCCATTCCAGCACGTGTACCGCCCCGTCGAGGTTGACCCGCCGCGCCACCTCCGCATCCAGCCCGAACTTCATCAACGCGGCCGCGTTGTACACATCGCGCACCCCTTCGACGGTGTCGCCCAGCGCGAGATCCGGTTCGCCGATATCGGTGGTGGTGATGGTCAAACCGGCGGTGTCGACACTCTGCCCGTCGAGCCAGGTCCGCAGCCGATCCTGACTACCCGCACGCAGTGCGGCGGTGACGGTGTTCCCGTTTCGCAGCAATTCGGCGACCAGGGAGCGGCCGATGAACCCGGCGGCGCCGAAAACGATGGAGTCGGTGTGTGCCATGGTGTCCAACTTTCAGTAGACCGATTTACATATTTTCGGGATATGACTCGAGCCGTGAGCCGGGAACGGCTCAGATCAGCACGTCGATGGTGTCGGCGAGGTGCTGAAGTGGTTGGCGGGACCGGTGGGTGCGGGCCAGCACCAGCCCGCCTTCGATCAGGGCGAGCGCGACCGTGGTGATCCGTTCGGGTTCGGGATGGCCGAATCCGATCAGTCGTTCCCGGATCGCCTCCTCCCAGAGCCGATAGGTCGCCGAACAGGCCTGCTGCACAGCATCGTTGGTCGATGCGGTGTCCAGCGCGACGGCCGCCACCGGGCACCCGATGGTCCAGTCCGACGCTTCCAGCTGATCGCCCAGCAGGTTCACCATCTTTCGCGCGAAATCTCGCGCGTCCGTCGCCTCGACCGTGCGGATGATCGTCGCGATGTCGGTGCCGCTCTCGGCGAGCGCCGCCGCCACCAATTCGTCCTTACCGCCCGGGAAATGGAAGTACAGCGACCCGCGCGGCGCACCGCTCTCCTGCACGATCTGATTGAGCCCGGCGCCGAAGTATCCGTGCGACTCGATCAGCGACCGCGTCGCCCTGATCAACTTGCACCGCGTCTCGGCTCCCTTTTTGCCCACTCGCTCAAACTAGACCGATCTACATATTTTTGCAACGGATCGCTCCTGTCGCGACCGGCCTTACTCGTGGCGTGAGGCCAGCAGCTCGGCCGCGTCGTCGCAGAGCCGGCCGATAATGGCCGCCGCAGGCTCGATATGGGTCACCAATCCGACACCCTGACCCGCATCCACCGGTGCGAGCCGAGGATCGTCGTCCGCGATCGCCGCGCGAAGGCGGTCGGAATCGGGCACGTCGTCGCCTTCGAGTCGCGACCACGGATCTGTGAACTCGTTGCGCAGGACGCGCGCCGGATAGATCGGTGGCCAGGGCAGATCGAGGGCCTCGTCGAACGCGGTGGTGACAGTGGTGCTGCTGGAGTCGGCGGCGAGCATCGCGAGGCGGGCGGATTCGGGCAGCAGTGATTCCTCGGCGGCGGCCAGGCAGGTCCCGAGCCAAGCACCCGCCGCTCCCGCCGCGAGCACGGCCGCGAGCGTGCGCCCGGAGCCGATGCCACCGGCGGCCAGGACCGGGACGGTCGCGATGTCGAGGACCGCGTCGAGCAGCGGAAGCAAGGCCAGCCGGTCGGCGCCGTGGCCGCCACCTTCGCTGCCGCGCGCCACCAGAATGTCGATACCCGCGTCCTGCGCGCGGTGGGCGCCCGGTGCGTCGTACACCTGGGTGACGGCGAGAATGCCCGCCGCCCGCACCTGGGGGACCCAGGAGAAATCAGTGCCGAAACTGACCGAGATGATCCGTGGACCCGCGGCGATCGCAGCCTCGAGCAGCCCGGTTTCGCGGGCGCGGACCCAGTCGACCAGCCCGATCCCGTCCGGTGCTCCGGCGACAGCCAGTTCGCGGCGCAACGCCGCCACCGACCCCGCACTGCCCATGCCGATCATCCCGAGCCCACCCGCTGCGCTCACCGCCGCCGCGAGCCGTCCACCGGCCGCGCCGCCCATCGGCGCGTTCACCAGCGGCACCCGCAGCCCCAGCGATCGTGACCACTGTGTCGACAGCGTCTGCTCTGACATCGGTGCACCTTTCGCCACGGCTATGACCCATCCATCATGGCAGCTGATCGGCGGAGCATTCCCGAAGCGATGCGTGCCGGGATCGGTGGGCTGGTGGCCGATTCGGAAAGGAATGGGTGACAACGAAATTCGTCACGCGGCTCGCTCCGGCGATCGGCGGCGCGCCGCGGGGAACGAACCTCGGCGCCGGATACGCGGTGGGCGTATGTTCGACGACAATGCCGGACGACGAGACAGGATGGCGATGACGATCAGAGATCGCGTCGAACAGCTGGTGACCGAGCCGCCGATCGTGTTCGGCGAGCCGATCGACACGTCCGGCGGCGCTACGGTCATCACCGTCTCGCGCGGTGGCGGTCCGTTGCGGCACCCTCGTCCGGTCGGTGTGTTCGTCGTCCACGAAGGGCGCGCGCACTGGACGCCCGCGATGGACGCCAATCGCATCGCTCAGCTCGGCGAATGGATCGGCCTGCTCACCGGGGTCATCGCGGCGCTGGCGATTCTGCGTCGCCCGCCGTGGCCGGACCTGCGCCGCCGGAGCCAGTGAGTCCGTACAGCGCGAGCGTTTCGAACCGCTGCCACGCCTGGGCCGGTGGTGTCGGCGCGGTCGGCTCGGTCACCGGACCCAGCACGCCGAGCAATGCCCACGACAGGAACTCGATCGTGCCCGCCGGCTGCTCACCGAGGAGCTCACCGACCAGTTCGGCGACACACTGCCGGTAGGCGCGCACGACGGTGGCGGTGGCCTTCGGCCCGATCAGCGGGCGATACACCTCGGGATACTGCGCGGCGAGATGGAACATCACGCGCAGCGGCGCGAGCGGAGAGCCCGGTGTGGTCGTGCGGATGATCTCGCGGCGCAGGAACTCGGTGCAGCTCACCAGTAGCAGGTCGTCCTTGTCGCGGTAGTGCGCGTAGAAGGTGGACCGCCCCACGTCGGCGCGGCCGATGATGTCGCTCACGGTCACCTTGTCGTAGCCGCGCTCGATCATCAGCTCGATCAGCGCTTTGTGCAGCGTGTCCCTGGTGCGTCGAACCCGGCGATCAGGGTGCTCGGCCATCGCTTCCTCCTGCACGGTTTCCCCGGATCTGTTCGATAACGGACACCTCCGGCGATTCTGCTCCTGGTGACGTGCGCGGCGGCGCCCGACGATGAACTCATGTCCCGAAATCAGCTTCTCACCCCCATGTTCGTCGATGACGAGGGCACCGGCCTGGTCATCGCGGGCCTGCGTCGCTACAACCTCTTCACCACGGTGTTCTTCCTGGGCAGGCACCGTCGTCTACTCGCCGAATTCGTCACCCGTTCCGGTGCGCGCCCGGGTGCGCGGGCACTCGATATCGGTTGTGGGCCCGGCAAACTGGTCCGCGCGCTCGGCGATGCGGTCGGACCGAACGGCGCCGCGGTCGGCGTCGATCCCTCGGCTACGGCGGTCGCCGACAACAGTGCCCGGGATCGCGCCACACACCATCGCTACGTGGTGGGCCCGGCACAGTCGCTGCCCCTGCCCGATGCCGAATTCGACGTTGTCACCTGCACTTTCGTCATGCATCACATCCCCGAGCCGCAGCGCGCCGCCGCGATCGCCGAGATGTGGCGGGTGCTGCGACCGGGCGGACATCTGCTGCTCGCCGACGCATCGCCCTCTCCCCGGATGCGGGCCGTGCTCTCCGTGTTTCTCGGACGCGGCGGCGATCCGTTCGCCGACGCCGACATCCGCCACTACGCCGATCGGGTCGAGGCGGTCGGCTTCACCGATCTCGGCTACACCCAGAGCCGCGACCAGACCGGCATCCTGACCGCGCGGAAACCGGTCGCCCATCACTGATCCCGGCAACCTGTCGGTGCCCTCGGCTAGGGTCGATCTCGACACGATCACCAATCGAGCACGGGGGTGCGGCATGGAGTTCGATCAGCGCGAAATCGAAGCACGGGAATTCGCCATCGCGGCACATGGCGACCAGCGCTACGGCGTCCATCCCTACATCACCCATCTCGCGGCCGTTCGGGGTGTCCTCGACGATTTCGGCTACGGCGGTGAACTCGCCCTCGCGGCGTGGCTCCACGACGTCGTCGAAGACACCCCCGTCACGGCGGAAGATGTCGAATCCCGTTTCGGGCGTGCGGTTCTCGATCTGGTCTGGGCGGTCACCGGCATCGGCCCCGATCGCAAGGCGCGAAACCAGAACGCCTACACCAAGATCGCCGCCCACCCCAGAGCCGTGATCCTCAAACTCGCCGACCGCACCGCCAATGCCGAGGCCAGCCCACCCGCCAGCAGCTGGATGGGCATGTACCGCACCGAACATCCCGCCTTCAAGGCCCACCTCGGCGGACTCCTCGCCGATG
This sequence comes from Nocardia sp. NPDC057272, assembly GCF_042668615.1. Lineage (NCBI taxonomy): Bacteria > Bacillati > Actinomycetota > Actinomycetes > Mycobacteriales > Nocardiaceae > Nocardia > Nocardia sp. NPDC057272. The sequence continues at coordinate 13,336 of NZ_JBHUYK010000041.1, read as the reverse complement.
ACCCCACCGTGGCCCGCATGTGGGAACGGCTCGACCGCCGCCTCGACCCGTCGGTGGCCCCGCCCATCGATCTGTGGGCCGACATCGACCAGCTGGTCGCGGCAGGCGAACACGACAAGGCCGTCGCCGCGGTACAGGCGGCTTTCGACTGCGACCCCGGCGAGGCGGAGTTGATCCTGGCCGAGCGCGCCTGATCCGACCGCTCGATCGCGCGCCCGATCAGGCTGTCGGGTCACCGCGGATGGCTGACCGGTCCATGGCCGCCAGTTGAGTGGCCGCGGCCGCGGCGAGTTCCTCGTCCAGTTGCTCGTGGCCGGACGTGCCACCTCCGCCCGGGCCGCCGTCGTCAGCGATGACACGTCGGGCCGAGAGGTGAATCGCGTCCACGCCTGCCCGGTGTAGTGCCGCGATGTCGTCGACGGTGATCCCGCCACCCGCCATGATCTGGATGCGGCCTGCCGCGTGTACAACCATCGCGGCCAGCTCATCGAGTCCCGCGGCGCAAGCAGATGCCCCACCCGAGGTGAGAACCCTGGTCATGCCACCGGCGATCAGGGTGTCCAGCGCGGTCTCGCGGTCGCGAATCTGATCGATCCCACGGTGAAAGGTCAGCTCTATGCCTTCGACAGGAACGTCATCGAGCACACGGCTCAACCCTTCGACGTCGACCCGGTGGTCCGGGGTGAGCGCCCCGATCACCAGCCCGGCGGCACCGGCCGAAATGGCCGCCCGCGCATCGGCGTTCATCACCGCCAGTTCATCGGCGTCAGCGTATACGAAGCCCCCTGCCCGGCACCGGATCAGGACGTGGACGGGAATCCCGGTTCCCACCACAGCCTCGATCGTTCCGATGCTGGGCGTGAGCCCACCCGTACTGCCCAGCGCCGCACACAATTCCACCCGATCCGCCCCGACGCGGCGAGCACCGAGCGCGCCCGCCGCGTCCTGCACCGCGAACTCGAGGGCGGTCACGTCAGAACGACTGCCAGGCAGGCTTGTTCGCCAGCGCGTACTTGTAGTAGTCCGCCAGCTTCAACTTGCTCGCCGCGGCCTCGTCGATCACCACGGTGACATGGGGATGCCACTGCATGACCGAGGCCGGGCAGAACGCCGACAAGGGCCCTTCGGCGGCGGCGGCGATCGCATCGGCCTTGCCGGCGCCGAGCGCGATCATCACCAGATGCCCGGCCTCGTTGATGGTGCCGAGGCCCTGGGTGAGCACGTGATGCGGCACATCCTCCGGCCCGTCGAAAAAGCGCGCGTTGTCCTTACGCGTCTGTTCGGTCAGTGTTTTCACGCGCGTGCGCGAGGTGAGCGCCGACCCGGGCTCGTTGAACCCGATGTGCCCATCGGTGCCGATCCCCAGCAACTGCACGTCGACCCCACCCGCGGCGGCGATGGCCGCGTCGTACCGGCGGCCCTCACCCGCGACATCACCGGCCTCCCCGTTCGGGCTCAGCACCCGCGCGGGATCCAGGTTCACATGGTCGACGAACTCCGACCGGATGACCGAGAAATACGACTGCGGATGATCTTTCGGCAAACCGACGTACTCGTCGAGCAGGAAGGCGCTGGCGGTGGTGAAGTCCAGCTCGCCCTCGCGGTACCGGCGCGCCAGCTCCTGATAGCTCCCCAGGGGCGACGACCCGGTAGCCAAGCCGAGGATCGCGTTACCGCCCTGCACATAGCGGCCGACGATATCGGCGACCGTACTCGCCACTTCGTTTTCGTCAGCCCGGATCACGATCTCCATCAGATTCCTTCCGTTCCGGCGACGAGCACGCGCCGCGGCCGCAATGACTGGTCGGTGACAAGAATGTCGGCACGCGCGCCGACGGTGAGACTGCCGCGTTCGCCCTCGAGACCGAGGACACGAGCAGGGGTTCGAGTCGCGGAGACGACCGCATCGGACAGCGGTATGCCCGCGACGTCGACGGTCCAGCGCAGCACGTCGACGAGCCGTGCCGTGCCCCCCGCGATCGCCCCGGGCGAACCGTCGTCGGTGGCCAGCCGGGCAACGCCGTCGTGCACCTGAACATCGAGAGCGCCCAGCCGGTAGTCGCCGTCGCTCATGCCCGCCGCCGCCATCGCATCGGACACCAGCGCGACCTGATCCGGGCCGACGGTATCGAACACCATCGTCACCGTCTCCGGCGCCAAATGCACACCGTCAGCGATCAATTCGACCACCATCTGGCCTCGCCCGGCCGCGGCCAGACAGGCGGCGACCGGCCCGGGGGAGCGGTGATGCAATGCGGGCATCCCGTTGAACAGGTGCGTGGCGGTGACAGGGCCACCACTGGCCTCGGCGATGCGCGCCGCGGTGGTCGCGGCATCGGCATCGGTGTGCCCGAGGCTGGGCAGCACATCATGTCGGCGCATCGCGGCGAGCAGTTCATCGAAATGCGCGGTTTCGGGAGCCACTGTCATCGACCGCACCGTGCCGCGCGCGGCCGCGTAGAGCCGCTCGAACAACGCGGGATCGCCGGGAATGATCGCCGCGGGATCCTGCGCCCCGCAGCGGATCGCATTGATGAACGGGCCCTCGAGATGCACCCCGAGCAATGCCCCGTCCTCGACAAGATCGGCCAGCATCGCCGCCTGTGCGACCAGCACCTCCGGCTGATCCGACACCAAGCTCCCCAGCAGCCCGGTGGTGCCGTGCGCCCGATGATGCGCCGCCGCGACCCGAGCGCCGTCCGCATCAGCATTGGGAAACCCGAACCCGGCTCCACCATGACAGTGCAGATCGATCAATCCCGGAAGTATCAGATCGTCACTGGATGCTGGAAGACTTTCCGGTGCAGAATGATTCGCTACATCGCCGACCCAGGTGATCAGCCCGTCCTCGAATTCGACGACGCCGTCGGCGATGTCACCCTCGACCGTCCCGACGAGACGACCGCGCACGATTCCCGTCACCACGAACCTTCCCCATCACCGCAGCCGTGCCCGGCTCCAACACCTGAACGACCCGATACGGCATCCACCACAGCGATCGCGGACCGCCACCGGACACCGCATCGCGATCCGGCCGACGGCCGGACCACGTGCACAACAACCTTTTTCACGCCCGCCCGATGATCGCCGCGACCGCCGCACGCCCAACCTGCGGATTCCGTGCCGCACGCGCAGCATCGGCCGCGTCCTGGCACCGCTGCACATCCACCGCGGCCAACGCAGCCCTTACCGCGGGCAACGCGGGCACCGACATCGACAAACTCGTCACGCCCAGCCCCACCAGCACCGGCGCCAACGTCGGATCCGACGCCGCCTCACCGCACACCCCCACCGATTTACCCGCCGCCGCGCCGGCCGCACCGACCATCGCGATCAGGTCGAGCACCGCGGGCTGCCACGGATCGAGCAGCTGCGCGAGCCCGCCCGCCATTCGATCCACCGCGCACGTGTACTGGCTCAGATCGTTGGTTCCGATGCTGACGAAGTCGAGATGCGCGAGCAGATCAGCGGCACGCAACGCGGCCGCCGGGATCTCGATCATCGCCCCGACCTTGGTCAACCCGGATTCCCTTGCCAGTGAAGCGAATCCGGCAGCCTCGTCGGCGGTGGCGACCATGGGCGCCATCACCCACAGGTCGGCGCCCGTGGCCTCGCCCGCACGGGCGAGAGCCGTGAGCTGCGTGGCCAGAGTTTCCGGGAACACCGTGCCGATCCGCAGCCCGCGCACACCCAGCGCCGGATTCTCCTCGGTGCCGAGATCGAGAAACGGCAGCGGCTTGTCCGACCCGGCGTCGAGTGTCCGCACTACGACTCGTCGACCGGCGAACTGTTCGAGAACCGCTGTGTACGAGGCGGTCTGCTCCTCCAGCGATGGCGCGGACGTCTTCCCGAGATACATGAACTCGGTGCGGAACAGGCCGACCCCCTCACTGTCGACGGGTCCGGCCTTCGCCGCGTCGTCGACGGTGCCGATGTTCACCAGCAGCTGCACCGGCGTCCCATCAGCGGTATGTCCCGGCCCGCTGGCCGCCGCGATCCGCGCTTTGTCCGCCGCTGCCTGTTCGAGAGCTGCCCGCTGATGCTCGGGACTCGGATCGATCACGACCTCACCGGTGGTGCCGTCGAGCAGCACCGGCACACCGTCGGCGAGCCGATCGGTATCCGGACAGTTCACCACCGCGGGCAAGGCGAGAGACTTCGCGAGAATCGCGGTGTGGCTGGTCGGCCCGCCCTCGGTGGTGAGCAACCCGACCACATCACTGTCACCCAGCATCGCCGTATCGGCAGGTGCGAGATCCCGTGCCACCAGCACGAACGGATACCCCGGCTCCGGAATGCCCGGCATCGGCAGCCCGAGCAGCACCGCGACGGTCCGCCCGCCGATATCGCGCAGATCGGTCGCCCGCTCGGCCATGTACCCGCCGAGCGCTTCCAGCTTCGCGCAGAATCCCTCGAACGCCAGGTGCACCGCGTGCGCCGTCGGCATCCCGGCGGCGAGCTCCTTCTCCGTGGCGGCGACGATGCCCGGATCACGGGCCATCGTCGCCGACATCGAAAGAATCTCCGCCGCGACACCACTCACCCGCGCGGCCCTGGCGGTCATCTCGTCGGACACGCCACCGAGCGCCTCCTTGACCCGTGCGAGCTCGTCGGCGACCGAGCCGCCGACGGGATCGTGCGCCGACGTCTCGAGCTGCGAACCGAACCGCAACCACGGCGCGCACACCACGCCCGGGCTCACCCCGAGTCCACGGATCACCTGTTCGGCCATCAGGCGGCGTCCAGGTCCGAGGCGATGAGTTCGGCCAGCTGGTCCAGAACGGCATCGGCGCCCTCGGCGTGCAGCGTTACCTCGGCTCCGTGTCCCGCGCCCAGCGTCATCACCGCGAGCACGCTGGCCGCATCGACCGGTTCGCCACCTCCCAGCGAGATCCGCACCGGCACCCCCGCGGCCTGCACGGCCTGCGTGAGTTTCGCGGCGGGCCGCGCGTGCAGCCCCACCTCGGATCCGACGATGACGGTGCGGGTGCTCATTGCCTCACTCACCTTCCAGTTTCTTGTCCAGCTTCGTTTCGACTTCGGCGACCGAGGGTGCGTCGGTTCGAGTATCGCCCGTGGCGGTCTGGGCAGCCTCCGCTTCGACCAGGGCCGCGTCGGGCACACCGGCTTCGACATCGGTTTCCGCCTCGCGACCCGGCGTGCGCAGGTTCCATTTCTTGATCACGAAGCTGAAGAGCACGTAGTAGATCACCGCGTAACCCAGCCCGATCGGGATCAGCATCCAGGCATTGGTGGCCTTGCCGAAGTTCAGCAGGTAGTCGATCGCACCGGCGGAGAACGTGAATCCGTCGTGGATACCGAGCGCGTTCACCAGCGCCATCGACGTGCCCGTCAAGATCGCGTGCACCACATACAGCGGCCACGCCACGAACATGAACGAAAACTCCAGCGGCTCGGTGATGCCGGTGACGAACGCGGTCAGACCGGTCGACAGCATGATGCCGCCGACCAGCTTCTTCTGCGACGGCCGCGCGTTGCGCCAAATGGCCAGCGCGGCAGCGGGAAGCGCGAACATCATGATCGGGAAGAAGCCCGTCATGAACGTGCCCGCGGTCGGATCACCGGCGAAGAAGCGGTTGAGGTCACCGCGCACGAGCTGGCCGGAGGCATCGGTGTAGTCGCCGACGAGGAACCAGACCGTGGAGTTCAGGATGTGGTGCAGACCGGTCGGGATGAGCAGGCGGTTGGCCGCGCCGTAGATGCCGCCACCGACGACCGAGTTGTCCGCGACGGTCTCGCCCACCCAGGTGAGCGCGGAGTTGAAGGCCGGGTACAGGAACGCCATGCCGACGCCGACGACGAGGCCGGTGAACGCGGTCAGGATCGGCACCAGCCGCCTGCCGTTGAAGAAGCCGAGGAAGTCGGGCAGCTTCGTGCGATAGAACCGCTGCCACAGCATCGCCGACAGCAGACCCATCACGATGCCGGCGAGGACGCCGTAATTGATCAGCGCCTGCGCGCCCTTCGGGTCGGTTTTCCCTTCGAGCACGATCGGTGACATCGCTTCGAACACGCCGTTGATCACCATGTAGCCGACCACCGCGGCCAGCGCCGTCGACCCGTCGGCCTTCTTCGCCCAGCCGATCGCGATACCGACGGCGAAGATCAGCGGCAGCCAGGTGAACACGGCCTGCCCGGCTGCCGAGATGACCGAGGCGGTGCTCTCCAGCGCGGAGAAGCGGCCGAGGAGGTCGTCCTGGCCGATGCGCAGCAGGATGCCCGCCGCGGGGAGCACCGCGATCGGCAGCATAAGGCTGCGACCGAGGCGCTGCAATCCCGCGAACACCTTCGATTCTTGTTTGGGTGTGTCGGTAACGGCAGTCATGTCGACCTTCTTCGTGCCGGCTTTGCGGCGGTCTCGGCGAGGGAGGACCGGCTTGCCCGCCGATCCGGGTTAACTGTTGTGAACCGGTGTACCTGACGGGTACTGTCCGGTCATAACCAGTTGCCAGTTTGACCAGGTGGAGGTCGGATGTCAACCGCTGAATATGATGTGGCGCACATTCGAGACTCCCATACTGGTACTGGCAACCACCGCCGAAAGGGAGAACAGATGTCCAAAGCGGAAGCGATCGTCCAGGGCTTGGGCGGCGCGGACAACATCGTCGAGATCGAGGCCTGCATCACCCGGTTGCGCACCGAGGTGAAGGACGGTAGCAAGGTCGACGAGGCCGCTCTCAAGGCCGCGGGCGCCCACGGCGTCCTCAAGTCGGGCACGGTCGTGCAGGTCGTCGTCGGCCCCGAAGCCGACACCCTGGCCGACGACATCGAGGACATTCTGTGAGCATCCCGGTCATCGCTCCGCTGCCCGGCAAGGTGGTGGCCCTGTCCGAGGTCCCCGATCAGGTCTTCGCCGAGCAGATCGTCGGGTCCGGCATCGCGCTCGACCCCGACCGCACCCGCGGCACCCTGATGGTGACGGCCCCCATCGCAGGCAAGATCCTCAAACTCCACCCCCACGCCTTCGTCATCTTCGGCAACGGTGTCGGCGTCCTGGTCCACCTGGGCATCGACACCGTGAAACTCAAAGGCGAAGGCTTCGAACTGCTCGCCACCGAAGGCGACACCGTGGAAGCCGGCGCCCCCATCGTCACCTTCGACCCGACGAAAACCGCCGCCACCGGCTACTCGGTCATCTGCCCCGTCGTAGTCATGGACTCGGCAAAAGACTCCGTCTACACCGACACCATCGGCACCACCGTCGAATCCGGCAACCTCCTGTTCGATTCGCCGTAGCCACCCTGACCTGCTGCTGAACCTTTCGGCGGGCCGACCCGTAGTCCGTATCAGCGGGTCGGCGTCGATCCGTATCGCGTCGACAGGAGGGTGACCGGTGACCGGGGCTGAGCAATCCAGTGAGCAGTTCGCCGAGCGGTTGTTCGGGGCCGCGCTCGGGGCCATCGATATTCTGGCGGTGCATCTCGGGGATCGGCTGGGCTGGTATCGGGCGTTGGTCGAGGGTGGGCCCGCGGATGCGGGTGAGTTGGTCGCGCGGGCGGGTGGGGATCGCCGGTACGCGCAGGAGTGGCTCGAGCAGCAGGCGGCGACCGGGATTCTGACGGTGGCCGCGGACGGGCGGTTCGTACTGCCCGCCGGCGCCGCCGAGGTTCTCACCGACCCGAACAGTCTCGATTACCTTGCGCCACTGGCTCGTATGCTGGCCGGTGCCGCCGTCCAGATGCCCGCGTTGGTGCGTGCTTACCGTGATGGCGGTGGCGTGGGCTGGTCCGACTACGGCGCCGACATGCGCGAATCCCAGTCGGACATGAACCGCCCCTGGTTCGAGCGGCGTCTCGCGACAGATCTGGCCGGGGTCACCGATATCCACGCGCTGCTGTCACGCCCCGGTGCCAAGGCTGCCGACATCGGCTCAGGCGGCGGCTGGTCCGCGATCGCCCTTGCCCGCGCCTACCCGGAGCTGGCGGTCGACGGCTACGACATCGATCAGCCCTCGGTGCGGATGGCCACCGAAAATGCCACCGAACTCGGCGATCGCGTCCGTTTCCACCACGCCGACGCCGCCACCGACCTCCCCGAATCCGCCTACGACGCGCTGTTCGCGTTCGAGTGCCTGCACGACATGCCACACCCCGTCGCGGTGCTGACCTCGATGCGCAAAGCCCTGCGTCCGGGCGGCGCGGTGATCATCATGGATGAGGCCGTCGCGCCGGAATTCACCGCGCCGGCGAGCGATATCGACCGCCTGATGTACGGGTTCAGCCTGCTGGTCTGCCTGCCCGACGGCATGGCACATCCCGACTCCGCGGGCACCGGCACCGTCATGCGCACGGCGAAACTGGGGGAGTACGCCGAGAAGGCAGGTTTCACCGCCGTGGACGTCCTGCCGATCGAGAACTTCGGATTCTGGCGGTTCTACCGGCTCACGGTCTGATCGGCGAGTTGTTCGGTCTCGACCGTCCAGCGCCTGGCGAGATCGTCGAAATAGCGCTGGCTGCTCCACAATCGGTAGTTGCCGATCACGTAGACCCGCCGCCGAGCCCGCGACACCGCCGTGTTGAGCACATTCGGATTCGTCGCCGCCCACCGTCGCGACCCGCCCGCCGCGGGTGATGTCCCCAGTATCAGCACCACGACCTCGGCCGAATTGCCGTGCATCGCATGGACAGTGCCCACCTGCCGCTCCGCGAACTCCGCACCGAGCACCTCACGCGCGATCTGCTGCGCGCCATGGGCGACATCGCGGAACGGGCTGACCACACGGATATCGGCCGCTGCCACCCCGTCCTCGGTCAACCGCGCGAGCAAGGCGGCGAGCGCTTCCCCTTCGCCGGGGATCCAATTGCCTTCGGCCCGTGCGGATCTGACATCGATCCACCGATCGTGCCCGGGAAACTCCGGTCGATCGGGCGTGGCGAACACCAGCAGATCGTCGTCATAGGCAATGTGATGCGTGAGCTCGAAAATCGGCCGGTCACTGCGCCGATGGACCCGCAACGGTGTGCCGACCCACACCGGCGCGACCGAATCGGAGGGCATCAGCCAGGTCCCGTACCGCACCCCACGGTCAGCCGCCTGGCGTGCCGACGCCTGATCCGGCATCCACTCCGCATCGAGCCCGTACTGCTGTACGAATGCTTCCTGCGCCGACGTGGGCAGCACACCGACAGGTCCCAGCTGACGATGATCACCGACGATCACCGCCCGCCGAGCCCGCCACAACCCACCGGCCACCGACTGCGGCGCAGCCTGCCCGGCATCGTCGACGAACAGCCATCCGATGGCCTCGGACCCCAGCCCGGCGAACAGCCGGGGCAGCGCGGTGAAGGTCGTGGTGATCATCGGCACCGCGAAGAACAGCGTCTGCCACGCCGCCGCGACGGTTTCCGGCTTCGGCTCGACCGCGAGCTCACCACGGATCAACGCGATGGCGACGATGAGATTGTCGCGAATCCGCGGTGCCGCGTTGAGCAAGAACGCACGATGCAACTTCAATGCCGACAGGAACAGCTCACGCCGCGCGCTCGCGTAGTGCTCGTCCGCCCACGGGTTGCACAGCTGGAACTGCTCGTCGTCACCCGCCACATCACCGAACGGGATGGTGCGCGACCAGTTCTCGCGCCCCCGCTCGATAACGTCCAGCGCCGCCGCCCGCCGCTCCGTCAGCTCGACGTGTTCGCGAATCAGCGTGCGGCCGTGCTCGGCGGCCTGCGCCCACTGCTCCCGCGTGTACTCGACCTCGGTCTGGCGCCGCCGCATCTCCGCCTCGGCGATATGTCGTTCGCGCAGCAATTCGTTGCTGCGCGCACTCCACCGCCGTCCGGCCCGGAATCCTGTCGAGAGCGACGCCACGAACCCCGGCTTCTGCCCACCGTGCTCGCTGAGAAATTTGCCCGCCCGGTGGTGCGCGGCCTGCGCGGCCCGCAGATGCTCGGTGGCCAGCTGATGACGTTCGCGCCAGTGCGCGTGCGCGTCATCGGCGTTGGCGATCTCGGCCGCCGTCGACTGCAACCCCGCGTTCATGGTCGGCAGCTCGGCGACCGCGTCGGCGACGTTCTGGCGCGCCTGCGCGAGTCTGCGCACCTCGGCGCGGCGAGTGGTGAAATCCCGCACCGCGGTCGGCCAATCGGGAATCGAATCCGGGTCGGCCTCGGCCTGCTTGAGGATGTCGAGCATCCCGCCGTTCGGTGTGCCGGTCTTGCGCTCGGTGGCGAATCGGTCCCCGAACCAGAACTGTTCGGCGAACGTGCGTCGCGTCCCGCCCAGCGCTGCCGCGACCAGCCCCCACGCCGGCGCGCCGCCGACGAGTTCGGCCAGGTCGGTGAAGTGATTGAGCTCGCCATCGATCGCGTCGCGATGCTGGATCTCGGCGACCACATCGGCCGCGGTGGCATCGCTGCCGGTCGCCAGCACCACTTCGAAGCCGGTCACACAGTTCGCCAATCGGTGCGCGCCCACCGTGTAGTTCTTCGCCACCTGCACCTGCTCGGTGATTCCGGCGAACACCGCCATCGGATCGTCGAACGCCGCCAGCTGCGCGGCCCGCTCGACCAGAATTCCGGCCAGCAGGTCTCGCAGCATCGTCGTCGTCCCGGTGCCCGGCGCGCCGTGCACCGCGAAAATGCCCGCGTCGTCGCGCAATTCGGACAGTGCGCGATCGACCGCGAACTGCTGTCCGGAAACCAGTGGATCGCCCGGCCAGCGTCCGTCCGGAATGAGGTGCGGGAGCAGGCCCTCGACGACCGCGTCCTGGCGTCGACGGACATCGATCCGGTCATCGAGCGGCAGCGATTCCGCCGCCGCGAGATAGTCACGCAGTGCCGCACCGATATCGCCGCGCTCCACCGCTTTCGCGAGCTCGGCGAGGTCCGTGCCGAGCCCGCTGTTCAGGCGATCCTCGGCGGCATCACTGTCGGCGTCGCGCGCCGCGACCTGGACGCAAGCCACCCGCACACCGCCGGCCCGCAATTCCGATCGAAGCCCCAACGCGGCACACAGTTCACCGGTGAATATCTGCAGGTCGCGGCCGGTCAATCGGGGGGCCTCGACCACGTCGTCGTCAGGCCGGACGGCAAACCGTTCCGCGAAGGCCATCGCCGACATCCCGGCGAGACCGGGCGAGATGACGCCATCCGCCCCCGCCGCGAGCACCGAAGCCGCTACCCCGCGGCCCGCCACGTCCAGCGCACGCCACCGCGGCGCCGGACCCATCTGTTCGGCATCGGGGTGAGTTTCTCGCGTCAGCGTGTCGAGCGCGGCGGTGAACGCCGCCGAGTCGTGGTCGAATCCGTCGGCCCAGCCGATGTCGCCGGGCCCCGGTGCGCGCAGCCGGTTCACAGCCCACGCCAGCCCCGACAACGTCGCCGAGCCTTCGACAACCATTCCGCCGTCGGTCAACGTCACCGCGAAAGCCGCTGTGGTCCCGGCCCGTCGGGCGTCGGCCTCCAGCTGATCCTCGCCGAAGGTCCGCACCAGCGCTTCCCGCGCGCGGCCTACCTCGAACAGTCCGCCGTACACGACGAACTGCCACACTCGCCCGGTTTTCAACGCGGGCAGCGCGGCGAGGTTTTCCCATGGCGCGCGGTCGTCGGGCGCGAGATCGACCACCAGTCCGTCGGTCTCGACGTCGGGGACCAGCTGCGGACCGAACAACTCCACGGTCTGCCAGAAACGCACGAGCCGCGCGGCGTGCTCGGAACCGCCCACGATGCACCCCAATCCGGTCGGCGATCATTGCAGACAACCCCGATCACGGTACGCGATCCGGATTCCCCGAGCACGTCACCCCGGCGGTCCAGCCTGCCGTGGCGAGAACATCGGCGCTGGTCCTGCCGCCGCGGCGAGCACCTCGCCGCCCACAACCGCCCCGGAAAACCCTTTGACCCATCACCCTCGCGCCGCGCACGCTGAGACCATGGACGACTTGGCCCACGCCGCAGACCGATTCGTGCTCGGTGAGCTCAACGGCGAGGACCTGTCGATGGCCGCCGCCGAGGCGCTCGCGCGTGGACTCGACAGTCCGGCATTGGTAGCGCTCGCCTGTCTGCACCGGACGGACTGTGGCGCTGCTCCCGAACTGTTCCGCACCGCGATGGCCGAGCTCGGGCTCGTGCACGACTGGAGGGCGTGGGAAGTCGACGTCAGGGTCGGGCTGGCACGAGCTCACGCGACAGCCCTGCTGGCAGATGATGCCGCGTCGGCCGACCACCTGGGTGAGATCACCGGTCAGCTTCGGGAGCTCGCTGGATACCCGGACCCACCCGCACCGGATCTGGAAGACCTGGCCAGGGAGTTCGAGGTGATGTCGGAGTACCTGGAGTTCGCCGACCCCACCACCATCCGCGAACAGATTCGACAGGGGTGCCGCAACCTCATGGCAGGACCGCCTTACGCACTGGTGTCCCCACCTCTCGTCACAGGACCTCCCGTGCGGCGGTCGGCACGGCCCGGCAGATGGCGGCAGTTCATCGCTTCTCTGCGCTCCCGGCACGCTGTCAGCGCAGAAGCATCTCCGCCACGGCTTTCGGCGCTGCCAGCCATTCACGAACGTTGTTGCGTACCTCGGTGACCTTCCTGCACTCGCAATAAGCCACCACCCCGTCGGCCTCGATACCCGCGGCCCGGCACAGCGCGACCGCGCGGGGGAGATGGTGATACTGGCTCACGATGATCGCCCGGTCGATGCCGAACAGCGACTTCGCCCGCTCGCAGGTCTCCCGCGTGGAAAGGCCGGCACGATCGGATCGGACGATGGCCGGGTCGATGCCGTGGTCGAGTAGATAGCGCGTCATCGACGCGATCTCGTCGCCCGACGAACCGCCGGCATCCCCGGACAACAGAATCTGCTCGGCCTTGCCCGCTTCGATCAACTCGATCGCTACATCGAGACGTCCCCGTAGATAGGCCATCGGAGTTCCGTCCGTCCCGACTTTGGCACCCGGGACGATCACGACGGGTGCGCTGGGCGCGGCCGCCACATCACTTCTATGGCCGGACGACAAAGTCCACATAGCGATGTTCGCCCCAGCCGTCACCAACACCAGGCCACCCGCCACGACAAGTCCGGCTCTCGCGATGCGACGCAACCGCCGACGCTTCCCGCTATGTTCCTCCGCCATGCGCACTTTCATACATGAACACTGCGAAAATATCCCCTGACTAGGGGATTTGACATCGCAATTGTCGGCACGTAACTTTATTCCAGTCAGAGCGACACGGACACCGACTCAGCCGCCCAGCGGCCGAGACACGAGGTAGGACGATGAGCGCCTGACTGACTGCGTGTTCAGACGGACTCGGTACGGATTTGCTTCCGGCCGGTTGTCTGAGCTAAGTTTGAACCCTTGCCTCACCGAAA
>NZ_JBHUYK010000040.1:0-53169 GCF_042668615.1 Nocardia sp. NPDC057272 | reverse complement strand
TGCGACTTACCCGACTCGGCTGTCCCCAGTGGCACACGGCCATATGTGCTGGTCAGAGGGGTAATGCGATGAAAAAAATTGTGTCCGGAGGGGGATACATTCGCTATCCACAGTGGTCGACCTGCGGAAGTGCTGAGTATCGAGCCCGTTGCGCCAACCGGGCCGACTTCGCCGGGGATGCCGGCTCGGTCGGTCGATCCGAGGTCATTACAGACCTAAGCCGGTGCGTAGGGTCGGCCAGGAACTGTGGAGTGCGTCTTGCCAGTACGGCCATGCGTGGGTGCCGAACAAGGTGTAGCGCACGGTCGGTGTCAGGCCGGCGGTGCGCATGATCTTTTCGACGGTGCGGGTGCAGCTGAGTGCGCCTTCTTCGAGGCTGATCGCGCCGAACAGGTCGATCGGGTAGGAGAAACTCGGGTCGAAGTCGACGTCGGCCGGGCCCGGGGTGCCGCTGCCGACCGACATGTAGACAGCGGTTCCGCGGAGTGCGTCGAGGTGTTTGGTCGGGTCGTGTGCGGCCCATCCTGGGTCCAGCGAACCACCCCACATGTTGTCGGGATTGCCGCCGCGGTTGTGGACGGCGGCGCGCACCATCGGCTGTCCGACATCGGAGGTGAGCAGGCAGCCGCTGTAGACGCCGACAGCTCGATAGAGTCCGGGGTTGCGGAAGGCCAGCGTGGCCGCCGCGTGGCCGCCCATCGACAGTCCCGCGACCGCGTTTCTGCCGTTGCCCATCAGTTCTCGGTTGATCAGCGGCGGTAGTTCACGGGTGAGGAAGTCTTCCCATCGGTTGTGTCCGAGGACGGTGTCGTTGTCGAGCCAATCGGTGTAGAAGGTGCCGCCTCCGCCGATCGGCATGACCACGTTGACATTCTTGTCGGCGAAGAACCGGGTGACGTCGGTGCGCAGGGTCCAGGTGCTCTGGGTTTGGTCGTCGCTGGCGGCGGTGCCGTCGAGGAGGTACAGGGTCGGGTGTGGGGTTGTGCCGGTGGGGTGCAGGATGTCGAGCCCGACTACGCGGCCCATTGCGGGGGAGAAGACGTAGAGCTGTTCCCAGCGGTCGCTGCGGGTGATGCGATGGTCCACCGTGGCAGGGGCGGCGGAGGCGACACCGGGTGCGGTGAGTGCGGCGACGATGCCGAGTGTGGTGGCCAAGCCGAGTAGTCGGCGGCGCAGGGTGCGGAGTCGAGCAGGTGACGCTGTCATCAGGTCCTCCCGGCCACGGTCGGTTGCCGGGCCACAAGGCTTACCGGTGAAATCTCGAATCCTGTTACGCTGGAACATGTTCAGCTGCTTCAGTGTGGTCTCGGCGACGTCGAATGCGCGTGCAACTGTCCATGCCTGATGGTGGCGGCGGGTACTGGTCCGGTGTGGTCTGTGGTCGGGAGTTGTTGGCTCTTCGTGTGGCGCTGGTTCAAGGGCGGATCAGCGGCCATACATTCGAAGCGGCAGAAGTGTACGAGTCGGTGGCGCCGTTGTTCGCCTCCAGCGCCGAGGCGGCTGACCATGGTCAGCGGGAAATCGGCAAGCCGGGTCCGGACGCACAGCACGCGATCCGGAAGGTCGCTCGAACCCGTTCAGATCTGGTCGCCCCTGAACTCCACTCGCGCGACTGAGTCGTCGTCCGGCCTGCTGCACCTGCTGGCGCTCGACGAGCATGACAATCGGCGCTCTTCCGAGGATGCCGCGGTCAACTTCGCGCACACAGTGTGTGGCGACCCGTGACGAGAGGCGAATTCATGATCCAGCGCGACGCGATTTGGGAAGGTCGAGGGCAAAAATATTGCGTTGCAACGGGATTGCTAGTCTGCCTGGCGGCAGGTGGGCGGTTCGGACCGCAGACTCGCGCCGCTCATCCTGACGCCCTGATGCGCCGATTCCGGCGAGTCGAGCGTCTATTCGCTCACACATTAGCGACTTCTCAGCGCTGTGAATCATGCGAGCGTCCTTCCAGATACGAGTCCAGCTCAGTCCGTCTTCAATCGCGAGATGAGTGGAGCGCCCGGCCGATCGCAGTGCTCCCGGCTTGGCCTCGCAGTAGTTAGACCAAGCTGTGGGCGTATCACCTGCCATCTGGATCGGCGGCAGCCAGGTCGGTGATGTGGATGGTCGGCGGGCGGAGCTACAGGCGCCGCTGGACTTTGGTGAGGCCACTCGGTTTCGGGGGCTCAGTAGCCGCGAAGGAAAACTACGAGCTGGCTCCGCCTCCCCGAACGGTTCATGATCCAACGTTCGTTCTGTACCCGTCGGTCACATTCGACCGAGGAGTTCCTGCTTCTTTGTCTCGAATTCGGACTCCGACAGAATCCCGGCGTCGCGAAGCTCCGCCAGTCGCTTGATCTGATCCACGGGATCAACCGGCGGTGGAACAGGAGAAAACGCCGGCGGCGCGGGCGAGGGCTGCCGGAACTCTGCGATCTTGCGGCGGACAGCGTCGGTGATGGCGGCAGCATCGGCCGCGAGCATTTCCCCGATCACCGCGCGGTTTCCTGACGCATGGATCGTCATCTCCGAGAACACGAACCCGCCCTTGCTTTGCACCGAGCTGATCACAGGGATCGGGAAGTCCTCGGTTCGGGATCTGATTACGCCGTGGTAGACGAACAGCAGCCGCTGGTTCGTCAGAGCGACGATGCCCAGTTCGCTTTCATATTTACCTTTGGCGAGGTGCTCGACGGTTTCGCCTGGCAGGAGATGCTCGTGGAGGTGGTTGATCTCGCGCTTGCCTCCGAACGTGGATCCCACACGCGCGGCGGCGGCGGCGATGTCGGGTCGAAGACCGGACTCCTCCAACTTGGCAGCCTTCGACTTCTCTGCCTCGACGCGCGCTTCACCCCGGTCGTCGAGCAGCTGTTGCCGCTCGAGCTCCAGCTCGTCTGCGCGTTGGCGAAGCGCCGCGGTTTTCGCCTCCAACCGCGCCACGGGTCCAGTTGGTGCTTGGGGGAAACCCTGCCCCAAGTTGTGATTGGTGGCCGCGACAGTAAGCAGCCAACGGTGCAGCTCCTCGAACGAGTGCCGCTGCTTATGGGTGAACACCACCACATCCGGGTGGCTGGCCTGCTTGGACGCCCCCGGCATCGGAAGGTCTCTCGCGCCGCCGAGCATCAACAGCACTGCGCCATTGGTCAATCGAGTTGCTGGCGACAACGCAGCACCGGAAACCGCACGCAGAGGTATTCGCCGGGGCTCGAGGTTCTTGCCGAACGTGATCCGACCTATCCGCGTGTCGCGGTCAACGACGAGTGTGTGGCCATCAACGGTGATGTTGCCAGTGAAGCCCTCACATCTCATCCGCCAGCCTCCCACGACCCTAAAGGTGCCAAGCCATCGCTGGTGATGATAGCGGGGTCGTGACTTCCGGCGTTCGCCTAACGGTCGCTATACGCCAACTCGGTCGTAGTGAGCGCAGTGCGGTCTGCATGGCGCGCGTTCCCGGGGGCAGCGAACGTCAATCCGAGCGCGCCCGCCACGAATCGGTGGACCGAGGCAAGACCGCGGCCCGTGCCTCGTCCTTGTCGGAACGTTGAGCACTGCTCGGTCGCGGACATGACGGTGCCCACCGGCACCGTCGAGGACGTGCAGACCGCAGTCGACAAGGCCCGGATCGCCCAGTGGGCGTGGGCCGTCCGTTAGCGTGCGGCGCCATCGAACGATTCCGCACGCTTGACCAGAGGTAGCGCTGGGTGCACTTTCGCGGACGCGAGCAGGCGGAGACCGAGCTTGGCGTCGTCTCGTATCAGGTCGATTCGGCGACGCTTCGAGCACGGATACTTCGCCGGAACGATGAGGTCGGGGCGAATGCCGCATTCGTCTCCGAGGAGCAGTTGCTGCGCTACCAACGTGGCTTTGAAGTGCCGATCGATGAGGGCCAAACCACGATCCGACACTGATCTTGCTGGATGCCTGACCACGGTTGGCCATGTTCTGGGTTGGGGTGCACACACCGGGGCCGGCTTACCTCCTGCCCGATACGGCCTGACGTTGCGGTCATTCTGTTTCCGTTGCTGGCGGAGGTGTCCCGGCCAGGGCCCGTGTCAGGGCGTGACGATCGGGAAGGTGGGGTGGGGGTTTTCGAGGAGCTGCTCGAGCAGCCGTGTGAGCACGCCGGGGTCGCCGGTGTAGTCGAGCCTTTCGACTCCGTCGCCCGCCAGTACGCCGAGCAGTTCGGGCTTGGTGAGGGTGACGGTGAGGTCGACCTTCGCCTCGGTGCGGGGGTGTGGGCTGGTGGGTCCTCGGCCGGGACGGCCCCGAGGTCGTCGGCCCGGCCGTGTCGTCCATCGCCGGGCTGCCGGAGCACGTTGCGTATCGGCGCCTGCTGACCTCTGGGACGATCGTCGGGATCACCGTGCTCTTCTTCGCGACCGCGGCGCGAACGGCAGTTGTGGAATCGGCGCGGTTGAGAAGTCAGCGCTGGGAGGCGCGGTCGGTGATCCGTGCCAGCTGCTCGGTGGTGATGCCCCACTCGGCCAACAGATCTCGGACCTGCTCGGCTGCGGCCATATTCGGTGCGGGATGCGCTGTGGGGGTGCGTCCGAAGCGGGGCGCGGGCGCGGGCTGACGCAGGCCGTCGACGTCGATGAACGCGTCTCGGGCCTGATTGTGGGGGTGGTTGTGTGCCTCCCACGGACTGAGCACCGGGGTGACGCAGGCGTCGGAGTCGGCGAACAGCCGCGCCCATTCGTCGCGGGTTCGCTCCTTGAAGCATCCGGCGATCCGTTGCCTCAGTTCGCTCCACCCGGTGCGGTCCAACTGGAACGGCAGGTCCGGGTCCTCGATCCCGAGCACCGCGAGCAGTTGCAGGAAGAAGGGATATTCCACGCAACCGACCGCGACGTGTTCGCCATCGGCGCATTCGTAGGTGTCGTAGAACGGAGCGGCGCCGTCGAGCACGTTCTCGCCGCGCGGTTCGTTCCACAGACCATGGGCGTGCAAACCGTGCATGAACGCGGTCAGCAGCGCGGAGCCGTCGACCATGGCGGCGTCGACGACCTGGCCGAGGCCGGAGCGCTCCCGCTCGTAGAGGGCGCCGAGCACACCGAGGGCGAGCAGCATGCCGCCGCCGGCGAAGTCGCCGAGGATGTTGGCGGGCGGCACCGGGCGTTCCCCCGGCCGGCCGACCAGCGACAGCGCGCCGGACAGGGCGATGTAGTTGATGTCGTGCCCGGCGCGCGCGGCGAGCGGACCGGATTGGCCCCAGCCGGTCATCCGGCCGTAGATCAGGCGTGGGTTGCGCGCCAGCAGATCGTCCGGGCCGATTCCGAGGCGTTCGGCCACGCCTGGGCGCATCCCTTCGACGAACACATCGGCGGCTTCGACGAGGGCGCAGAGGGCTTCGTGGTCGGCGGGGTCTTTGACGTTGAGCCGGATCGTGTGCTTCCCGCGGTCGAGGGGGCCGTCGGGCGGTGTCAGCCCGTCACCGTTGCCGCCCTCGCGCTCGACCCGCACGACCTCGGCGCCGAGATCGGCCAGCATCATGCAGCCGAACGGTGCCGGCGCGAGCCCGGCCAGTTCGACTACCTTCACACCGTGCAGCGGGCCCATCACAGGCTCCGTCCGATGATCATCTTCATGATCTCGTTGGTGCCGCCGTAGATCTTCTGGATCCGCGAATCGGTCCACAGCCGCGAGATCGGGTATTCGGCCATGTATCCGTAGCCACCGAACAGCTGCAGGCATTCGTCGGTGACTTTGCACTGCTGCTCGGTGAGCCACCACTTGGCCTTCGCGGCGGTGGGGATGTCGAGTTCACCGTTGGTGTGTTTGGTCACGCAGTCGTCGAGGAAGGTCCACGCGACGGACTTGATGGTGTCGGCCTCGGCGAGCGTGAACTGGGTGTTCTGGAACGCGAAGATCGGTTTACCGAAGGCTTCGCGTTCTCTGGCATAGGCCACGGTGAGCTCGACCGACTTCTCGATCGAGGCTGCCGCTGCCACCGCGAGGATCAGTCGTTCCTGGGGAAGCTGGCTCATGAGCTGGATGAAACCCAGCCCCTCGGCGACACCGAGCAGGTTCGACTGCGGTACCCGCACGTCGTCGAAGAACAGCTCGCAGGTGTCTTGACCGTGCTGGCCGACCTTTTCCAGGTTGCGTCCGCGTCGGAAACCCGCACGGTCGGTCTCGACCGCGATGATCGACACGGACTCGGCGCCCTTGCCTTCGGACGTCTTGGCCGCCACCAGGACCAGATCGGCGAGGAAGCCGTTGGAGATGAATGTTTTGGCTCCACTGATGACGTAGTCGTCGCCATCCTTGCTCGCCTTGGTCTTGATGCTCTGCAGATCCGAACCCGTGCCAGGCTCGGTCATCGCGATCGCGGCGACGATGTCGCCGCTACACATCCCAGGCAGCCACCGCTGCTTCTGCTCCTCGGTGCCGTAGGCGTTGATGTAGTGCGAGATGATCCCGCTGTGCAGCGGGATGCCCAGGCTCGGTGACAGTGTGCGAACCTGCTCGATAGCCACTACGGCTTCGTGGCGGAAGTCGCCGCCACCGCCGCCGTATTCCTCCGGCAGGCTCAGGCCGAGCAGGCCGAGCTCGCCCGCGGCCTGCCAGACCTCGCGGTCGACGTGGTGCTGTCTGCTCCAGCGATCTTCGTTGGGTGCGCATTCCTTCTCGAAGAATCGCCGCGCCAGCTCGGCGAGCGCGTCCAGATCCTCATCCATCCACGGTGATCGGTGGGCCACGGGAACTCCTTCGTTCATTTCCTGTCTGAACGAAGCTTGGTCGCGCCGGCCGCCGTGGGCGATGATCGTGGCGCGCGGATGCTTGACCGGAACGCTCGAGACGTACCAGGCGTCGGACTCAGCGTTGGTAGGCGCTGGGCGGGTCGCCGGTCCACCGGCTGAAGGCGCGGGAGAAGGCGCTCGGCTCGGAGAAGCCGAGGCGCCGCGACAGCGCCGCAATGGTCTCCTCGCCGCGGACGAGGCTGGTCACGGCCGCATCGCGCAGGATCCGCTCTTTGATCTCGCGCGAGGATGTGCCCTCCTCGCGGAGTTTTCGACGCAGGGTCTGCGGGCTCATCGCGAGTTCGGCGGCCAGGTCGTCGACGCTGGGCCACGCACCGGTGAGTCCACGTTCCAGCAGTCGACGTACTTGCCCGGTCACCGAGGTAGCCGTCCCGGTGCGGGTGAGCACAGCGGCAGGCATGTCACTGAGAAAGGCGAGCAGTTCCTCCTCGTCGCGGACCATGGGTGCGTCCAGCAGGCCCGCTTCGAAGACCAAGGCGGGCCGCGGAGCCGAGAACCGCACCGGCGCACCGAAAATCAGATCGTAATCGCCGGTATCGGGCACTGCCGGATACGGCACCTCGACGCGGCGCAGGGGCATCCGGTGACCGAGACTCCATGCGATGTAGCGGTGCATCGAGATTAGCAGGACATCGACGAGTACATCGACGGGTACGGCGATGGCACTGATATCGAATTCGAGCCGCGCCTCGTCACCGGTCTCGACGATCTCGATCGGCGGAAAACCGGGCAGGGACCGGTGGAAGGTCTTGGCGCGCTGGGTCGCCGCCCGCAGAGTAGGCGCGCTGATCAGCCCGAAACACAGCAACCTGAAGGTCCCCAGCGGCACCGGTCGCAGGCCGAAACCGAGCAGTTCGTCGTCGGTCGTACGCCACAACCGATGGAAGAGGCTGGTTATCTGCTCGAGGGTGACCCGGGCCCGTCCCTGGGCGAGCAGGTCAAGGGATATCCCGGCCTCGTCCATCATCGATGCCACGTCCCAGCCACGGCGTGCCGCGACCTCCACCAATGCCTGGACGCGGGTGATCGGCAGGGTGTAGCCGGGAGAGTCGGGGTGCACGGACCAGACCGTACACAGTCCGCCGCGCGCCCTCAGCGCGTCGATGAGCGTTTCGGTCAACGAACCGAGAGGAACGATCATCGCCTCGGTCACCTCTGGCTCCTACCGTCGAAACAGGCAATGCCCAACGATGCGCACAGGAGTTTCCACCGTGGCCGAAAACGAGGGTTTCAACCTCGACCGTCTTGATATCTGGGGCGAAGAGCAGAAGTTCCAGGTCGACCGTGACCGCACCATCGCCTACGCCGAGGCCACCAACGACCCGATCGCCCACCACCTCGACGGCACCTACGCGCCCCCTGTCTTCGCGGTCGTTCCCGCCATGGCGACGATGGCCGATGCCACCATGTCGGTGGTGCCCGACGAGCTCATGCTGCGAATCCTGCACGGCGAGCACGACTTCCGGCTGCACCGGCCGATCGTGCCCGGCGAGACGCTGACCGTGCGCGCCAAGCCGGTCGGCATCGAGGGCAAGTCCTCCGGTGTCGTGGTCACCACGCTGCTCGAAACCCGTGACGCGCAGGGAGAACTGGTCAACGAGCAGTACTTCATCGGCTTCTTCCGTGGCGGCCAGTTCGACGGCTCCGTCGGAATCACCAGTCCGGAACACGGCTTCGACGACGCCCTGCGCGACCGTGCCCCGGATCACGTGGTGGCCCAGACCTTCGACGCCGATCAGACCTTCCGCTACGCCGAACCGGCGGGCGATCCGATGCCCATCCACCTCGATGACGAATTCGCCCAGGCAATGGGATTGCCCGGCATCATCATCCACGGGCTGTGCACCATCGCCTTCACCTCGCACGCGCTGATCACCCGGGTCGCCGATGGCGATCCGACCAGGCTGAAGCGCCTGGCGGTGCGGCTGACCAAGCCCGCGCGGCCAGGCGAGACCATCACCACCTCCGTGTGGCGCACCGACGATGTCGATGGCCGCCAGGTGTTCGCCTATGAAACCGCCGGTGACGAGAGCCCCGGCAAGTGCGTGATCACCGACGGCCTGGCCGAGTTCGCCTGATCTCGATTCTCACCGATCCAAGGAGTCTTTGATGTCCAACCGTGTGTTCGTCGTCGGCGTCGGCATGACGAAATTCGAGAAGCCCGGCCGCCGGGAGGGCTGGGACTACCCGGCTATGGCGCTCGAGTCCGGCGCAGCCGCCTTCGCCGATGCCGGCATCGGCTACAGCAAGGTGCAGGAGGCCGCCGTGGGCTTCTGCTACGGCGATTCCACCAGCGGCCAGCGGGCCCTCTACGAACTCGGCATGACCGGTATTCCGGTCGTCAATGTCAACAACAACTGCTCCACCGGCACCACCGCCCTCTACCTGGCGGCGCGCGCCATTCGCGGCGGGATGGCCGACTGCGCGCTGGCGCTGGGCTTCGAGAAGATGCAGTCGGGTTCGCTGGAGGCCGGCTACACCGACCGCGAGCAGCCGCTGCTGCGTCACATCGACGCGCTGGCCGGTCTGCGTGACTTCGCGATGCCGGTGGCGCCGTGGATGTTCGCCACCGCCGGTGTCGAGCACATGGAGCGCTACGGGTCCACCCCCGAGCACCACGCCAAGATCGCCGAGAAGAACCACCGGCATTCGGTGAACAACCCGTACGCGCAGTTCCAAGATGCTTACACCCTCGAGGAGATCCAGAACGCGAAGATGGTGTACGAGCCGCTGGGCCTGACCCGGTTGATGTGTTCGCCCACCTCTGACGGCTCCGGTGCGGCTGTGCTGGCCAGCGAGCGATTCGTCGAGGAGCACGACCTCGGCGATCGGGCGATCGAAATCGTCGGCCAGTCGATGGTCACCGACTTCGAGACCACGTTCACCGCCAAGACCGCGCGGGCCATCGTCGGCTACGACATGAGCAGGGTCGCCGCGCAGAACGTCTACGAGCAGGCCGGAATCGGCCCCGACGACATCGACGTGATCGAACTCCACGACTGCTTCGCCCCCAACGAGCTGCTCACCTACGAGGCGCTGGGCCTGGCGGCCGAGGGGGAGGGCCACAAGCTGATCGACAACGGCGACACCACCTACGGCGGCCGCTGGGTGGTCAACCCCTCCGGCGGCCTCATCTCCAAGGGCCACCCGCTCGGTGCGACGGGTCTGGCGCAGTGCGCCGAGCTGACCTGGCAGCTGCGCGGCGAGGCCGAGGCCCGTCAGGTGCCCGAGGCGAAGGTCGCCCTGGCGCACAACATCGGACTTGGCGGCGCGGCCTTCGTCACCGCCTACCGTCCGGCCGCCCGCTGATCCACAGCATTCCGCAACAACCCTCACAACAGGAGAGATCCATGGCCAAGGTAGCCATCAGCAAGGACATCGCCGCACCGCAGGAGAAGGTGTGGGAGGTGCTCGCCAATCCCGCGCGCTTCGAGGAATGGCTGACCCTGCACACCAAGTGGAAGTCGGAGCCGCCGACCGAGCTCGCCGCCGGCTCGAAGATGTCGGAAGTGCTGACCATCATGGGGATGGCCAACACCATCGACTTCACCGTCGGCACCTACGACGCGCCGAACACCATGAGCATGTCGGGTGTCGGCATGGCGGGCGCCAAGATCACCTTCACCCTGTCGGTCGAGGCTGCGGGGGACGGGTCGACGGTCACCATCGCGTCCGAGTTCATCAGCCAGATGATGGTCGGCGCCGTCGGCGGTGCGATCGAGCGCGCCTCCGCCAAGGAGATCGAAGCGTCGCTCGAGAAGTTCCAGTCGCTCGTCGCCTGAGTCGACGACTTCACCTCGAACTAGGAGATAGCAATGGGTTCAATGGAGAACCGGGTCGCCGTCGTCACCGGGGCCGGTCGCGGCATCGGTCGTGAGCACGCGCTGCTGCTGGCGAAAGAAGGTGTCAAGGTCGTGGTCAACGACCTCGGCGGCGCCAACGACGGCAGCGGCAGCGATGCCGGGCCCGCCCGGCAGGTGGCCGACGAGATCGTCGCCGCCGGCGGGCAGGCAGTGGCCAACACCGACAACATCGCCACCTGGGCGGGCGGCAAAGCGCTTGTCGATCAGGCGATCTCGGAATTCGGTGGCCTCGACATCGTGGTGAACAACGCGGGCATTCTGCGAGACGCGTTCATCGCCGGTATGGACGAATCGCAGTGGGATTCGGTCATCGCGGTGCACCTGAAGGGCCACTTCTCGGTCCTGCACCACGCCGCCGTCTACTGGAAGGACCAGACCAAGGCCGGAAAGACGGTCAAGGCGTCGGTGATCAACACCGCCTCGGCGTCGGGCACCTTCATGCCCAACGCGGGCCAGGCCAACTACGGTGCGGCCAAGGCCGGTATCGCCGCGCTGACCGAGGTCGCGGCGCTGGAGCTGGAGCGTTACGGCGTGCGCGTCAATGCGATCGCGCCGGTGGCGCGGACCCGTCTCACGCTCGCGACGCCGGGGATGAGCGCGATATTCGCAGAAGAGGTCCCCGAGGGCGAGTTCGATGCCTTCAGTCCGGCCAACATCGCTCCGATCATGGCCTATCTGGCCAGTGACGAGTGCACGCTGACCGGCAAGGTGCTCGCGGTGCAGGGCGGCGCGGTGTCGCTGCTACGGGGCTGGTTGGCCGTGGAGACGGTGGAGACCGATGGTCCGTGGTCGCTGGAGAAACTGCCCGGTCAGCTGAACCCGTGGAGTGCCGCGGAATGATCGGCGAGCGTCGCGCCCGGTACGCGGGGTATGGCACGCGTGAGCTGTTCGTCGACGGGAGGGGGCCGAAGCTCGTGCTGGTGCACGGCTTCGGCCACCCGGCCGACTGCTGGCGTCCGGTGCTGCAACGGTGCGAACGCGCCGGTCAGTCCGCGGTCGCGCTGGATCTGCCGGGGTTCGGCGCGGCTGACGCGCTCGCGCCGGGTCTGCTGGTACCGCAGCTGGTCTGCTTTCTCGGTGCGGCAGTGCGCCACCATGCCGGGAGTGGGTCGGTGGTGCTGGCGGGCAATTCGCTCGGCGCCGTCACCGCGGTCCAGCTGCTCGACACGGTGCCGGGGGTGCCCGTCGGGGGGCTGGTCGCGCTGGACATGGCGGGCGCGCATTGGGCGCCGCTGGTCCGCGCCGTCGCGCGCGGAAATTGGCCGCTGCTGCGGATGCTGTCCGCCATTCCCGCGCCGAGTCGATGGCGGGTGCGCGTCGCCGACGTGTTCGCCGGGATGGTGCTGTACGGGGATCGGCGCGCACTGGATCGAGAACTGGTGCGGCACTTGAGTTCTCAGATCGGAAACGTGCGGTCTACGAACAGCCTGATCGAGGTGGGCATCCTGGTCAAGAAAGAGGTTGAATCGCTGCCGCTGCCGACCTGGATCGACTGCCCGACCGTGATCGTTCATGGCGACAAGGATCGGCTCGTAGCACCCGCTACCAGCTGGGAGCTACACGCGGCCATCCCGGACAGTCGGCTCCTGATCCTCGCCGGTGTCGGCCACTGCCCGCATCTGGACACCCCGGACACCGTGACCGCACTGGCACTCGACCTCGTGGCGGCCGCGGGCCGATCCGAAACAGCTTGAAGATCAGAGGAGTAGGGCAATGAAGCAGGACACCTCGTTGCGTGGCAAGGTCATCGCGATCACGGGAGGGGCGCGGGGTATCGGACTGGCCACCGCGACCGCGCTCCATCAGCAGGGGGCGCGGGTCGCCATCGGCGATATCGACGCGCAGGCCGCCGAGTCCTCGGCTGCCGCAGCAGGTTTGGCGATGTCCGCGAAGCTCGATGTCACCGACCCCGTCTCGTTCACCGCGTTTCTGGACGAGGTGGAGCGCACCCTCGGACCGGTCGACGTGCTGATCAACAACGCGGGCATCATGCCGGTGGGACGCCTGGCCGACGAGCCGGACGCCGTGACCCGCCGCATTCTCGACATCAACACCTACGGGGTGATCCTGGGCAGCAAACTCGCTGTGCAGCGGATGATTCCGCGCGGGCGCGGCCACGTCGTCAACGTCGCGTCTCTCGCGGCGGAAACCTACGCACCTGGTTTGGCCACCTACGGCGCGAGCAAGTGGGCCGTACTCGGCTTCACCGAGGCGGCCCGGGTGGAGTACCGCGGTAGCGGTATCGAGTTCTCCGCGGTCCTGCCCTCCTTCGTCAACACCGAATTGACCTCGGGCACCAAGGGCATCAAGGGCATCCGCAACGTCGAACCCGAGGACATCGCCGCGGGCATCGTCTCGGTGATCGAACACCCGCGCCCCATCGTCCGGGTGAGCCGGGTGGTGGGTGCGCTGATCGGCGCGCAGAAGTTTCTGCCGCGGACCGTCGGCGAAACCGTCGGTCGCTGGCTGGGCGGCCACGATGTGTTCACCGACGCTGTCGACACCGCTGCCCGCAAGGCCTACGAAGACCGCGCCCGCGGCCCGCTGAACTGATCGAAAAGAGGATCTCATGATCGAGCCGGCAGTGCTGACGCGCCGACTGATCGACGAAGGCGTCGCACTGCGTGCATGCGTGCGCGCCGGGTTGATAGGGCGAATGCCCCTCACCGCCGCCGCCGCGATGGTGGCGTCCATGGCGAAGTTCGGGACGATCGGCGGCGCGCTGAGCGCGTCGGCGGCGCGTTGTCCCGATCGGGTAGTGGTGATCGACGAGCTCGGCGCCCTCACCTACGCCGAACTCGACGGCGACACCAACGCCATCGCCCACCGCTGGCGTGCCGAAGGACTGCGAGCCGGTGCGTCCGTGGCGATCATGGCGCGCAACCACCGGGGATTCCTGATGGCGCTGTTCGCCGCGGGCAAATGCGGTGCCAGGATCGTGTTTCTGAACCACGACTTCGCGGGACCGCAATTGCGCGAGGTAACCGAGCGCGAAGGCGTTGACCTGCTCGTCTACGACGAGGAGTACGCCGCCGTTGTCACGGAAGTATCCGCGGTGCACGGCAAATGGCGTGCCTGGGCGGATACGCCCGGCGACGACACACTCGCCGCCGCAGCCGAGTACCCCATTCGAGCGACCCTGCCCCGGCCGGCTGCTCAGGCCAAACTGGTGGTGCTGACCAGCGGCACCACCGGCACTCCGAAGGGCGCGCCGCGCCCGGAGCCTCGCTCGTTCACGCCGATGGGCGGACTGTTCGGCAAGGTGCCCTATCGGGCCGGTGAGGTCATCGAGATCTGCCCGCCGTTGTTCCACGCCCTCGGCCTCAATCAGGCGGTGCTCGCCATCGCTATGGGCATGACCGTGGTGATCCGGCGTCGTTTCGACCCACTCGTCACCCTGGCCAGTCTCGCGCGACATCGGGTCACGACGCTGATCCTGGTGCCGGTGATGCTCCAGCGCATGCTCGATGCCGAACCCTATCCGCGTGAACACCAAGATCTTTCGGCGTTGCGGATCATCTTCCTCGCCGGTTCGCAACTGGGCGCACCGCTGTGTGCCCGGGGGCTCGACGCGTTCGGGCCGATCCTCTACAACCTCTACGGCTCCACCGAATGCTTCTACGCCACCCTGGCCACCCCGGACGAGCTGACGGCGGAACCGGGTTGTGTGGGAACCGTTGTGCGGGGTGTGCGACTGGAGATTCTCGGCCCCGACGACGAGCAGGTACCCACCGGCGTGACGGGACGAATCTTCATCGCCAACCAGCTGCAATTCGAGGGCTACACCGGCGGCGCTACCAAGCAGCGCGTCCGTGGGCTGATGTCCAGCGGTGATGTGGGTCATGTGGACGCGGCGGGCCGGCTGTTCATCGACGGCCGCGACGACGACATGATCGTCTCCGGCGGCGAGAACGTCTTTCCCGGCGAAGTCGAGGAGACGTTGGCGGCCCACCCCGGCATCGAAGAGGTCGCGGTTCTCGGTGTGGCCGATCCGAAATTCGGCCACCGGTTGAAGGCGTTCGTAGTCGCGCGGCCGGGGGCCGAACTCACTGAAGACGACGTGAAGTCCTATGTGCGAGCCATGCTCGCACGGTTCAAGGTCCCTCGCGAGGTCGTGTTCCTGGACGAATTGCCGCGCAACCCCACGGGCAAGGTCCTCAAGCGTCAGCTGTCCTGACGGCGCTGTCTCGCAACAGAAAGGTCGACGATGACCTCCACACCACTGGCCGGCGCAACGATCGTTGTCCGCAACCCCGCGAACGATCGAGTGGTGGGATCGGTCGCCGACTCCTCGTCGGAGACCGTAGCCGATGCGATCGTCGCCCTGCGTCAACATCAGCCGCACTGGGAATCGATCGGTCCTGCCGGGCGTTCGAAAGTGCTCCGCGCACTGCAGGATTGGATACTCGATAATGCGGCGCAGCTGGCCGATGTCGTGCAATCGGAGACAGGGAAGGTGCGCGCTGAAGCCGAGCTCGAGGTGACGGCGTGGGTGGATCTGATCAGCTACTGGGGCCGCCAGGCCGGCCGGTTCCTCGCCGACGAGCATCCGGCACCGCACAGCCCGCTCGGCCGGATCAAGAAGTTGACCACGCGGTACCGGCCCTACCAGGTGGTGGGTGTCATCACGCCGTGGAACTACCCGCTGGGCATGGGCGCGATGGACATCATCCCCGCGCTGATGGCCGGTGCGTCGGTGCTGCACAAACCCTCCGAGGTGACACCGCTGTCGGCGGTCGAGATCGCGCGGGGCTGGGCCGAAGTGGGCGGACCTCCGGTGTTCATGGTGATCACCGGAGGTGCGGGGGCGGGTGCGGCCCTGGTCGAGGGCGCCGATTTTCTGCAGTTCACCGGCTCCACCGCCACGGGCAGGATCGTCACCCGGCAACGCTCGGAAAGGTTCAAGCCCTACAGCCTGGAACTGGGTGGCAAGGATCCGGCGATCGTGGTCGCCGACGCCGACCTGGATCGCGCGGCGCACGGCATCGCGTGGGGCGCGCTGCTCAACGCGGGCCAGACCTGCGTGTCGATCGAGCGGGTCTACGTCGAAGCCCCGGTCTACGACGCGTTCGTCGCCAAACTCACCGAGCGGGTCGAGGCGCTGCGGGTGGGGCAAGACGATCGCGAATTCCGTTACGACGTAGGCGCATTGGCCAACCAGCAGCAGCTCGAGATCGTCAGCCGTCACGTCGACGAGGCCGTCGCCGCGGGGGCGCGCGTGCTCACCGGGGGAAAGCCGACCGGTGTGGGCACCTTCTTCGAACCGACCGTGCTGGTCGATGTCGACCACTCCATGTCCTGCATCCGTGAGGAAACCTTCGGTCCCACCATCCCCGTGATCAAGGTCGCCGACGAGGACGAGGCGGTCCGGCTCGCCAATGACTCGGAGTACGGTCTTTCAGCATCGATTTGGACCGGTGACCGGCAGCGCGGCCGCCGACTTGCAGGCCGGCTGGATGCCGGGGCAGTGAACATCAACGACTCCATCGCGAACGTATTCAGCTTCGTGCTCCCGATGGGTGGGTGGAAGCAGTCAGGCGTCGGCTCCCGATGGGGCGGTGCCGCGGGCATTCGAAAGTACTGTCGCCAGCAGGCCATGACAGAACCGGTCGTGATGGCGATTCCCCGCGAGGTCTACTGGTTCCCCTATTCCAAGGCGAAATTCGGGTTCGTGTTCACCCTGGTGCGCGCTCTCAGCGGGCGCGGCCGCCGTCGCCTGCGATGAGTGCTGCGTGGCGATTTCGGGCCGATCGAGTTGATCCCACCGACCAGGTGACTTCGGAGTCGGACGTGCCGGCATTCCGGAGCTCGGTTGGCCTGAGGGCATGAACAGGCGATTGACGGATCGGATCGCATGCCGCCAACAGCAAGCTCGCCCGCGTCGAGCAGATCAAGAAGTACGCGATCCTGCCTGACACGTGGGAGCCCGGCAGCGATGTCGTGACGCCAACCATGAGCTCAAACGGCGCCCGATCGCCAGCAAATACGCGAACGAGATCGAAGAGCTCTACCGCTACCAGCGGGGCGACTCCGTGCGTTGCTACGGAGAAGCTTACGAGATAACCGCAGAAGAAATGAGAGTGCCGGTGAGCGACCACGCAACGCTAGGCCAGGTGGAATACCCGGACAGCCCGGACTGGTTCCATCGGTCTCGTGTCCCCGCCACTCGCCCACATCGGGAGGCGCGTGAGCGGCGGCGGGCGCAGCTACTCGCCGCGGCCGTCGAGATCTTCGTGTCCCGTGGCTACCACGCGGCCGTGATGAACGACATGGCGCAGCGGGCGGGGTGTAGCAAACCTGTCTTCTACCAGCACTTCTCAGGCAAGCTGGATCTATATCTCACAGTGCTGCGTGAGTCGGTCGATATGCTGGTCACGGGGGTCGAGCAGGCACTGTCCTGCGCTGTCGACAACAAGTCGCGTGTCCGCGCCGCCGTGGGCGCGTACTTCGACTACGTCGATCACGAAACACAGAACTTTCGTTTGGTTTTCGAATCCGACGTGATCAGCGAACCGGCAGTGCAACGTTTGGTCGACGGCGCGGTCGACGGCTGCATCGAAGCAGTGTGCGCGGTGATCGCGCGGCACTCGGGTCTCGACCCCTACCGTGCGCACATGCTGGCGACAGGTTTGGTCGGTGCCAGCCAAGTCGCCGCAAGCCACTGGCTGGATTCGAACAGAGCCATTCCCAAGGATGAGGCCGTCGACATCATCGTCGAGCTCTGCTGGGGTGGGCTGTCCACCGTGCCCTCCCAGCCCGGTGGCCCTGCTGCGGCAGCGGATTTCACCGAGACCCCGGCGGCGAATGCCGTCGAACGGCTGTCCGCCTAGCGGCGGCAGCAGCCCGCGCCCTGGTAGGAGGCCGAACACGGTGCCGACACGGCCTGGCATGAGCACGAATGTGCCGGGCTCCTGCCCAGCACTCAGCCAGAGGGTAGGGCAATGACGCCAGACCGTCACAGTGCCGACGAGGTGGTGCTGCCGCGACTGGATGCGCGTGTCGCCGCGCTGGTCCGGGCCATGCGGGTACGGAAGGCGTCGTGCTGAGCGGAAACTCGATGGGTGCCGGCCCTCGCTCTGCGATCGGCGCTGAACCGTCATCAATCCCCGCCCGCGCGTTTCGGTCACCCTCCTGGCCGGCAGGGTGGTCGGTGCACAACGGTTCCTGCCCCGTGCGGTGACCGAATTCCTCACTCGCCGAACGGGTATGTCACATGCCATGCTCGACGGCGTCGACGTCGAAGCCCGCAAGACTTATGAATCACGGGCACGCGGCATGAACGGCTGAACATGATCCGCGGCACCACGAGCAGCGAACGAGGACTGTCGATCGGCCTCGTTCGCTGCCTGCGGTTTACGAGGCGCCGCGGTGCATTGCGCTGATCTCGGCGGCGCCGGCTATTCGCTGGACGGCGGCGTTGACCGCGGGAGCCAGTGATCCCAGCTTGGCGGCGATCCGCACCTCCAGTGGCGCGGCGACGATTTCGCCCTTGTTCCGCAGGATGGCCCTGACGACACTGTTGGCAACCTGTTCGGGGCTGACCGTGCGGACGCCTGGTGGCAGCCGCATGCCGGAGTCGGCGAACATGCCCGCATCGCGGACGAATCCGGGCATCACGGTGGAGACGCCGACGCCGGTGCCGTGCAGCTCCTGACGGAGGCCGTCGGCGAAACCGCGCAGGCCGAACTTCGTGGCGCTGTACATCGAGCCGCCGGGGGAGGCGGTGATGCCCGCGACAGAGCCGACGAAGACCAGGTGACCGCTCCCGCGTTCGAGCATCGCGGGCAGCGCGCCGCGCGCCAGGGCGATCGGCGCCCGCAGGTTCACCGCGAGGTTACGGTCGATCTTGTCGATGCTGAAGTTCGTCAGCTGCCCGACGCCGGGAAGTGCCGCGTTGGCGATGATCACATCCACCGGGCCGGCCTGCTCGAGCAGTTCCTCCGGTGCCTCCGGCCGGGCGAGGTCGGCGGTCAACGCGGTCGCGCCCAGTTCGGTGGACAGTGCGTCGAGGGCTTCGGCGCGTCGCCCGGTGATGGTGAGGACGGCGCCCTCGGCGTGCAGGGCGCGGGCGATGGCATGGCCGAGGCCGCCGGTGGCGCCGGTGAGCAGTACGCGAGCTTCGCGCAGGTCGATGGTCATCGGATCTCCTGGATGGTGGGGAACGGTTGGCAGGCTTCGACGGTGTAGGCGATCTCGAGCAGCGTGCGCTCGTCGCCGTGGGCCGCAGAGAAGTGCACACCGATCGGTGGTCTCCCGGCATCGACTCGGGCCGGGACGGTGACCGCCGGGGCGCCGGCGATGTTGTGCAACGGCGTGTACGCGGCATAGTTCTGGAGCCGGTCGAGCAGTTCGTCGAATTCGGCTGTGGGGCTGAGGTACCCGATGCCCGGGGTGCTGTGCGCCGAGGTCGGTGACAACAGCAGCTCATGGCGGGCGAACATTGTCGCGTACGTAGCCACCACACGGCGTAGCCGCAGTAACGCGCCGGGCGTGCGGTGCAGGCTGCGGCGATGCTGTGCCCGCAGGCCGCCGGTCAGCCCGTCGATCTCGGCGGTATCGAACGATCGGTCCAGCATCACCTTTCCGGTGCTGACCGCGAGGTCGGCCAACAGCCGCCAGTACTGGATGAAGTCGACGGCGAACTGCTCGGTGAAGGGCAGCGTGAACGGCTCGACCACGTGTCCGGCCTGCTCCAGCAGCGCGGCCACTCGCTCGACCGCGTCGCGGGTCGGCTGGTCGACCGGTGCACCGGTGACGGTGTCGAGCACGAGCCCGATCCGCAGGCGACGCCGGGAGGGGCCGTCGACCCGGCCGATCGGAGGTAGCGACGGGTTGCGCCAGTGGTCTTCGGCGGCGGCTACGAACGCCGCGGTGTCGCGCACGCTGCGCGTGAGAACGCCCTCGGAGACGATGTTGATCGGCAGGTGGCTCGCCTGCTCGCCGTCCCGATGCCTGCCGCGGGTGGGCTTGAGCCCGACCAGACCCGCGCACGCCGCCGGGATCCGGATCGATCCACCCCCGTCGTTGGCGTGCGCGATCGGGACCACGCCCGCGGCGACCAACGCCGCGGACCCGCCGGAGGACGCCCCGACCGAGTGCCCGGTATGCCACGGGTTGCGTGTGGGGGGCCCGGTCTGGAACTCGGTGGATGCGTTGAACCCGAACTCCGGCATCCGCGACTTGCCCAGCACTGTCATCCCGGTGCTGAGGAACTGGGTGGCGTAGGCGCCGTCACGTCTGGCCGGCCGAGCGGTGTACGCCTCGCTGCCGTGGTTGGTCGGCAGGCCGCGCAGGTCGGTGTTGTCCTTGACGAATGTCGGCACGCCATACAGCGCGCCGGTGTCCTCGGGGGCGTAACGCGGCTGGTCGTAGAGCGGCACCTGGACCGCGCCGAGCAGCGGATCGACCTTGCGCGCCCGGTCAGCCGCCGCCGATGCCAGTTCGGCCGGACTCACCTGCCCCGAACGGACCTGCTTCGCGAGCGCGACCGCATCGGCGCTTCCGAGCGCGTCGTCGCAAAACGCGTGCACCACATGGCCGTCCATACCGCTCCTTCGCCTGCCGATCGTCTCGAAACGGAACTGTAGATATTCTTCCAGACTTTGTCTAGAAGAATTTACAGACATATATGCTGTCTCGCATGGCTACGACCAGGCGACACGGCCCTAACGCATTGGCGCGCCGCGACGCGCTGCTACGCGCCACCGTGGAGGTGGCCGCTGAGCGCGGGACTGCAGGCGTCACCCACCGCGCCGTCACCGAACGCGCCGGTCTCCCGCTCGCCACCGTCAGCTACTTTTTTCCTTCGATCGAGGAGCTCGCCGAGGAGGCGCTGCGCACCTTTACCGAGGCCGAAGCCGCCGTCCAGATCGGGCTCGCCGAGCAGCTCGCCGACGCGCAGAACACCCCCGACGAGGTCGCCCAGGCCTTCGCCGCCGCTGCTGCGCCCCGGCTGCCGGAAACGATGGCGATGTTCGAGGCCTACTTGCACGCGGCGCGGAAGCCGGAGTTCCGCGAGCCGGTGGCCGCCGCCCTGGATGCGTTGCGCACCATCGCCGCAGCGGCTGTTCGCGCGGCAGGCGCACCGGACCCCGAAGCGGCCGCGCCTGCTTTCACCGCGCTGGCCCACGGTTTCGCACTGCACCAACTAGCCGCACCGGATTCCGTCGAACCCGGCGCCGTGCACGCCGCCAGCCGGGCGTTGTTTCTCGGCTACCTCCTCGACAACGGCTACACCGACCTCGCGCTCGACCTCGCCGACTCGAACGACCGCCGCGGCGAGAAGGCCCGAGATCGGCGGCAGGACACAGCTCCCCGGGTGGGGCGGAACCCTTAGCGGTCACCCGGACGGCGATGTCAGCGGTGCCGTTGCTGGAACAGTCGTTTGGCGCGATCGACTTCGTCGGGAGTGAGGGCGCCCGCGGGCAGCGGCGGGCGCGTCAGCTTCTGGTCACGCAGCCCGTCCAGAACGAGCGCGAGGTAGCGTCGCCACGCGTCGGGATTGACCGATTGGGCGAATTCGGCCATCGCGCCGACCATGTGTACGAGCGCGAAGAAGTCACCAGGCTCGGCGTCGGTGCGCAGCGCACCGGCTTGCTTGGCACGGGCGAACAGTGCGCGGACAGCAGGTTCGACTCGGGCGCGTTCGTGGTTGAGTGATGCGCCTCCGTGATCCGCGCCGCCCATCACTTCGACGAGTCCACGGTTGACGGACATGTGGGTGAAGGCGAACTCGAAGAACTCGGTCAGTCCCTGCCACGGGTCGGCGACGGTGAGCGCGCGGTCGGCCGCATCGGCCAAGTCCTGGAACAGCTTCCCGAATACCGCGTCGACAAGGTCGTCCTTGTCCGGGAACCGCCGATAGATCGTGCCGACGCCGAGGCTCGCGTGTGCGGCGACATCGACAAGGGTGGCTTCCAGGCCGCGTTCGGCGAACACCTCACGGGCGGCATCGAGGATGAGCATCCGGTTGCGTAGCGCATCCGCCCGCAGTGGTCGCCCGGTGGGAGAACTAGTGACCATGCTCATGATCCCATCATACCCGCTAAGCGGAACAACTTTTCCGGATAAGTGTTAGCCTTCGATAAGCGGAATAAAGTTTCCACATAAGTGAGCGAGGGCGGATGAAGACACGAGCAGACGAGATGACAGGGGTATCTGCGGCGGCGACACTCCCTGCCCGAGGTGATCACGCCAAACGTTGGCTGGTGCTGGCGGTGTTGGGCGTGGCGCAACTGATGGTGGTGCTCGACGCCACGATCGTGAACATCGCGCTTCCGGCCGCGCAGCGGTCCCTGGAATTCGGCGATGCGGACCGTCAATGGGTGGTGACCGCCTATGCGCTGGCCTTCGGCAGCCTGTTGCTGTTGGGCGGACGATTGTCGGATCTGTTCGGCCGGCGTCGTACCTTCATCATCGGCCTCGCCGGATTCGCGGTCGCCTCCGCGGTCGGCGGCGCGGCGGTGAACTTCGAGATGCTCGTGGCTGCCCGCGCGGGCCAGGGTGTGTTCGCCGCTCTGCTGGCCCCGGCAGCGCTCTCGCTGTTGTCGGTGACTTTCACCGATCCCGGCGAACGAGCCAAGGCGTTCGGTATCTTCGGTGGCCTCGCCGGTGCCGGTGGTGCGATCGGCTTGCTGCTCGGCGGTGTGCTGACCGAGTGGGTCGATTGGCGATGGACGCTGTTCGTCAACCTCGCCTTCGCCGCGGTGGCTCTGGTCGGTGCGGTGGCCCTGCTGGCACCGCACACCAGTGATCAGCGCCCCAAGCTCGATATTCCCGGCACTGTCACTGTGTCGGCGAGTTTGTTCGCGATCGTGTTCGGCTTCTCCAAGGCCGAATCCAGCGGCTGGGCCTCCGGGACAACCGTGGGCTGGTTGATCGCGGGGGTGGGGTTGTTGGCCGTATTCCTCTACCTGCAAACCGAGGTCGAGCATCCGTTGCTGCCGCTACGAGTGGTACTCGACCGAGTTCGAGCGGGTTCGTACTTGGCGATGGCTGTCTCCGGGGCGGGGATGTTCGCGGTGTTCTTGTTCCTGACCTTCTATATGCAGAACAACCTGGGTTACAGCCCGATCGTCACCGGCTTCGCGTTTCTGCCGATGGTCGCGGGCATCGTGGTCGGCTCCACCGTGGCCAGTGCGGTCTTGCTGCCGCGCATCGGCCCCCGCGTGTTGTTGTTCGCCGGATTGCTGATCGCCTCGGGCGGAATGGCATTGCTGGCACAGCTCGAGATCGACAGCACCTACACGCCACACATCATGCCCGGCCTCGTCGTCATGGGACTCGGCCTCGGCACGCTGTTCGCGCCCGCGATGCAGGGCGCGACCGCGGGAGTGCACCACGACGATGCCGGGGTCGCCTCGGCGATGGTCAATACCGTGCAGCAGGTGGGCGGTTCGATCGGAACCGCACTGCTCAGCACCATCGCGGTCTCGGCCTCCGCCGACTATGTCAACGGAAAGTCCACCGGTCCGAACACTTTTGCCGAAGCCGCGGTGCACAGCTACACCACCACCTTCTGGTGGGCAGCCGCGATTCTCGCGGTCGGCGCGGTAGTGACCGGCGCGATCACGCGCAACGGACTGCTTCCGGAGGCTGAAGGCGAACCGGTACTCGTCCATTGACGCGACCGTGCCAGCACGCCCGACCTCCGGCGACAAACAACCACCTATCGAAATGAGGCTCGACCATGCCCGGACACGCCACCAGGACCAAACCCGACCAACGGCGGATCGTGACGCCGGAAGTCCTTGCGAGTGAGCGGATCAGCCCCAACTTCGTCCGCGTCACCGTGGGCGGGCCGGAGCTCGCGGCGTTCGCTCCGATGGGACACGACCAGTGGTTCCGGCTGTTCCTGCCCGGCCCTGACGGTTTGCGCCTGCCGACCACGACCAACAACGTCGTGGCACTGGCCCAGTTCCTGATGATGAGCAAGCAGACCCGGCCGCTACTACGGAACTACACCGTCCGTGACCACCGCGCGGCCGGCGCCGGGCGGTTCGGCGACACCGACGAAGTCGATATCGACTTCGTCGCACACGGCGACGGCGGCGCGGCATCGGCCTGGGCCGAGGCGGTCGCCCCTGGAACCCGCATCGGACTACTCGACGAGGGCATCACCTACCGGCTTCCTTACGACTACGACTGGACACTGCTCGCCGGCGACGAAAGCGCGCTCCCCGCCATCGCGGGTGTGCTGCGTTCCGCGCCCCGCACGCTACGCGGTGCGGCCTTCCTGGAGATCCCGCACCCAGACGACCGGCAGGAACTCGGCGAACCCGCCGGCGTCGAGGTGACCTGGCTGCCCCGAACCGGCCACAACACACCGATCGGCGCGCTCGCCACCGAGGCGGTTCGGGCCGCACGCCTGCCCGCCGCAGGGGTGTACGCCTTCATCGCCGGAGAACAGAAGCTCGCCACCGGAATTCGCCGGCATTTGGTCAACGATCGCGGAATTCCCAAGGCGGACATCAACTTCGCCGGATATTGGCGCCTGGGGAAAGCGCACCCGTGAGGAATCCCCATGCACCCTCGCGAGAAGCGACACCCGTCCGCCCGAAACTCGGTCCGAACCCACCGACCACAATCGACAGGAGTATGAAATGACCACCTACGCGGTCACTGGAGCCAGTGGTCCACTCGGCCGATCGGCCATCGACCACCTCATCGCGCGGGGTGCCGCACCGCACGACATCGTGGCAGTCCTGCGCAGCCCGGACAAGGGTGCGGATTTGGTGGCCCGCGGCATCGACGTCCGATACGGGGACTACTCCGTGCCACACTCGTTGCCCGCCGCGCTGATGGACGTCGACCGGTTACTGCTGGTCTCCGGCAGTGAGTTCGGCCCCCGTCGCGTTGAGCAGCATGCGAATGTGATCGAGGCCGCCGAGCAGGTGGGTGTGCAGCGTGTGGTCTACACCAGTTTCATGAACGCAGACTTCGCGAACAATCCGCTGGTCCCCGACCATCGTTACACTGAGGCGCTGCTGGCGAAATCCTTTGTCCCGCACACGATCCTGCGCAACGGAACCTACTACGAGATCTATTCCGATCAGCTACCCACCTATCTGGCGGTCGGTGCGGTGATGAGCGCCGCAGGGTCCGGTCGAGTGTCGGGGGCCGCCCGCTCGGATCTCGCCGAGGCCGCCGCGGTGGCACTACTGGACGACAGTGACAGCAATCATCGCTATGACCTGGGCGGGCCCGGGTTCACCCAGCAGGGTCTCGCCGACGTCATCAGCGCGGTTACCGGTACATCCGTCACCTATCGCGACTCGAGTTCCGACGAGTACAGGACCGCGCTGGAGGGCTCCGGCGTGCCGTCACACACCGCCCGATTCCTCACCGCCATCGCCGAATCGATTGCCCGCGGCGAACTCGAATCTCGTGGCGAGAATGATCTGCCTCGCCTGATCGGTCGGTCACCGGTCACCCTCACCGCTGCGATCCAGGCAGCGGTCGACGAAACGAACGCAGCGTCCTCGCGCCTCGCCAGGTGAGGATGGCCGGACTTCCCGCCGCCGGGTTCGCACAGCGCGGGAAAGCTCGGGCATGACACGAGCCTGGCACGCTCGTCGGTCGCCACATCGTGTGCAATCCTGGTCGAGTGCCTTGGATCCCGGAGTTTTTCTCGGCCCCTGCCCTGGAACGCATGCGGGCACAGGTCAGTGACAAGGCGACTGCCGTTCCGTACTTCGCGGGTCTGATGGCCGACGACTCGTCCGCGCTCATCCGGTCGTTCGCCGGAGAACCGGAACTTCATGACCCCATACGCGGCAGGGTCAAGGGTGCATCCGCATTCGAGCGGTTCGCACACGAGACGAAGACGTGGCTGGCCGAACGCAGCGCCACCTTCGAGACCGTCGGCCTCGTACTCACACGGCGTCGGACGGTGGAAGAGACCGTGCTCCAACTGAATACCGACGGGGGACGAGTGGAGCTGCCCGTGGCAGTCGCTGCGGACCGCGACGGCGACGGGCGGCTCGTCGAGTTGCGGGTCTATTTCAGTACCTGGCCTTTGACCGGTGGTCACGCGATTCGACCGCCGGTCCTTCAACTCGACCCGGATGCTCACACCGACGATGTCGTCGGCGACTACCAGCGTGCGCTGGCGCGTGGTGACGCTCGGGCCGCTGCCAATTGTTTCGAGCCTGACGGCTACTTCCGTGAAC
This sequence comes from Nocardia sp. NPDC057272, assembly GCF_042668615.1. Lineage (NCBI taxonomy): Bacteria > Bacillati > Actinomycetota > Actinomycetes > Mycobacteriales > Nocardiaceae > Nocardia > Nocardia sp. NPDC057272. Next base: position 27,390 of record NZ_JBHUYK010000040.1, on the reverse strand, counting down.
CAGCGGGCTGCCAGTACATCCACCGAGGCCACGATAGTCTGCGCGCGCACTACGAGACGTTCTTCTCGAATGGTGGAGGCGTGCCCCTCGAGCACTGCGCGGTAGCCGACGACGGGAAAGCTTGCGCCCTGGAGTACAACGTCATCCGCTGGGGGCGAACGAACTTGTCGCCGCAGGCAGGCATCGCGGTCTATGTTCGCGGTTCCGGCGGCCGCCTGGCCGCTGCTCGCGTCTACGACGACTCGGACCCCCCGCTTCCCCATCCCTTATGAAGAGCGGACGCGCCACAGCGAAGTCAGCTACCCGGGCGCGGACAGGCGGACGCCAGCTCCTTCGCTACGTAGCTGACCGGTTCATTCATGGTTAATCCAGCTGGCGCCGCGATGTGGAGCGGGGATTGCAGCTGGTGCGGGCACTCAACGCAGGGACGATCACCCATGCGTGGTCAAGACAAGACGCTAATCGCCAACGGCGCCCGGACAGCGAATCTCGGCCGAGTACTGGAAACTATAGGTAGTACCTCACAGAAACCCCACCGTTTTGACTCGGAATCTATGCGAAACGTTGAGGGCAGTCGCTTCGTGAAAATGCCTAGTGCTGAGCACTATTGGGTCTCGGCGGGTAGGTTTTGGACAACTAGAATCCGCGCCCGGTGGTCACAGGTTCAAATCCTGTCAGCCCGACAGTGAAAACCCTCTCTGACCTCGGCCGGGGGGGTTTCTTGTACCTCATGATTTGACGTTTTTTGTCCGATATACAAACCTATTGCACATTAATGGCTTCAACCGTTCCCCTGTCGGTCCCGTTGGCCCGCGACTTTGCCGACTGGGGCCAGTGCCTGGCCCTGTATGAGGCAGATCATAAGATCGTCCGACGGGCTGGATCGTTCGCTTATCGCTGCCGATGGCTGCAACACGTCGGGGGAGTCCATCGCGGCCGGATTGTCCAGGCTGTACCGCGTTGAATCGAATGTGCTCAGCAGTGGCATGTGTGGATGGTCGTCGTATCGATCATCGCGATGGCTTGCATCGGCTCCGATTTGGATTGCGGAGGGCTGGTGCTGAGTCTTTGAGTGAGTGTGTGGACCCAAATACCTTGCGCTGGGTCTAGTTTCGGCGACGTGCCTGGTGAAATACTCTCGGCCGCTCGATGTCGATGCGGGCACAACTGGGGCGGCTCTGTAGGTCGGCGACCGGTTCGCTGCGTAGCTATCCCTCGCGTCGGTCGGACCGCGGCAGAAGCTATGTGTCGTTGGCTCGCGATTGCCCAGCTCGAGGCGTCGGAAGTCAAGGCGTCGGGGGTACCACTGATACGATCTCAAATCGTGTTCGAAAACAAAGCGGGTTCGCAGCCCTCTGGTCGACCGGCGCCGGTGCAGCGCCGCGGAGTCGAGCGTGTTCGGGCGATCCTCGAAGCAGCCGAAGTGCTGCTCTGTGAGCAGGGCTACGAGGGTTCCACTCTGAAGGCGATCGGTGAGCGGACCGGCATTCCGCAAGCATCCATCTATCACTACTTCGGCGATCGAAACCAGGTTGACGTCGAGTTGGCGCGCCGGCACGTGCACGAACTGGATATCCGGATTATCGCTGCGCTCGAACGGCGGGTCTCGAAGAATCTGAATCAGGCCATCGTGGTGTACGTCGATCTTCTGCTCACGTATTTCAGGGAGTTTCCGGCCTTTGTCGAGCTTTGGTATTTCGGGAGATCCCCAGCGGTCGCAGAGGTGGCCCAAGCCTTCGACGAAGCGCAGGCCGAGCTGTTCTGGCGCTATCTCATCGACCGGAACTTCATCGGTGCGGACACTCCCCGGTTGGTCGTGGAGCTCGCTTTCGAAGCGGGCAACAAGCTGTTCGACGCCGCGTTCCGGCGATCGAGGTCCGGTGACGAGTTGACCATTGCGGAAACAAAACGGCTGATCAACGCCTACCTCTCCACCTACGCACCGTAAGCGCTGAGCCGAGGTCCGCGCTGGGGCGTGCCCGACTGGCCGTCGCCGAACGATTGTTGACAGCCCGCCCCTCAGGGCATAAACTCGAACTAGATTCGACTTCGGATCTTGGTCGTCGTAGGGCGCGCCCCTCGCTCTACGACGACCGCAGGCACGAAGTGAGTCGACGGTGCTGGAGGAATTGCTGCAGCGCTGACAAGCGGCGCAGGCTCCTGCTCGGTTCAACGGTGCACCGAGTGAGGACGACGATGTTCGATGCGAGCCTGCCTGCGGAACCAGCTGCAACGCTTGTACTTCCGAGCCCTACCGCGAGGCGTCTCGTCGGTTCGTTCGGTGCAGTCGCAGCCGGGTGCGGAAGGGGCACATCCGAGTCCGCACAAGACAGATAACTAGGCGGGGGCAAGGAACGGGGCAACCATGCTCGTCTTTTGCTCACCCGCCGCTCGGAGGTCGCCGAATGACAACTGCCGTTATCGAAATCACCCGCGCGCGAAACCCCTTCCCGCAGTCAGGCGTGGCGCGAGACTCTAGGGGAACGCCACGTTATTCGGATGTTCCCGCGACTCTGCTCGACGCATTGCGTGCCTATGCCGAGGGGCGGCCCGATGCTGAGGCGGTTGTCGAAATCGGTCGAAATCGGCTGACCTATTCGCAATTGTGGAAGGCGGCGTGCCGAGTCGCCGGCGGCTTACGGGCCGCCGGGGTCCGCCGTGGTGATCGGGTCGCGCTGCGATACCCGTCCGGAATGAACTGGGTGCTCGGCTACTGGGGCACGCTGCTGGCTGGTGGTGTCGCGGTAGTGGTGAATACTCGGTCTGTGCCCGCGGAGGTTGAGTTCGTCCTCTGCGATGCTGGTGTGAAAGTTGACCTCGCTGCCGATACTCCACTGCCCGACGGTGATTCATATGTGTCCGAAGGAATCGTGGCCACCGACGTGGCAGCGCTTTTCTACACCTCGGAAACCACGGGCGACCTGAAGGGCGTCCCGACCACGCACGAAGCCTTGGTCACCAACGCCGAGAACATGATCCGCGGCTTCGGCCTGCCCCGCGAGGTGAACTCGGACTTACGCATGCTGATCTCGGTACCGCTGTTCGATGTAGCGGCATGTAACTCCCAACTCCTGGTCGCCAGTTATGTCGGGGGCACTGCGGTTATCCTGCCTGTGCTCGACCTCGCCGCACTGGTCAATGCGGTCGTGGCAGAACGTATTTCATTCGTGGTGACGGCGCCAGCGGTGTACTCGCTGCTGCTAAGCCACCCGAGCTTTGCCGATGCCGACATGACCAGTGTGCGAATGGTCGGCTACGGAGGCTCACCGATCGCACCGTCACTGGTGCGCGAGCTCTTGGCGGCATTCCCCCGGGCAACCCTGACCAACGGATACAGCTTGACCGAGGCGGCATCGTTGATCACCGTCTTACCCGACCGGGATGCACTGGCACACGCTGACTCCGTCGGTTACGCGGTGCCGTCGGTCGACATCGGGATCGTCCCGCTCGGGGACATCCCGAACGTCGGCGAGCTGGTGGTCCGTGGTGCCAATGTCACCGAGGGTTACTGGTATCGGCCACGAGCGACAGCGGAGACCATCGTCGGCGGTTGGCTCCGCACCGGAGACATCGCCCGCATCGATGACGCCGGACGCGTCTACCTCGTCGGCCGGAATGACAGCATCATCAACCGTGGCGGCGCCAAAATCTCGAGTGCGGAGCCGCAATACGCCGCGATCTGCACGGAGCCGTTGCCCCATGCGGCGAGTCGAGTAGGAGCGAACTGCGTCGAAATGTGCGGTGGGGTGCACCGCTGCGGTAGCGGCCCACATTTCCGGTCGGGCGAGATCGCTCGCCGACAGACAGAGGGTACGGAAGCTCCGATGCCTGATTACCCGGCAGTTGACCGCATTCGAGTAGACAGTGACAGTGGGTTGAGGTGAACCGAATCGATCTATCCGGCCGGTCTGCCATCGTCACCGGTGGTGCTCAGGGCACCGCTCTGGCTGTGGCACAAGCGATTGCAGCCGCCGGTGGGAACGTGATGCTGGCCATGCGCAGCCAGAAGGCCGCGAACACTGCGGCGGCCGTGGTGGGTGGTAATGCCGTCGGTATCGCGGCCCACGCCGTCGACCAGGCGGCGGTTCAGCGATGTGTGGAGGCGGCGGTCGACCGTTTCGGCAGCGTCGATATCTTGGTCAATGCCTCCGGTACCAACCACACCCACGGCCGGGTCACCGATCAGGATTACATGCGATTCACCAAGACCTTCGGGGTGAACTTGTGGGCGCCGATCCTATGGACGTCGGTCGTGACGCGCACGTGGATGAGCGAGCACGGCGGCGTGGTGATCAACACGATCGACGGCACAGGTTCGGAGGGTGGCCTCGGGCTGTACGGTGCGTCGAATGCCGCACTGATCCATCTCACCGAAGAGTTGGCGGTCGAGCTCTCACCGACAGTGCGGGTCAACGCTGTCGTGGTCGGCGTCGCCGGGTTCGAACACACAGAGTCGGCGACAATTCTCACGCGAACCGGCGAGCTGGACGACATCGGTGACGCTGTGGCGTCTCTGGCCTCGGAGACCGAGAGATGGGTGACAGGCCAGACCATGGTCATCGTGGGAGACGGCGGGCTGCGGTCCGCACCGCGCCCGCAGGAACCAACCGAAGACACACCCGCCCAGCTCGATCGCTGGGCCGCACCTCGGCCGTAGCCTACGGAAACGGCCCTTCGAGTACACGCCGTGGAGGATGATGTTTCTCGCAATCGCGGTGACGATGGCCATCGTGCTGGCGTGGGCGTGCGTATCGGGGGTCCTCACTCGATGGAGCGTGACCGAGCCGGTCGCGATGATCGTCGCGGGCGCCGCCGTCGGGTTGACCGATGACGAGTGGTTGCTGGCGTCGATCGATACCACCACCGCGTTGCGTGTCGTCGAGTTCGGGCTGGCACTGTTCCTGTTCAATGACGCGACCGAGATCCGCGAACGTATTGCCAGAAATACCGGGGTGACGAGGATGCTGGTGGCCTTCGCGGCCGGCATCGTCCTGGCCACGGTCGTGGGGAAGTTCGTGCTGAATCTGGATTCGTGGCCACTGCTGCTGATCCTCGCCTGCATCGTAATGCCGACCGATCTGGTTCCCGCACAATCGATCCTGCGCGATAATCGCATCACCAAACGGGTGCGCGACACGCTCAATGTCGAAAGCGGGCTCAATGACGGACTCGTCGCACCGATCATGCTGTTCGCCTTGGAAGCCTACCGGCGCGCGATCGACTCCGAGGATGCGTGGGGGGCGCTGGGGCACGCACTGGCCGCCGTAGCCAAAGCGGTCCTGGTCGGCGTCCCGATCGGGGTCGCCGCGGGCATTGGGCTCTCGGTGGCCGCGGCGCGTGGCTGGACCGACCCACGCACTGTGCGTTGCGGCATCCTGGCCGTTCCGGTGCTCACCTTCGCGATGAGCGTCTCCATCGACGGCAACGGGTTCGTGGCGGCCTTCCTCGCCGGGATCGCCTACCGGGCCACACATCGTGATATCCCGGGGGAGCCGCTGGAACTCACCGAACGCCTCGGCCAATTCCTGGGTCTCGGCCTGTGGTTCATCGTCGGGGCGATCGCGGTGGCCAGTCCCTGGCTGCATTGGACTGTGGTCGTCTACGGACTGCTCGCGCTCACCGCGTTCCGTATGGCGCCCACCTGGATCGCCCTGGTCGGGTCTCGTTTCACCTGGTCCGAACGAGTCATACTGTGCTCGCTCGGACCGAGGGGCGTCGCATCGATCGTCTTCGGTCTGCTAGCGATGAACACCATGGCCGGCTCGCCGGACACCGAACTAGTGGTGGGTGCGACGCTGGTCGTGGTGTGTGCCAGCATTCTGCTGCACGGAATCGGAGCACCCGTGGTGGCCGCCCGCCTGGGCAGGGCAGGCCGGGCTGAGGCTGAGGGCGAAGTGGTCTGAGGCCTCAGCGTCGGGGGGATTCGTCGGTCACCAGGCGGTAGATGGCGTAGCACGCGAACCAGATGATCGCGATTGTGCAGGAAATGAAGAGAACCTCGACCGCTGTGACCATTTCACCGTTTCCTTCTGGATTTCTCTTGGCAGCCTGGGTGACGGCCTCGCGACACAAAGTCGATATCGAATCGAATTCGAGTATGCATGCACCGTTTCGGCAGTGTCAATCCGTACAGGGACTTGCCGCGCCATTACGTGACGATTGTTACGTGAAGCGCCGGTCGGCGATCCTGTCCAGTCGATGGGTCGGGGCTTCGGCTTCGATCTCGGCGACGGTGCGCGGGCGGCGGGGAGTACGTGCCAGCTTGCTGTCGGGGACCGCGGCCATCTGCGCAGTCGGCGGATCGGTGATGGGTGTCGTCCGAACCAGATCGACCATCGCGTCCTGGTTTGCTCGGTCGTCGGCGAGCAACGGCTCGGACAGGCCGACCTTCTCCTGAATTCTTCTGGCCCACTTGGGGGCCCACCAGCAGTCGTCACCGAGCAGCTTCATGATGGCGGGGACGAGCAGCATGCGCAGGATCGTCGCGTCGATGAACAGCGCCGCGATCATGCCGTAGGCGATGTACTGCATCATCACCAGATCCGAGAACGCGAACGCTCCGGTCACCACCAGCAGGATGAGCGCGGCCGCGGTGATGATGCGGCCCGTCTGTGCAGTGCCCGTGCGGATCGCCTCGGTGGTCGACGCGCCTTGGGCGCGCGCCTCGACCATGCGGGAGATCAGAAAGACCTCGTAATCGGTTGACAGACCGTAGATCACCGCGATGATCAGCATCAACACCGGTGCGCTGATCGGCTGTGGCGTGAAGTTCAGAATCTCGGCACCGTTGCCGTCGATGAAGATCCAGGTCAGGATGCCGAGCGTAGAACCGAGCCCGAGAGCGTTCATCAGCGCCGCCTTGATCGGCAGCACCAGTGAACCGAAGGTGAGGAACATCAGCATGGTGGTGACCAGCAGGACCAGTGCGATCATCAGGGGCATCCGGTCGAGCAGGCTGTCGATGCTGTCGGCCATGATCGCGGGCTGACCGGCGACATACATCTCGACTCCGTCTGGCACGTCGATGGCGCGCAGGTACTCGATCGTCGGCTCTGCGTTGCCGGTCGGATCGACCAGGGTGGCCGAGGTGCGGTACACCGCCGGATCGTTGGAGCCGGTGTTGCTCGGCACGCCGAACTGGCCGACCAGCCCGGGCGCCTGGTTGGCCTGCTTCCATACCGTGCCGATGGCGGTGGTGTCCTGGCCAACGAAGACCAGTTGGATCGGGTCGGTCTTCTTCAGCGGGAACACCTCGTAGAAATGCTCGAGCGCGAGCCGGGTGCTGTTGTCGGGTGGAAGGTATTTCTCGTTGATGCCGCCGAAGGCCAGGTTCTTGATCGGGACGATCAGCAACAGCAGGCCGACGACGACCGCCACGGTGACCTTCACGGGGTGCCGCATCACCCATCGTGGGAGCCTGCCCCAGAAGCCGTTCTCGATCTCCTCGGCGGTCTTGGTCTTGCGAAAGCGTTTGATGCCGAGCATGTCCACCCGCGGCCCGAGCACCGCCAGCATCGCGGGCAGGATCGTCACCGCGGTCAGGGCGGCGAGGGACACGGTCGCGATGGTGCCGTAAGCGACCGAGCGCAGAAAGCCCTGGGGGAACAGCAGGATGCCGCCGAGGCTGGCAACGATCATCGTCGCCGAGGAGACGACGGTGCGTCCGGCCGTCATCACCGTGCGCCGGACTGCCGCGTGCGTGTCGTAGCCGTCAGCCAGTTCTTCCCGGAACCGGCTGACGATGAACAGTGCGAAGTCGATGGCCAGGCCGAGACCGATCATCGAGACCACAGCGGAGACGAACGAGTTGACGTCGGTGAAGTTCGTGATCGCCATGACGATGCCGTTGGCGCCGAAGATGGTGAGCCCACCGATGATCAGCGGCAGCGCGGCGGCCACGACGCCACCGAAGATGAAGAACAGCAGCACCGCCACCGCGGGGATGGCCAGCAGTTCCATCCGATGGACGTCGGCGGCGATGGTGTCGTTGAGAGTGCCGCCGATGGCCTGCAGCCCGGAGACTTCTACGTCGACACCGTTGATGGGGAAGGCGTCGCTCACCGCCCGGTAGCTGCGCAGCAGATCGGTGTCATTGTCACCGACGAGCGCCACCGACGCGAACGCGTGTTTCTTGTCGGCCGATCCGAACACCGACGGCACCGCGGGCGCGTCGCCGACTTGCCAGTAGGCGCCATTGATCTTGTCGATCTCGTTCGGATGTTCGGCCAGCGCCGTGTTCAGGCTGTCGACGATCGTGCCGCTGAACTGCGGATCGTCGATCGTCGTACCGTCGGGAGCGGTGTACAGCACGATGACGTCGGCGGTGTGGTCGCGCCCGAACGCCTGATCCGCGGTCCGCGAGCCCTGCGAGGATTCGGAACCGGGATCGTCCCACCCGCTGGAGGTGAGGTGGTCGGACAATCCGAGCCCGTAACCGCCCAGCCCCAGCAGCGCGGCACCGACAACCGCGATGACGACGAAACGAAACCGATGAACCAGGTCGCCCCAACGGCTGAACACAAACGACTCCTCTGTCTGTTGCGCCACCGACCTTCCCAGGCAAACCTGAGGATGCGCTGACAGGTGCAGGCGCAGCGGCAATCCCGGAGTGTGAGTCCCGGCACGTACGCGCAAGTTGTCTTCGCAGAGGAGGTACTCGTGACCTCCGCCTACGATGTCGCGGTCGCGAGAACAAGTCGCTCGCATCGACCGATCCTGTCGGCCGCGAGTTGACCGAGCTGGGCTTCACCTCTACGGCATGGATAGCGGCAGCGCAGAATGCCACGCCTGAGCCAGGTAAACCTGCAGCTGCCGTTTCAGTCCGCGAACCGTGGCATTGTCGGTCCGTCGCGGGCGCAGCGCGTCCTCCACTTTCTGAAGAAATCGCCTGCGGGTGATGCCGAACGCCACCAGCAATTCGCGTGCACCAGCGCCGCCGAACGGCGCCCATCGAATGGCGAAGGCGATCGCGGATCGCGATGCGGAATCGATGCCGTCAGCGCCTGCGAGGCGGTCACACTGCTGAAGTGCTGCTCGGATCCAGACCGAATCATAGACACGCTCAGCCGATAGCGGCGGCGACAGCTCTGCGGGTGCGTTTGCGCACCGCGCCGTGCGCCGGCCACACTCAGTCGATTCTGTCGATACGTGGCACACCGTGAACACGGGAAATTCGTCCGCTTGGACATGCGGCAGGAATTGGACACGGACCGACCCTTGCGCCGGTGGCGGAACTTCGCCGTCGATCGTCGTGAAGATCCACGGGCCGTCGTCCAACTCCACGACGGCGATCGTCCGCGGCATCACCTCGGCGGGGGCATCGCCGACGCTGCGATGCTCCAACCTCCACGAGACGATCGAACCGAGTCCAGCTGACGGTATCCACGCCAGTTCCGACGTGCACGTCGGACACGCAGAGGTCTGTGGCGCGAACAGTGCATGACACTCTCGGCACCTGCGGATCCGCAGCACAGTGTCGCCGTGATCTCCACGTGCGGGGCCCGTTCGCGGTGTGTGTCCGTACATGTCGGCCTCTCGAGGATGTTCTCTTGCTGGGAGTCCCGCCAACCCGCTGCCTCCGGTCGTGCTGAGACAACGGTCGATCGGCCTATATCCATACCTGGATGCGGGCCGTTCGTTGACAGCGCCACAATCCTATCTTAAACTCGAATCAGATTCGAGATCGAAAAAGTCGGTCCTTAGTGATGGGTGGGAAGGTCGGCGTGCCGGAGACAAGAAGACGACGGTGGGTTGAGGTGAACCGACTCGATTCGACTGGACCCACCGAAGGCCGGCGTCTCGGCGATGCAGGGGAGATTGTCGATGCCGCGGGGAGCTAGAAGACCTCTGCGCGGCTCCTCGAACAGGATGTCACCGCCGACACCTGTATCCGTCGACGGTTGGACGGTGAGTCCTGCCGACATCGATATTTTGGAATTCGCCGCCGTGTGGGCGCCATACGGAGGCAACGATGCCGAGGCTTTCGTGCAGTTCGGCCTCACCTCAGAAGAGTTCCACCGACGCCTGATCCGCTTGCTCGGCTCACCGGCTGCCCGCATGCTCACCAATTCGGCCGTCGTGACGCTGCGCCGGCAGTGCCTCGAGCGGTTGTACCGGCCGACTGCCCGCGGCACGCATTCGGGACCTCGGATTCGCGGATGATTATGGTGTGGAACACCGATCGGGACGATTGATTGTCGTCGCCGATATTGGCCCGCCGCTGTCCGCGCCCGACGATTGTCGGCGTGAGAATCACCAATTTTTCGTCGCCGAGTGCGCGAGCATTCACCTACCGCATGCCGGTCGAAGGGCCCAGTTCATGACCAATCTTGCCTGGAACCTGAAGGATTCGGCCGAACGGTTTCCGGCACGTCCGGCGGTTCGGCTCGACGACCAGGTGCTGACCTACGCCGAGTTCGACGATCTGAGTTCGCGGGTGGCCGGCTGGTTGCGGGAGCGCGGCTACACGCCCGGTGACCGGGTTGCGATCATGCTGCCCAATGTCATCGCCTTCCCCGTGATCTATTACGGAGTGCTGCGGGCAGGTCTGATCGTGGTGCCGATGAACCCGCTGCTGAAGCAACGCGAGGTGCGCCACCATCTGGAAGATGCCGGTGCGAAGCTCCTGTTCGCCTGGCACGCCGCGCTGCCCGAAGTTGCCTCCGCGGTGGTGACGTGTGAGGCGAGCGCGGTCACGGTGACCGAAGGGAAGCTGGCCGAGATCGTCTCGTGGCCCGCGCTGGTCGAGGTGACCGAGCGCGACGACGAGGACACTGCGGTCATCCTGTACACGTCCGGAACGACCGGGGCGCCGAAAGGCGCCGAGCTGACTCACGCCAACCTTCGGGCCAACGCCGCCGTCACCGCCGATACGCTGCTGGAGGCCACGCCCGAGGACGTCATCATGGGCTGCCTGCCCCTGTTCCATTCCTTCGGACAGACCGCAGGCCTGAATGTGGCCGTGCTGTGCGGGGCCGGTATCACGCTGATCCCGAGATTCGATCCGGTCGCGGTGCTGAAGCTGATCGAACGTGACCGGGTGACGATATTCGAGGGAGTCCCGACGATGTACGTAGGCTTGCTCAGCGCGGGGCATGATGTCGCCGATACCTCGACCATGCGCGCATGTCTGTCCGGCGGCGCGGCACTGCCGGTGGAGGTCCTTCGCGGGTTCGCCGACACCTTCGGCGTCCAGATCTTCGAAGGGTACGGTCTGTCGGAGACGTCCCCTGTCGCCTCGTTCAATCGCGTCGCCGAGGCGAAGCCGGGTTCGATCGGCACCCCGATCGAAGGTGTCCAGATGCGTGTCGTCGACAGCGACGGCAACGATGTCGAGCTGGGCGAAGTCGGTGAAATCGTCATTCGCGGGCACAACGTGATGAAGGGATACTGGAACCGCCCCGAGGCGACCGCCGAGGCCATCAGGGACGGCTGGTTCTATACCGGCGACATGGCCAAGCAGGACAGCGACGGCTATTTCGCCGTCGTCGACCGCAAGAAGGACCTGATCATCCGGGGTGGGTTCAATGTGTACCCGCGCGAGATCGAGGAAGTGCTCTACGAGCATCCGGCGGTATTGGAAGCGGCGGTGATCGGCGTGCAGCATCGGACTCACGGCGAGGAGGTCGCTGCTGTCGTCGCGCTGAAGGCAGGGTCTACAACGACTGCGGATCAGCTGCGCGAATACGTGAAAGCACGTGTCGCCGCCTATAAGTATCCACGCCACGTGTGGTTCGTCGAGGCGCTGCCCAAGGGGCCCACGGGAAAGTTGCTCAAGCGTGCCATCGTTGTTCCCGAGGAACTGTCATGACCGAGTCGTATGAGGTGCCGACTACCACCTCCATCGTGGGACTCGAGTCCTTCGTGGGACAACACCTCGGCACCAGCGAGTGGCTCGAAGTCACCCAATCTCGAGTCGACACCTTCGCCGATGCGACCGACGACCACCAATGGATCCATGTCGATCCCGAGCGCGCCGCCCGGGAGAGCCCCTTCGGTGGGCCTGTCGCGCACGGCTATCTCACGTTGTCGTTGCTGCCGTATCTCTTGCCGCAGGTTCTCGCGGTCACCGATGCGGTGGTGGGCGTGAACTACGGCCTCAACAAGGTTCGCTTTCCGGGTCCGGTTCCGATCGGTGCGAAGGTCCGCCTCAGCGCGACCCTGCAGTCGGTCGATCGGGTCCGCGGCGGAGTCCAGGTGACGATCGCCGCTGTCGTCGAGATCAGCGGTGCGGCAAAGCCGGCGTGCATCGCCGAGCCGGTCTATCGGTACTTGCAGCAGATCTGATCTGGCGCCGGTGACGTCACCAGGTATCGTCCACCAGTAGGCACTGGAGCCGAAGCTCCACAGAAACCCCACAGTTTCGACAGGAATCGGTGGGGATCTATGAGAGCTATCGAGCACAGTCGCTCAGCGGAAACCCCTCTGACATGGGTCGGAGGGGTTCACCGATGGCTACGGGCAGCGTGACCGCGAGACCCGCTGCGACGAGTCGGGGGTCGTCGATCTCGATTGCCTTCCAGCATGCGACTTCCGACAATGCGTCGCGGCCACTCTCGACGCTGTGAGACAGGGCGAGCCGCACGGGCGTTGAGGTCCCTGCTCGGCCATCGCGGCTATGACTCCTCGGTCGATATCGAACGGGTGACGTTGGTAGCGCCTGGCGTTCGTCGCTGCCTCCGGCAAACTCGCGCGCAGTCGCAGCGTAGCGGGAGGGCCGCACCGGGTGGCGGAGCTGCAACGGCACCGGGGTGGAACCGGTCCGTGTGATCCGCCAGCCCGAGCGAAACCGGTGACATATTTACACAACGAGTGTTATTTTATTTACCGAGTGGGCGCTCGGAATGTTGGGCACGGGGTTCGAGAATGCCCGCTGCTGTCCTGGCTGGGTGCTCGAATCTGATCGGAGAGGACCAATCGACATGTCGTTCAACCTGGCTACCATCCTGCGGGATTCCACCTCTGAGCGGCCCGACGCGCCATTTCTGCACGTGGAGGATCAGACGCTGACCTACCGTGACGTGGACGAGAGCTCTGGCCGGGTCGCGCGTTCGCTCCGCAACCGGGGCCTCATGCCCGGCGACAAAGTGGCTGTCCAGCTGCCCAACGGTCCCGAGTTCGTCACCACCTATTTCGCTATCCTCAAAGCAGGATTGGTGGTGGTGCCGTTGAATCCGCTGTTCACCTCGTGGGAGATCGAATACCACCTGACCGACAGTGAGTCACGAATGTTGGTCACCTCCACGTTCTCGACCGCCTCGGCGCTGGACGGCGCCGCACGCGCCGACGTCACCGACATCGTGGTCGTCGGAGCGGAACCGCCGGTCGGTACCGAAGCCTACGAGAGTCTGCTCGAAGCGGAGGTCATGGCGGGCATGCATCCGGCGACGGCCGACGACACCGCGGTCCTGCTCTACACCTCGGGAACCACGGGGCGCCCGAAAGGTGCTGAGCTCACGCACTTTTCGCTGTACATGAATTGCACGATGGCGCCTCGCCATTTCGACATGACCTCCGAGGATGTGATACTCGGCGTGCTACCGCTGTTTCACGTGTTCGGCCTGTCGAGCGTGCTGAACACCGCCGCCCGCTTCGGCAGCAGTGTCGCGTTGCTGCCGCGTTTCGAGGTGGAGGCAGCCCTCGACGCGATGCAACAGCACAGTGTCTCTGTGTTGATCGGGGTGCCGACGATGTTCACTGCCTTCCTCGGCGCCGATCTCGCTGCCCGCGCGATCGGTTCGTTGCGCGCGGCGGTGTCCGGCGGTGCGTCGATCCCCGGCGAGGTCATTCGCGGATTCGAGGAGAAATTCCCTGGCGTGGTGGTCCTCGAAGGCTACGGCCTGTCCGAGACGTCGAGCAGCGCGTGCTTCAACATCAGTGCGGCCGAACGCAAGGTGCTCTCGATCGGCAAGCCGATCTGGGGCGTGGAGATGACGATTCTGGGCACGGACGGTGTGCCGCTGCCTGCCGGTGCCGAGCACGTCGGCGAAGTGGCCGTGCGCGGCCATTGCGTGATGAAGGGGTATTACAACCGGCCCGAGGCGACGGCGCAAGCCGTCCGCGACGGGTGGCTGCACACCGGCGATCTCGGGTATCGCGATGCCGACGGATACTTCTTCATCGTCGACCGGCTCAAAGACCTCATCGTCCGCGGCGGCTACAACGTGTATCCGCGCGAGATCGAAGAGGTGCTCTACGACCATCCCGACATCGTGGAAGCCGCGGTGGTCGGTCGGGCCGACTCGCGCCTCGGTGAAGAGGTCGAGGCCTTTGTGGTGCTGCGACCAGGCAGCGCCGTCGACGAGCAGGCGCTGACCGCCTACACCAGACAGTATCTGGCTGCCTACAAATACCCGCGCTCGTTCCACATGGTGCCCGAGCTCCCGAAGGGCGCCACGGGCAAGATTCTCAAGCGCGAGTTGCGCCGGGGCTGAGTGCGGTCCGGCTCATCGGTTCCCGGCGAGGGGAGTGAGGAGCCGGATCACGCCGTCGAGGATTTCTTCGATCTTGTCCGGCCCGAAATCCTGGAGTTCCAGCGGGGTGACGACCGCGAATCCATCGCCCATCGCGCCGATCTGATCGGCGAGGATTGCCGCGGGGATATCGTCGCGGATAGTGCCGCGGCGCTGGCCTTCCCGGACGATTTCAGCGAAGCGCGCTCGGTAGTCGGCATAGCGCCGAGCCATGGTGTCTTTCAACTTCGCGTCGAACTGCAGGTTGGCCAGCAATTGCGACATGACAATGGAGAATTCGGGTTCGCTGACCGACATCTCGAGCCACCGCTGCAGCAGCGTGCGGATATCGGCCTCCGGCGCGACAGTATCGAGCAGCTTGTCATAGCGGTCGAAGCGGCTGTTCGCGAGCGCGAGGACGAGGTCGCTTTTGTTGGCGAAATAGTAGGTCACGGCACCTGTGGTGTATCCCGCGCGTTCGGCGACTTTGCGCAGTGACGTCTTGGCGAACCCGTGCTCGGCGACGACCTTGGTCGCTGCGGCGAGCAGTTCCGCCCGCTTCTCCTCGTGATCGCCGACCGGGCGTCCGGGCCCCCGCGTCGGACGTGCCGATCGCACGGGGTCCTCCGGGCTGTTCGTCTGCGTCAGCATGGTCCCATCATCACACCGCCGCCGCGTCTGTTCGACTCTCGGGCACCTGCCGGTCGGGACATGCGCGACGATGTGACACAGCCGCCATCGACGTCACAGGGCCGCCGGGCCTTTGACGGACCCGGCGGCCGACCTGCGTCGGGGACGTGGTCAGTCGGTCGGTCGGAGCTCGTTCTCCGACACCTCTTCCAGCGACTTGTTGGCCGTCTTCGGTCCGAACCCGAACACCACGATCGCGGATACGACATACACCGCGGCGGCGGCGATCATCAGGCCGGAACGGTCGAGCCCCCATTCGTCGGCGCTGTAGATGGCGGCCCCCAGAACGCCGGATACCACGCCACCGAACCGGCCGATACTGAAGATGACGCCTGTACCGAGACCACGTGCCTCGGTCGGCATGGTCTCGGGAATGTAGGCGTAGTACACGGAGAACACGACGCCGGTGAGAACTCCCGCCGCGCCGCCCGCGACGGCAACGAGGGGGTTGCCGGTGGCCAGGCCGAGCGCCAGGATCGGCAATGCCGAGGCCAGCGACGACCACAGAATGAGCGTTTTGCGTTCCACCCGGTCGATCAGGAGTGCGGTGGCCAGCGGAGTGATCGCATAGACGAGGGACCAGACGAATTGCAGTCTGTATGCCTCGGTTTCGGAGTAGTGCAGCGAATCGATCAGCACATAGACCGACCAGTTCTGATACATGTAGAGCCCGAGCGTGGCGCCGAACCAGCCGAAGCCGACGACGGCGACCAGGCGGAGGATGTTCCGACTCCGCACCAGCTCACGCAGGGTGAAGTTGGCGCCGGCTTCGGCGCGGATGATCGGTTCCGGCAGCGGCTTCCCCGCGCGGATGGCGTGGGCCTCGAGGTCGGCGACCTGCTTGTCGGCCGCGTCCAGGTCACCCTGGGCGACTTGCCAGCGCACCGATTCGGGGAGCAGGAAGCGGATGGCGGGAGCGATGATCAGGCCGATGGCGCCGAACAGGAACAGATAGCGCCACGTGCCGGGAGCGCTGTTGGGCAGCAGGAACAGCGCCAGTGCGCCGAGGGCCGGCGCGGTGACAGTGAAGGCGATCGTGGCGACGGCGACGAATCGTCCCCGGGATTTCGAGGGGAACATCTCGGCGATGTACACCAGCAGAATCGAGGTCGCCGCCTGCACGCCGATGCCGGTGATGATGCGGGACAACAGCATCCAGGAATACTCGGGCAGGACCGCTGACATCAGGGAGGCCAGCGAATAGACCACTGTCGCCCACACCAGCACTGTGCGGCGGCCGAATCGGTCGGCCAGCCGTCCGCCGATGAGCGCGCCGATCAGCATGCCGACGAAGAATGCGCTGCCGATCGTGCCGATCTGGCCTGTGGTGAGGTTCGCGTCGGACTGGAGTGCGGGCGCGATGTAGATGAACAGGCCGTTGTCGTAGTACTCGATCATCAGGTTGATGGCGATCAGCGCGATCCACAAGATGTGTGGCTTCAACACGGGAAGCCGATCGAGCCGGGCGACGATATCGGGTCCGTACGGGCGCGGGCTGACACGGTCGGTGATGGTGGGCTGTTGCGTCACGGTGTGCTCACTGGAGTCGATCACGTCTTCGCGGCGTGATGGGAATGGAGGCGTCGGCACGAATGGGGACGCCTGCGAGCGGAATGGTCTCCCGTTCCGGGGCGATACCCTCGGCTCAACGGGTGACCCACACCACATTAACCGGCCGTCATGATTTACACAACAGTAGTTGTGTAAACTCTGATCACCGGCCGCGTAGGCGACCCGGCGCACGTCGTTCGCCTCGCGGTCTCGAGAAGTGGGAGGTGGGAGAAATGGGATCAACGCAGCTCATCGAGATTCCCGTGCGCTGGACAGACGTGGATGCCTATCGGCATGTCTCGCACATGGCCTTGGTGGCGCTCCTCGACGACGGGCGCGGCCGCTGGTTCGAGTGTGTCGTCGGGTCGGAGGTGATGGGCTGGGAGTATGTCGTCGCCCGGCTGGAAGTGGACTTCCGCGCCCCTGCGGTTCTCGGTGAGCGGGCGCTGTTCGGTTCGTTCGCGGTGGAGCGTGTCGGTTCGTCCAGTGTCAGGTTGCGCGAACGGCTGATGACCGCGTCTGAGGTCGTCGTGGTCGACGCTGTCTGCGTGGTTGTCGCCTGGGATCGCGAACGATCGGTCGGCCGCGCGCTGACCGGAGTGGAGAAGTCGCTTCTCGTTGGTCGATAGCTGCCGGCTCGACCACTGGGGGCGATGTGAGCAATTTACAAAACAGTTGTTGTGCAAATCGTGGGTGGTGGCTAACGTGGTGGACGTCACCCCAAAAGCGGTTAGGAGACACCATGATCGACGAATCGGTGAAGAAGGCGTT
The DNA here is from genome assembly GCF_042668615.1 of Nocardia sp. NPDC057272. Lineage (NCBI taxonomy): Bacteria > Bacillati > Actinomycetota > Actinomycetes > Mycobacteriales > Nocardiaceae > Nocardia > Nocardia sp. NPDC057272. The sequence goes on along the minus strand of NZ_JBHUYK010000040.1, from coordinate 9,928 downwards.
CTGGGAAGATGGCGCGACTGTCGTCCGCAACTTCCTCGACCCCGAGCAGCTCGCTGAGCTGTATGAGGTCTTCCAGTGGAACGTCGCCAACCCGGGCCCGTTCGTATTCCGGAAGCTCGAAGGTACGAGTCTTCAGACCCACATCGACAATGCCAATCCGGCTGCCAAGCAACGGCTCGACAATCTGATGACCCGGCTGCCGTTCGGCGAGTTCTTCGCCGAACTGTGGGATTCCCAGCATGTCTGGTATTTCGCCGAAGAAGTATTCGCGAAGGAGAACGGCGCGAGCGGACGTGGCCCCTTCCATCAGGACACCTCGAATCTGCCGTGGGCGGGCCCGCACTGGGGCAATGCCTGGGTCTCGTTCCAGCACATCCCCAAGAAGAACTCGCTCGAGGTCGTGCGTGGCAGCTGGAAGGGGATCGAGTACGACGGTGCCAGCTTCGCCAACGCCGACGATCCGACCGAGCCGCTCTACGGCGACGGATCGCTGCCACGACTGCCGTGGATCGACAAGGATCTGGAAAAGGACCCCGACTCATGGGATCTCGTCTCGTTCGAGGTGAACCCCGGCGACGTGGTGTTCCTGCATCCACGGTCGCTGCACGGTGGTGCGGCAGTCGATGCCGACTGTCCGGACCGACACACCCTCGTTCTTCGGTTCTTCGGTGACGACGCGCAATTCCGGGAACTGCCCAAGACCAACCCCCGCTATGTCCGCAACGGTGTGCTGTTCACCGAGGAGATGGCGAAGCTGAACGAGGGTGATCCGTTCCGGTCGCCGGTCTTTCAGCGGCTCGTCTGACCCCTCACCCATCAGGAGTTTTCGATGTCCAAGCGTCAGTATTTCAACCCCGGGGCTCGTGCCGAGCGCTACCACGCCGAGCTGCATTTCGCGACGGCCACCCGCGTCGGCGACCTGATCTGGGTCTCCGGTCAGGTCGGTATCGACCCGGCTACCTCCGCGCCCGCCGAGGGTATCGAGGCGCAGGCCCGGTTCGCGTTCGAGGGCGTCAAGCAGGCGCTCGAAGCGGCCGGTTCGTCGATGGACAACATCATCGAACTGCTCACCTACCACATTGATATGGCCCGCGACGGTGAGATTTTCGGCAAGGTCAAGGATGAATACATCAAGGCGCCCTACCCGTGCTGGACCGGAATCGGCGTCACGCACCTCGCCCGCCCGGAGTTCCTGTGCGAAGTCCGCGTCGTCGCCTACGCCAACGACTGAGGAGCGGGTCCGTGGATCCAACGCAGTCACGACGGATCGGTCTCTATGGGACCGGCCGCGCCGCCACAAAACTCGTCAGCGCGATCGCGGCCAGTCCACACACACTGACCACCGCGATCGTCTTCTTCGACGAGCAGGCAGGGCGCGACATCGGTTCACTGACCGGAGGCCCGGCCGTCGGCGTCACCGCGACCACCGATCTCGAGGGTGCGATCCGTTCGGGGGAGTTCGAGGTCATGGCCTACGCGGGCCTGAAAGGTGAAGTGCTGTACCAAGCGATCGACCTGTGCGTCGATGCAGGCGTGGACCTTGTTCACGCCTGCTTCGTCCATCCCCGGGTGACTTTTGATCTCGAGCTGTACACGCGGTGGCACACACGCGCCGAGGAAACCGGGGCCCGTGTCGTCGGCACCGGTATGCTGCCCGGCTTCTGGCTCGATGTCCTGCCGGCGCTGCTGAGCAGCGCGTTGCCCTCGCCCGTCTCGATCATCGGCGAATCCCGGTCCGACATCACCCTGTGGGGCCGGGGCGTACTGGTCGACGAAATGGGCCTTGGTACCCCGGCTACCCCGGATCAGCCCGGCCCGATGAGCGGTGTGCTGCACGAGTCCGCGGCGATGATCGCCGACGTTCTCGGCCTCACCGGGTATGAGACGCACGTGGAGGGCGGCTTCGTGATCGCCGAGGCCGCTACCGAGGTGATCGGGATCGAGGTAAGCCCCGGTGACCGGGTGGGATTCGATCAGGCAGCCGTGATGGTCCACGACGGTCGCGAGCGGGTCCGCATCGCTTGGAAGGGCCTGCCCCAAGGATCGTTCGAGGGCTACGAGCGGTCGATGTCAGTCACCGCGATCGGTGGGGACGGCTCCGCATGCACCCTGAAGATCACCCCTGCACCCGATCCGTATCCAGGTACCGCCGCACGCATCGTGCACGCCGTCGGCGCGTTCGGCTCGTTGCCAGGCGGCCTGCACACCCCCGTACAACTCGGTATCTGAACCTCGGAAGTTGGCGTCCGACGGCGGATCGGACGTTGTACGGAGTCATCGAAGCTCATGACACACAACGACTCTCGGCTACAGATACGCCGATAGAACCTCGCGCCACGGACATAGGCCTCTTGGGCAGCGCCGTCATCCGACAAGACAGGAACACAACATGAATGGAAGTCCACTGCCGGACTGTGGCCCCAGGTACACCACCTTTACCGGTTGGGTCGACCGGCCGGCCGACCTGGCAGCGTCGTTGGGAGCCTCGATGAGCTGTGACGTCGTGGTGGTCGGTGGCGGTCTCGGCGGCATGGCGGCCGCGTTGCGGCTGGCCGAGCGCGGGGCCGACGTCGTCCTGCTCGAATCGGATTTCTGTGGCTACGGTGCGAGTTCGCGCAATGCCGGGCAGCTCTCGGCCAAGCCGACCGGCGAACCGCAGATCCTGGCCAAGGTGAATCCGCAGCTGCTACGCGACCTGGTCAGGTTCGCCGCGTCCTCGGTGCGATTCGCCGAAGATCTGCTCGAGCGGCTCGGCATCGACTGCGAATACGAAGCGGTCGGCAACGTGGGCGCCGCGGTCACCAAGGGGCAGATGCGCAAGGTCCAGCGCGACGCGCAGGCCCTGCTCGCCGCCGGCGCGCACCTGGAGGTCGGTGACCAGAAGGAACTCGGTCTGCCCGATACCTTCCTCGGCGGCATGCTGACCCCGGCGGGAGGCACCATGAACCCCGGCCTGTTCACGCTGGGTCTACGTGGGGCGCTTTGTGATTCGGGGGTGCGGGTGTTCGAGCAGTCACCCGTGCAGTCGGTGGAGGACATCGGTTCGGGCGCGATGGTGACTACGCCGCTGGGCCGGGTACGCGCCAAACGGGTGGTACTGGCCAATAACGCGTGGGCTCCCGAGTTGGCGATCGCGCCGCGACGGCTCTCTCGGCCGGTGTGGGTCAACATGATCGAGACCGCACCGGTCGAGCGCGAGCGCATCGTCGCCACCGGATGGACCAGCCGCGCGGGCCTGGCGACCAAACACAATGTGATGGAGAGCTACCATCTGACCCCGGCCGACACGATCGCTGTGGGTGTTCGCCAGCTGAAGCTCGGGAAGAACCCTGTCGTGGAACGTATTTCGGATCCCGGCGTGGTGGCCGACCTCACCGATGCCTTCCGCGCTCGGTTCCCGTCGTTGCGCGATGTCGCCGTGACCAAGACATGGGGCGGCTGGATCGCGATGACGTCCTCGCGGGCACCCGTGGTCGGCAAGGCATCGAAGAATGTGTACTACGCCATCGGCTGCAATGGTCACGGTCTCGGCCAGGCTCCCTACCTCGGAAGCTTGCTGGCCGATCACCTGACCAGCGACGAGATCCACGAGGACATGATGCCGTGGTGGCAGTCGGAGAACCGTTTCTCTCGTTCGCTCTACCTGCACAATCCGGTGTTGCGGGCGGCCTGGCTGGCCGACCGGATCGGTGACCGCCGCGTCGGCCGCTGAGTCTGCGTTCGCCGAAGTGCGCTGTGCCCCTGTCGAATCGGAACTGACAGGGGTACTCGGCGTATTCGTCGTCAGCGGTGCTGCCGACTTGACTCAATCGGCACTCTTCCCGCCGCCGGGGTAGCCGGTGGGTTCGAGAGTCGCCTGGTGGTCCCGCCACCGGTCCTCGTCGCTGCGGCGCGCATCGTTGTGATGCTCGATTTCCTTGGCGCTTCCGTCTCGGTTCACTGATCGGCCGAAAGCATTGCGCAGGGTGGCCCCGATCTCTACTCTTGAAACAAGATGCAGATCGTGTGTCAGTGCCTCAGGACCGCTTACTGGTTAGCGCCTCGGGGCGTCATGGCTCAACCAGGGCGCACCGAGGGGTGCGGGAAGGAGTGTCGCTCATGACCGAGTTGCAGGAGAGTTCGACGGCTGCGCAGATTGGTGAGCAAGCCGGGCCGCTCGCGCTCGACCAGGACTCTGTCGTGGGCCGCAATGTCTACCAGGCGGGTGAGCGCCTGCATTCCCGTCCCGGCGACGGCAGCCTGAGCCGGTCGGAGCGGGTGCAGCGACCCATCCCGCCGAACTCCCTGACCTGGAAGTACTTCGGCGACCGGCGGACCTTCCTCACCATCCTGCGCACCGCGGGCCTCGAGAACATGTGGCCGCAGCTGGGCCAAGCGGTCTCGGACCATTCCCAGGTCTTCGGCGACAAGGCGAACTTCGCCGAACGCGGAGCGCGCTCGCGCCGGATCATCGGCACACTCGTCTACGCCACGCCCGAGGACGCCAAGAAGATCGCGGTGAAGATCCGCAACTATCACAAGACCCTGAAGGGCGATATGCCCCAGGGCCACACCTACCACGCGATCAACCCCGAGACCTACTACTGGGCGCATGTCACCTTCTTCGAGGCGATCTACAACTGGGTCGACCATTTCGGGCGGCGCCCACTCACCCGCGCCGAGAAGGAGCAGATCTTCGAGGAATCGAAGGAGTGGTTCTCGCTCTACGGTGTCGACGACAGCGCGCAGCCGCAGACCTACGACGAGTTCGTCGAGTACCTGGCCGATGTGTTCGAGAACGAACTGATCTCGACGACCGTGAGCCGCTACACCTTCGGCTTCGCCGTGAAGCCGCTGCCCGCGCCGCCCGGCATGCATCCGGTCGCCAAGAAGCACGTCTGGCCGCGAGTCGCGGCGTTGGTGCGCCTGCTCAACGTCGGTGCGCTCGAACCGATCCTGCGCGATCGGCTGGAGCTGGTCTGGACCGAGGACGACCAGCGCAATTTCACCCGCGTCAGCCAGTTCATGCGTGCCTTCTCGGTCGTGTACGACCGGCTTCCGCTGCGCTACCGGTTCCACCCGGACACGGTCGCCGCCTTCGAGCGTGAGGGCATCGACCCCAAGGACATCACGCTGGAGTCGGCGAAAGCCGCGCTCGCCGCATCGCGTGCGACCTTCGCGGCCCGCAGTGCCGAGGTCGTGCCGTGACTCTCGAGCCGCGCACCCGTGGACCGGCACCACACATCGAGATCGTGACGCCGGAGCAGCTCACCCTCGACGAGATTCTCGAGGCGCAGAAACGCGCGTTTGTAGCCGAAGGCATTCCGACGCTGGAAGTGCGCCGCGACCGGCTGGCCCGCCTGGGCGCCCTTCTCGGTGACAACGCCAGCGCGATCGCTGACGCCTTGGCCGAGGACTTCGGTTCCCGGCCGCGCGCGCTGTCGCTGGTCGGCGACGTGCAGGCGTGTCTGATCGACATCGCCGAGCAGCGCCGCCACATCGGCAAGTGGATGGCGGAGTCGCGGCCGTCCCGGCTGCTCGACATGGCGGGCATCCGGGCGCGGGTGCGCCACGATCCGCTCGGCGTGGTCGGCGTGATCGGCCCGTGGAACTTCCCGCTGCAGCTGGCCTTCACGCCGGCCGCGGCGGCGCTGGCGGCAGGCAACCGGGTGATGGTTCGCCCGTCCTCGGTCACCGAGCACACCACCGGGCTGCTCGCGGCCGCCGCGCCGGACTACTTCGACGTCAGCGAGTTCGCGCTGATCACCTCGACCCACGGCGGCGGCTCGGACTTCTCCAAGCTGAAGTTCGACGCGATGTTCTTCACCGGATCCCCGGAAGTCGGCGCCTCGGTGGCCACCGACGCCGCGAAGAACCTGGTGCCGGTGACCCTCGAACTGGGCGGCAAGAACCCCGTGGTCGTCGATGCCGACGCCGATATCGATCGGGCCGCCAAGCTCATCGGTGCCGCGCGGGTGACCAACTCCGGCCAGGTGTGCCTGTGTCCCGATTACGTCTTCGTGCCCGAACAGCACGTCGAACGGTTCGTCGCGCAGCTGCTCGAGACCTGGAAGTCGGCCTTCCCGTCGATCCTGAAGAACCCCGACTACACCTCGATCATCAACGACTCGAACTACAACCGCATCAACGGGCTTGTCGCCGAGGCTGTTTCGCTGGGCGCGACCGCCTACAGCGCGACACCGCTGGGTGAGACGCTGCCGGACGCGGGCACCCGCAAGATCGCGCCGACGGTGCTCACCGGAGTTCGCCCCGGGTCCAAGATCGAGGAGACCGAGGTATTCGGTCCTGTGCTGACGGTGTACCCCTACGCCGACATCCAACAGCCGATCGACTTCATCTCCGCCCACGACCACCCGCTCACGCTCTACTGGCACGGGCCGCGCAACAAGCGGTTCGACGCGGTGGTCGAGGGCACCAGGTCCGGCTCGGTGCAGGCCAACGACTTCCTGATCAACATGCTCCCGGCCATGCCCTTCGGTGGCGTCGGCAAGAGCGGCATGGGCAACTACCACGGCAAGTACGGCTTCGAGACCTTCACCCATTCCAGGGCGGTGGCCTTCTCGTGGAGCCCGGTGAAGTTCACCTCCACCATCGCGCCGCCCTACGGCCCGCTCGGGAACCGCATGCAGGAAATGGCCACCTCGGGCCTGGCCCGCGCGTACCGCGGTGTTCGGGACGCCAAGAAACAAGGCGGTCATTCGCGCAAGATCCTCGCTACGCCACCGGCGGGGTCGGGGCTGCGTGCCGTCGAGGGAAGTGGCAATCCGCAGCTCGTCGCCGTCATAGAGATGTTGCTGCGCAGGCAGGAGCGGCAGCTCGATGCGCTCGAACGCTACGGCGACCTGACCTTCTACAACGACTTCGGCCGGCCCATGGTCAGCGTGATGACGCCTGAAGGCGCCGAGCTCGTCGGCATGAACAAGTTCCGCAACTACGCCGCGGGCCCCGGTTGGGACCCACTGATCGGCGTCTCGTTCAAGCGCGGCCTGCTGCTGATGGATTTCGAAGAGCACCGCATGCACCGGCTGATCTTCCAGCAGGCGTTCACCTCTCAGCAGCTCAAGGGATACCTCGACGGCATCAACGACGTGATCATCGATCACGTGGCGAAGTTCCCCATCGGCGAGGTCGAGCTGGTGGAGATGGTCCGCGCGATCGCTTTCGACATCGCCGCGAAGGTGTTCCTCGGCCTCGAACTGCCGGAGCCGGAGAAGCACGAGCTGCACCGCGCCTTCGAAGACGCGTTGACCGGCCTGTCGGCCATCGTGCGCAAGCCGATCCCGGGCGGTGCCTGGATGAAGGCGATCAACGGCCGCGCCAAGCTGGAGGAGTTCTTCAACAAGTACCTCCCGCTCAAGCGCGCCGAGCCGGGCGCCGACCTGTTCTCCAGCCTCTGCACGGCCAGCGACGAGGACGGGCACAGCTTCAGTGACGAGGAGATCGTGGATCACATGATCTTCCTGCTGTTCGCCGCGCACGACACCACCACCGCCGCGATGACCACGGTCGGCTTCTACCTCGCCAAGTACCCCGAATGGCAGGAGCGGGTGCGCAAGCAGAGCCTGCGCCTTGGCCTGGCGGTGCAGTACAACGAGCTCGGCGAGATGAGCGATTTCGAGCTGGTCTTCAAGGAGTGCCTGCGGCTGAACCCGCCGGTGCCCGCGATGGTGCGCGAAGCCGTCGAGGACACCGAGCTACTCGGTTACTACATTCCCAAAGGCACGCTGGTGTCGGTGCAGCCGTTCGCGGTCCACCACAACCCGCGGGTCTGGCGTGATCCACAAACGTTCGATCCCGAGCGCTTCGCTGCCGATCGGCAAGAGGAGCGCGTGCACAAGATGGCGTGGATGCCCTTCGGTGTCGGGGTGCACAAGTGCATCGGACTGCATTTCGCCCAGCTCGAAGCCAAGGCATTCTTCCACGCCCTGCTCCGGCAGTACGACTTGTCGGTTCCGGCCGACACGCCGTGGGTGCCGGACTACAAGACCCTCGGCCTTCCGCGCGGCGGTGGCCGCGTTCAGGTCCGTGCCCGCTGACCAGCCAACTATGTGAAAGCGAAGAATACGATGAGTGACTCCCCGGTGCTGGAGGCGTGCGTCATGTGCAAACGCCCGATCGTGCCCTGCGAGGAATGTGACGGCACCGGTGCCGTCGCCGGCGAAGAGTGCGAAGTGTGCAACGGCGCCAAGATCGGGTGCCCGGTGCACCACGACGACTACATGAAGAAGCTGTGAAAAGGGACGTGCCATGACCTACGTTATTGCCGCGCCGTGCATCGCCGACTACTCCTGCATCGAGGTCTGCCCTGCCGACTGCATCTCGCCGCGCCCGGACGACCCGGACTTCGACAAGGCCGAGCAGCTCTACATCGATCCGCGTCAGTGCATCGACTGCAACGCCTGCATGGAAGCCTGTCCGGTCAGTGCCGCCTTCCATGAGTGGGACCTCCCGGAGAAGTGGAACAACTACCTCACGGTCAACGCGGATTACTACGAACGTTCCCTGCGGTGAGCCCGTTGCGGGTCGCCGTCGTCGGTGCGGGTCCGGCCGGGCTCTACGCGGCCGGACACCTGCTCGCACCGAAGGAGGGCACGTACCTGCGGGGGCGGCTGCGCCAGATCGTCACCCGGGAGATCGAGGTCGATCTCTACGACCGGCTGCCGGTGCTCGGCGGACTGGTGCGTTATGGCGTCGCCCCTGATCATGGCGAGAAGAAGCTCGTGCTGGACTCGCTCGGGCGGATCCTCGACAACCCGCGTTTCCGGTTCTTCGGTGGCGTCCGGGTCGGTACCGACGTGAGCACCGAGGAACTGCTCGACTGGTACGACGCGGTCATCATCGCCGTCGGTGCCTCGGGCGACTCGGTGCCCGGGATTCCCGGTGCCACGCTGCCGGGCGCCTTCGCCGCGCGCGAGTTCATCGCCTGGTACAACGCCCACCCGGACAGCGCCGAGCTGCCAGTGCGATTCGACTCCGAACGCGTGGTGATCGTCGGCAACGGCAACGTGGCGATGGACGTGGCGCGGGTGCTGAGCCTGCCCACTGACGTCCTGCGCGCCACCGACATCGCCGGCCACGCGCTCGACGCACTGGCCGGGAGCAAGCTGCGCGAAGTCCGGGTACTCGGACGGCGTGGTGCGGCCGACGGCGCGTTCAACAACCCCGAGCTCGAGGAGCTGGGCGAGCTGCCCGGCGTCGACGTCAGCTGCACGGGCTTCGAGAACACCGGAGACGACGGGCAGTTCGGCACCGATCGGAAACTGGCCACGCTGGCCGACTACGCCGGCCGCCCCTCGACCGACGCCGAGCGCAAGATCGTGCTGTCCTTCTGTGCCTCACCGGTGGAGATCCTCGGTTCGGACCGGGTGGAGGGCGTGCGGATCGAGCGCAACGACCTGGTCAAGGACCCGTCCACCGGCCGGGTCGAGGCGGTCGGGTCCGGCGAGTTCGAAGAGGTGCCCGCAGGCATGGTCATCTTCGCGACGGGCTACTTCGGGACGCCCGTCGAGGGGCTGCCCTTCGACGAAAGTCGCGGTGTCATCCCCAACGATGAGGGGTCGGTCGTGGGTGTACCGGGCGGATATGTCACCGGGTGGATCAAGCGCGGGCCGCGCGGCATCATCGGCACCAACAAGAAGTGCTCGCGCGACACGGTGATCCGCCTGCTGGCGGACGCGGACGCGGGCCTGCTGCCGACCGGCGGGACGCTCGGTGCGGACGAGGTGCGTGCGCGCGTTCGCGACCGGGTGCCGGGAGTCGTGGAACTCGACGCCTGGCGCCGGATCGAGGCTTCCGAACTCGAGCGGGGCAAGGTGGCCGGGCGCTCGCGGGACAAGTTCGCCCGCGTCGACGACATGCTGGCAGCCGCCGGAGTCCGATAGCGGATTCCTGCAACTGAATACAGGAGAGGCGCCCGACCGGTTGGTCG
>NZ_JBHUYK010000039.1:0-54125 GCF_042668615.1 Nocardia sp. NPDC057272 | reverse complement strand
GTTGAGGCACCGTTGCTTGCTCCTTCGTCGCCTACGCAACGGCGCCTCAACGACGGGACGGCCGCGAACGGCAGGCTGCGCCTGCCTGCCCCTCCTCGAGGTCGGGGCGTGCGGGGTTGCGTCAGTGGGGAAAACGAGGGAACGAAGGGCCCGGGTTGTGCCGGGTGCGGGGAACAAGGGGCCCGGGTTGTCCCGGGTGTGGGGTCTCGGGACGTAGACTGATGGCCGTGCACAAGGTGTTTCGAGTATCCGGCGGTGTCGCGCAGTGAGTTCCTTCCTGCGGTATACCGACGACACCGGTAAGCAGCATGAATTGGCCCTGGAGGCCGGGCAGCAGCGTGTCACCATCGGGCGCAATGTGCAGGCCGACCTGGTGCTCGCGTGGGATGCCGAGGTTTCCCGGCTGCACGCGGCGGTCGAACATCTCGGTGCGCACTGGACCATCATCGATGACGGGCTGTCGCGCAACGGCACCTTCGTCAATGGCGAGCGGCTGGTCGGGCGGCGTCGGCTGAGTCCCGGCGACCGGATCCGGGTCGGGACCACGCTCGTGCACTTCTTCGATTTCGGCGGTGTGGTGGATGACGCGACGCATACCGCGTCCGGGTCCATCCCCACCATGCGCTCACTGACCGAGACCCAGCGCGCGGTGCTGGTCGCGCTGTGCCGTCCGTACAAACACGGCACCGGATTCGCGACGCCCGCGTCGAACCAGCAGATCGCCGAGGAATTGTTCCTCTCGATCGACGCCATCAAAACCCACCTGCGCGCCTTGTTCGCGAAGTTCGGGGTGGAAAATCTGCCGCAGAACCAGAAGCGCACCCGATTGGCCGCGCTGGCGATGCAGAGCGGCCTGATCTCCGACCACGATTTGTGAGTGGGACGTTCGCGTAGGCCGGTGAGCGTCTGAACTATGTCGCGGATCCGGTCTGGGCGGTTGACTTACTCGTATCACCGGAGCGCGGGATCGAAGCTCCGGACCACGAGTCAGGAGACATCGCATGTTCGCAGTTCGGATGGCCACCATGGTGCTGGCCCTGCTCAGTACCGGACTCATCGCCGGCGTGTTCTACGCCTACGCGATCTCGGTGATGCCCGCGCTGGCCCGCACCGACGACCGCACGCTGATCGACGTGATGCAGAAGATCAACGTCGTGATCATCAACCCCTGGTTCATGTTCGGCTTCATGGGCACGGTCGGTTTCACCGCGCTGGCGGCCGCGCTGCACCTCGGCAAGGAACAGCGCTCGACGCTGATCTGGATCGGAATCGCGTTGGCGCTCAACGTGATCGCGTTCGCGGTCACCGCCGGACTGAACGTGCCGCTCAACGACGCGCTCGCCGCGGCGGGTGATCCGGCGTCGATCGCCGACACCGCCGCTGTCCGTGCGGATTTCGAGGCGACCTGGGTTCGCTGGAATATCGTCCGCGCGGTGCTGCACAGTGCCGCGTTCCTGGTGCTGTGTGGCGCGCTGTTCGCCGCGGGCGTGCAGCAGGGTAAGTCCGGTTCGGCCACCGATGTGGCCGCGGCACCGGTCGCGATGGTTTACGGCCGGTAGTGCCACGCGATCACTAGAACGTGTTCCATGATGAGTGGAACACGTTCTAGTGAGGAGTCGTTCATGCGACGTTGTTCGCTTCTGGCGCTGGCCGCGGCCCTGTTCGCCTGCCTGCCCGCCACCGCGTCGGCCCAGCCCCTCCCGGTCGACTACAACTTCTTCGCGGGCATTCCGCCGGAGCTCACCAACCCGGGCGGCTCGCTACCCGGCGCGAACGATCCGGCCTGCGTCCCCTCGCCCGAGCATCCCGACCCGGTGGTCCTGCTGCACGGCACCGGCGGCGGAGGGCAGACGAACTGGGGTGTGTACGCCCCGCTGCTGGCCAATGAGGGCTATTGCGTCTTCAGCCTCACCTACGGCGCCTACGGCCTCCCGTGGCCGATCTCGGCGATCGGCGGCATGCGTCCCATCGAGCAGAGCGCCGCCGAGGTTTCCGCCTTCGTCGACGGTGTGCTGGCCCGCACCGGTGCCGCGCGGGTAGACCTGGTCGCCCATTCGCAGGGCAATATCGTCGGCAACTACTACATCAAGCGGCTGGGTGGCGGGAACAAGGTCGGCAAGCTCGTCGGGATCGCGCCGCCCTGGCTCGGCACCAATGTGCTCGCGGCGGGCGATATCGCCCACTTCAGCAGGGCACTCGGTGCCGGGCCCGCGTTCGACGCGGTCAGCTCGTCGCTGTGCCAGGCATGTGGGCAGATGCTCACCGGCGCCGCCTTCCTGGCGGCTCTCAACGCCGACGGCGTGTACGACCCGCGCGTCACCTACACCAATATTGTCGCCGGCCTCGACGAGATAGTCGTCCCGCACACATCGGGTCTGGTCCCCGGCCCGAACGCCACCTCGATCGTCGTGCAGGACGGGTGCGCGCAGGACTACTCCGAGCACCTGGCCATCGCGGGCAGTCCGCGCGCGGCAGGCCATGTCCTCAACGCCCTCGATCCCGCCCGGCAGGCCGCGGTTCCGTGCGAATTCGTCCCACCCTTCACCGGTTGAGCCGCGTGGCGCGATTTCGCTGTAGGCAAAACTGAGGTGGAAACGAATGCTGCGACGTGCGCGTTGTCAGTGAGTGACCATGTTGTCGCCGGTCCCCAATAGGGTGGACCGGCGGCGGCGGAATCCCCTGCCAACTAGAGTGGATGGCGGGGGCCGCAACCCCCGGGCTTCATGGCAGGCTGACGGCGAAAGTTGTCGGTCCGACGCCCTAGGTTGTATCGAGCATACTGCGGCGTCTGTTGCCAGAATGTCGGAGCAGGAGAGTGAGGGAGCGATGTTCGAGAGGTTCACCGACCGCGCGAGGCGTGTCGTTGTCCTGGCCCAAGAAGAGGCCCGGATGCTCAACCACAACTACATCGGCACCGAGCACATCCTGCTTGGGTTGATCCACGAGGGCGAGGGCGTGGCGGCGAAGTCGCTGGAGTCCCTTGGCATCTCGCTGGAGGGTGTGCGTAGCCAGGTCGAGGAGATCATCGGGCAGGGCCAGCAGGCGCCGTCCGGTCACATCCCCTTCACCCCGCGTGCCAAGAAGGTGCTGGAGCTGAGCCTGCGCGAAGCGCTGCAGCTCGGCCACAACTACATCGGTACCGAGCACATTCTGCTCGGCCTCATCCGCGAGGGCGAGGGCGTCGCGGCCCAGGTGCTGGTCAAGCTCGGCGCCGACCTCAACCGTGTCCGTCAGCAGGTCATCCAGCTGCTGTCCGGGTACCAGGGCAAGGAGCCCGTCGAGGGCGCCGGTCCGCGCGGCGAGGCGGGCACCCCGTCCACGTCGCTGGTGCTCGACCAGTTCGGTCGCAACCTCACTCAGGCGGCCCTCGAAGGCAAACTCGATCCCGTCATCGGGCGCTCGAAGGAAATCGAGCGCGTGATGCAGGTGCTCTCGCGCCGCACCAAGAACAACCCGGTGCTGATCGGCGAGCCCGGTGTCGGTAAGACCGCGGTCGTCGAGGGTCTCGCACAGGCCATCGTCAACGGCGAGGTCCCCGAGACCCTCAAGGACAAGCAGCTCTACACCCTCGACCTGGGCTCCCTGGTCGCGGGCAGCCGTTACCGCGGTGACTTCGAAGAGCGCCTCAAGAAGGTGCTCAAGGAGATCAACACCCGCGGCGACATCATCCTGTTCATCGACGAGCTGCACACGCTCGTCGGCGCGGGTGCTGCCGAAGGCGCCATCGACGCGGCCTCGATCCTGAAGCCGAAGCTGGCCCGTGGCGAGCTGCAGACCATCGGTGCCACCACCCTCGACGAGTACCGCAAGTACATCGAGAAGGACGCCGCCCTGGAACGCCGTTTCCAGCCGGTGCAGGTGGGCGAGCCGACCGTCGAGCACACCATCAACATCCTCAAGGGTCTGCGCGACCGCTACGAGGCGCACCACCGGGTCTCCATCACCGACAGCGCGCTCGTCGCCGCCGCCACCCTGGCCGACCGCTACATCAACGACCGGTTCCTGCCGGACAAGGCGATCGACCTGATCGACGAAGCGGGCGCGCGCATGCGCATCCGCCGGATGACCGCTCCGCCGGACCTGCGCGACTTCGACGACAAGATCGCCGATGCTCGCCGGGAGAAGGAAAGCGCTATCGACGCGCAGGACTTCGAGAAGGCCGCGCGTCTGCGCGACAAGGAGAAGCAACTCGTCGCCAAGCGTGCCGAGCGCGAAAAGCAGTGGCGTTCCGGTGATCTGGACGTCGTGGCCGAGGTCGACGACGAGCAGATCGCGGAGGTGCTGGCCAACTGGACCGGCATCCCCGTCTTCAAGCTCACCGAGGAGGAGACCACCCGTCTGCTCCGGATGGAAGACGAGCTGCACAAGCGGATCATCGGCCAGGAGGATGCCGTCAAGGCCGTCTCCAAGGCGATCCGCCGCACTCGCGCCGGTCTGAAGGACCCCAAGCGTCCGTCGGGCTCGTTCATCTTCGCCGGCCCCTCGGGTGTCGGTAAGACCGAGCTCGCCAAGTCGCTGGCGAACTTCCTGTTCGGCGACGACGACGCGCTCATCCAGATCGACATGGGCGAGTTCCACGACCGCTTCACCGCTTCTCGTCTGTTCGGTGCCCCTCCCGGGTACGTGGGCTACGAGGAGGGCGGCCAGCTCACCGAGAAGGTGCGCCGCAAGCCGTTCTCGGTGGTGCTGTTCGACGAGATCGAGAAGGCGCACCAGGAGATCTACAACACGCTCCTGCAGGTGCTCGAGGACGGCCGTCTCACCGACGGTCAGGGTCGTACGGTCGACTTCAAGAACACCGTGCTGATCTTCACCTCGAACCTGGGCACCTCCGACATCTCGAAGGCTGTCGGCCTGGGCTTCACCCAGTCGAGCGCCGAGGGCTCGAACTACGAGCGGATGAAGCTCAAGGTCAACGACGAGCTGAAGAAGCACTTCCGCCCCGAGTTCCTCAACCGCATCGACGACGTGATCGTCTTCCACCAGCTCACGAGCGAACAGATCGTGATGATGGTGGACCTGATGATCGCCCGCGTCTCGGTGCAGCTGAAGAACAAGGACATGGCGATGGAGCTGACCGATCAGGCCAAGAGCCTGCTCGCCAAGCGTGGCTTCGATCCGGTTCTCGGTGCTCGTCCGCTGCGTCGCACGATCCAGCGCGAGATCGAGGACCAGCTCTCGGAGAAGATCCTCTTCGGCGAGATCGGCGCGGGCCAGACCATTCTGGTCGACGTCGAAGGCTGGAACGGCGAGGGTCTCGGCGAGGACGCCAAGTTCACCTTCGAAGGCAAGACGAAGCTGACCAAGACGTCCGCGACCGACGACAAGCCCGAGGTGGTTCTCACCGGCGCAGCCGAGGGCACCGCGCCCGAGGCCGCCGCCTCCGGCGAGTAGCAGTAACCAGCTGAACCGAAAGCCCGCCCCCTGTATCAGGGGGCGGGCTTTTCGCGTCGCGGATCGTCTACTGATATGCGCGTTCTAGAACCGGGGCGAAGGCGGTGGCCAGCTCGCCCGGGACGATCAGCTCGTCGATTCCGTAACGCTCGCTGCGGGACTCGAGGATTTCCACAGCGGCCTGTGGATCACTGGGGAGAAGTCCGGCGGCTCCCGCGGCGCGGAGTTTGTCGGGGGTGTGGCCGAGGCGGGTGCTCAGCCAGATGGGGAGCTGGTCGCCGATGCCGACCAGTTGGAGGGTGAATCGGACCTCGCGGTCGGTGTGGGCGGTGACGGTGCCGACCATTTCGGCGAGGTCGTCCTCGGTCGCGTCCGGTGCCGCCGCCAGCAGGATGCGGTCGGCGTATTCCGCCGCGGTGGTGAGCATTCGAGGCCCGCTCGCCGCGATGACCACCGGTGGTGGCGGGTCGACCTGGGCGCGCACCGAGGTGATGGTGTCGATCAGCTGGTGTCGTCGTTCACCCGCCGAACCCCATGGCATGCCGAGCCTTTCGGCCTCCGCTCGTGCGTCCGGTCTGCCGGTGCCGATCCCCAGTTCGAATCGGCCGTCCGAAAGCAGTTGCAGTGCGGCCGTTTCCCGAACAGTCGTAGCGGCGGAGCGGAAGGGTGCGGCCAGGACATTGGGCCGCAATCGCACGGTCTCCGTCACGGCGGCGGCCGCTGCCAGGGCGAGCAGCGGGGACGGCGTGTACAGCGTGTCCGGCAGCATCAGCGTGCCGTATCCCTGCGCCTGCGCCCCGGTCACCGCCTGTGTCCACTCCGCCCCGGACCGGGGCACGAGCACGATTCCGAAACGCATCGCTACTTCCTCCCGCGCGGTTCGCTCAATACCGCGAGCCTGCCGCGATATTCGTCCTCGGTGATCTCGCCGCGAGCGAAACCTTCGCGCAGCGCGCCCACCGCGTCACCGCGTCCCGCGCACCGTCGGCGGGCGAAGAACACCAGTGCGATCACGGTGATCCAGAAGATCACCGGGAAGATCCAGAAGAACGGCCATGGATGCCACCCTCCGTCGTAGTGGTCGGCCAGCAGGGTCAGCGTCGTCGCGCTGTCGACAATGTTCATGTCTCAACCCTGCTCGCCCGAACGACCGACGACATCGGCCGCGAGACCCGATCCGGCGTACGTCACCGCGCGTACGACCCGTCGACCGGTACCGTGCAGGGCATCGGAGTTCCATCAGGAGGGGTGCACAGTGACGCAGACCGATGGTGCGCACAGCCTCGATGATGTGCTGGCCGGTGTGCAGTGGCGCTTCGCCGGGCGCGACGAGTTCGCGCTGGCAGCGGGCCAGTGGGAGTTCATGACCGAGCCGAGCGCGCTGGTGGTGCTGGACGGGCTGGTCCGGGTCGAAGGGCTCAGCAAGACAGAAGATCTGGCGAGTGGGGACTTCCTGTTCGTGCCCGGCACGGACCGATTCGCGATCAACGCGCTGTCGGACGGCCGGGTGCTCCGGGTGCGCCTGGAACCTGTCGGGACCGGCAGTGCCATGACCGCGCTGCCACAACGGCTGCTGCTGACCGGTTTCGTCGACCACACGCCTCTGGCCGCGACCATGTTTCGCCATCTGGTCGAACAGTGCCCTGACCCGTTCGGCGTCCAAGGCGATCGGGTGGCCACCTTGCTCACGTCGATGGCGATCGAGTCCTGGCATGCCCGTGGTTGCGCGCCGCCACGGTGGCTGCTGAAGGTGAACGAGCCCGGGGTGGCGCAGGCCGTGGCCGCGATGCACGCCGACCCGGGGCAGGAGTGGACCGTCGAGGGGCTGGCGAAGATCGCGCTGGCCTCGCGGTCCGGGTTCGCCGCCCGTTTTCAGGCGGCGACCGGCCTCACACCGGGCCGCTACCTGACGAAACTGCGGATCGAGCGGGCACAACTGCTGTTGGTCGACCACGCTGTGCCGGTCGGCACGGTGGCCCGCCGGCTCGGCTACCGCTCGGAGACGGCGTTCGGGCGGGCGTTCCGGCGGCAGACGGGCCGCACGCCGTCGCAGTGGCGGCGGGCGGCCCGGACATCGACTGATGTCAGTGCCCCGCTCGGGTGAGTGAGCGTCGGATCAGTACTCCGCCGAGGACCGCGGCGACGGCACCGAGCGCGTAGGTCGGGGCCAGGCCGATGCTGTCCACCCCGCGGCCGCCGATCGCCGAGCCGAGGATGATCGCCAGCTGGAAACCGGCGACGATCAGTCCGCTGCCCGCTTCCATGCGATCGGGCAGCACCCGTGAGACCCACACCTGAACGAGATTGAGAATGCCGCCGAACGCGGCGCCCCACACCACCACGGCCAGGTAGGCGAGTGGGGCGAACGCCGCGGAGGCGATGATCGCGAGCAGTGACAGGCCGACGGCTGCCGGCACCGCCACCAGCAGGGCGCCGAGGTGGCGGTCGGCGAGGGCGCCGAGGACGAAGTTGCCGAGCAGACCACCGACGCCGAACAGGGCGAGCAGCACCGGGATCACCGCCGGGCCAGCACCGAGCAGTTCGGCCAGGGCCGGGCGGATGTAGGTGTATCCGGCGAAGTGCCCGCCGACGACGGCGACCATGCTGACCAGCCCGAGCGTCACGCCCGGGGACCGCAGGGCATTGCCGAGTGCGGTGAATCCGATGCCCTTGCTCGGCGCGATCGGCGGCAGCATCAGCCGCACGGCGACGGCGGTGGCGGCGGTCAGCGCGGCCGCGATCAGGAAGGTCGTCCGCCACCCGGCGTAGGTGCTCAGCAGCACGCCGAGCGGCACTCCGGCCACCGTCGCGACCGTGGTTCCCGCGTTCACGATCATCATCGCCTTGCCGAGCCGTTCGGCCGGGACGAGCTTCGCCGCGATCACCAGCGCCATCGACCAGTAGCCGCCGACAGCCAGACCGAGCAGCAGTCGCGCGATCAGCAACAACACGATGTTCGGCGCGAGGGCGACCACCACGTTCGACACCGCCGCGCCGACGGTCAGCCAGATCAGCAGGGTGCGCCGATCCAGGCGGGGGAACAGTGCGCCCGATCCGAGCGCGGCCACCAGCGCGGTCAGCGCCGTCGCGCTCACCGAGAGCCCGACCACGCCCTCCGGCACATTCAGATCGGTCGCCAGCGCGGTGAGTACACCGGGCGGCAGGAATTCGGCGGTCACCAGCGTGAAGCTGCCGAGGAACATGGTCAGCAGGGCGGGCCGGATTCGGCGATCGGTGTTCTGCACCGCCGCATCGGCCGTCGAAGTCGTTGTCATGCCAGGTGCAACATCGGCTGTCGGCCTCGCACTCGCCCGAAACGCCACCGCATCCGACTCAAACGCCGCGTTCCCCGACGAAGACTGGGGCACGCCGGTTCCGACCGAGCGCCGGTTCGAAAGTGGGGTCGGCGGAGCGGTGGAATGCGAGCGCCGGCCCCATATCCGGGACCCAGGCTTGGCGATACCTTGGCGTCTTCTTTTCGCCGGTCAGACGGTCCTCTTTCGCGGCGTACGGTGGGAATTGCTGATCCGACCGACACGGGGGTGTTCGTACACATGACTGATTCCGACCGCACGCTGATCGCCGTTCTGCTCGACCGTTCGGGGTCGATGCAGACGATCAAGGCCGATACCGAAGGTGGGTTGGCCGCCTATTTCGAACAGCAGCGCAGTGTGCCGAAGACGGTCGAGGTCACGCTCGCGCAGTTCGACACCACCTATGACGTGGTCTACGCGAATGTGCCGCTGGCTCAGGTGCCTGCGCCGAGTTTGCAGCCACGTGGTGGGACCGCGCTCTACGACGCGCTCGGCAAGCTCGTCACCAGCGTGGGCAGCGAGCTGGCCGGGCGCCCCGAACACGAGCGTCCCGGCACCGTGATCGTCGTGGTTCTCACCGACGGCCACGAGAATTCCAGCCGCGAATGGACCCACGCCGCGGTGAAGTCCCTCATCACCCAGCAGCAAGACGTGTACAACTGGACCTTCGTCTTCCTCGGCGCCAACATGGACGCCGTCGAAGTAGGCTCCAACCTCGGCTTCGACCCCGGCTCGGCCATCACCTACGCCCCGGTCGCGGGCGGCGTCCGAGGCGCCTTCGACGCCCTCTCCGCCTACTCGGCCCGAGCCCAAGCCGCCCCCGCGGGAGCAGCCCGCCGCGCCCGCTTCTCCGCCTCCGAACGCCGGCAAGCCGACCAGGGCAAGTAAGTCCTACGCCGCGTCGACCTTCTCGAACCGAGCGACGAACCGAACCTCGAGCGCATACGCCAAACGTTCGAGCATGCCGATTGTCGGTGTCCCGCCCCCGGATTCGATCCGTGAGACCTCGGGTTGACGCAGCCCAGCCCGTTCGGCCAGCTGTGTCTGTGTCAGCCCGAGTTCCAGCCGCCGTTCGCGAATGGCTTCGGCCAGCTCGATCGCCAGAATCGCCTCGGCCCGCCCGGCCTCGTACTCGCCCGCGTCGAACCCGGGGCTGCTCATCCGTTCACGGCGCAGGTCGTCCATCGATGGGTGCTCAGTCATGATCGGTTACCTCCTGTCGAAATCTGTGTGGGCACAACCATGTTCCGATTCGCATACCTTGCGTAGTGCCTTGGCTCGCGCCACCTCGTCGGTCTCCCGCATGCGAGTCTTGCGGAAAACTGTCAGCAGCACGATGCGACGACCCGGAGCGAGCCAGTAGGTGATTCGCATTTCTCGCGGGTGAAGGTGAAAGCGGAGTTCACGTACCCCATCGCCAAGATTGCGCGACCACGGTTCGCTCAGGGTGGTTGCACGTTCGGCCAGCATGCCCACGTACACGTCTACCTGGCCGTACTCGCGTGTAGTCAGTGAGCGCAGCCATCGGGCTACCTCGGGTTCGAGTTCCACCAGGTATGTAGCAATGGTGGCGCTATTGCCAGCCCGGGCGGACCAGGCCTGATTCGTAGGCGAGGACTACGAGTTGGGTGCGGTCGCGGGCGTCGAGTTTGGTGAGGATTCGGCTGACGTGGGTGCGGGCGGTGGCGGGGGACATGTAGAGGCGGGCGCCGATTTCGGCGTTGGTGAGGCCTTCGGCCACCAGCGTCATCACCTCGCGTTCGCGGTCGGTGAGTTCGGCGAAGGCGGCGGGGGGTGGTTGTTTGGCGTGGGTGGAGAATTCGGCGAGGAGGCGGCGGGTGACGCCGGGGGAGAGGAGGGCGTCGCCCGCGGCCACCACGCGGACGGCGCGGAGCAGGTCGGCGGGTTCGGTGTGTTTGACCAGGAAGCCCGCGGCGCCCGCGCGGATCGCCTCGAAGACGTATTCGTCGAGTTCGAAGGTGGTGAGGACGACGACGCGGACCGGCGCGAGCTGGGGGTCGTCGGCGATCATGCGGGTGGCGGCGAGGCCGTCGAGGATCGGCATGCGGATGTCCATCAGCACCACGTCGGGGACGAGGGCTCGGGTCATCCGGACGGCTTGCTCGCCGTTTTCGGCCTCGCCGATGACTTCGATGTCGTCCTGGGCGTCCAGCAGTGCGACGAAACCACCGCGCACCAGCGCTTGATCGTCGGCGACGAGTAGCCGGATCTTGGCGGGCCCCGACCCGACCGGCGGCAGTTCGGTCATGCGCCCGCCTCCCTGCCCGGTGAATCCGATGATCGCGCGGACGCGGCCGAAGTCGCTGGGCGAGCGGGCAATCGGGCCGCCACCCGGAACCCGCCGGACGGTCGCGGCCCCGCGGTGAGCGCCCCGCCGAGCGCGTGCGCCCGCTCACGCATGCCGATAATCCCGTTGCCGCCGATGCCGGTTCGGACAGCGGTTCCGGTCGGCCGGGTGTTGTCGACGGTGATGTCGACCGATTCCGGGGTGTATCGCAGGGTGATCAGGGCGGTCGCGCCGGGCGCGTGGCGCACCACGTTGGTCAGCGATTCCTGCACGATTCTGGCCGCGGCCACATCGATCACGCTCGGCAGCTTCTTCGGCGTACCGATGATCTTGGTATCGACGTCGAGCCCGGTCGCGCGGGTGCGCTCGAGCAGTGTGTCGAGGTCGTCGAGGGTCGGTGCAGGCGCGCGCGGAGCGGGACGCGGCGGCGGGGGCGAATCATCCACGACGGGAGCGTGTTCCGGGTACTGCGGCACCACCGCCGCGCCACTGCGAATCGCGTGCAGCAGCGTGTGCACCTCGGTCAGCGCCTCTTTCGAGGTTGTCTTGATGGTCGCCAGCGCCGCGGCCGCCTGCTGCGGCTTGCGATCGAACAACTCCAGCGCCACCGACGACTGCACGTTGATCAGCGAAAGACTGTGCGCCAGCACATCGTGCAGTTCCCGAGCGATCGCCAACCGCTCCTCGGAGGCCGCCCTGGCCTGCTGAGCTTGCTCGTCGCGTTGTGCCGCCTCGGCCCGTTGCTCGCGCGCGAGCACCACCGCGCGCCGCTGCCGTACGCCTTCGGCGATCCCGACCAGCACGCCCATCCAGGCCAGCAGGCCGAATATCTGCCACGCGTCGGAGTGCCGCCCGAGCAGGGCGGGTAGTGGCCACACCATCGTCAGATACCCGATCGCGACCACCGGGTAGGTGCGCCATCGCGACCCGGTGACGGCGGCCGAGAGGAAGGCGATCACCAGCGACAGGAAGATCGGCCCATATCCGTAGTCGCGCAGGACATAGGTCACCGTGGCGATCAGCGACACCGCCAGCACCACTTCGGGCGCTACCCGCCGGAAACCGAGCGCCACCGGCCCGGCGAGCAGCAGCAGATACGCGAACGCGTCCAGTGACCGCACGCCGGTTTGATGCGAATTCGCACCGGAACTACCGGCCAGCTGGATCACCGCGACCACCACTGCCAGGCCCCAGTCCTGAACGACTGAGCCACGCTCCCACTTCGCAGACGCTCCCACGTGCCCAACCCTATTGTGTGCGCCCACCCGCCGCGTCGGCCTGCGCACGTATTTCCCGCGAGAAGCCGCGTAGGCCGCGCGGCGTAGCGCGGTGCACGCCGCGGGACGGATGTCCCGGCACCCCTCGAGCGCGGATTCTGATTTGCATGAACGAATCGATCGTGGTCACCAGCGAGTTGACCAAACGCTATGGCGAACACCTCGCGGTGGACGGGGTGAGCATGCGGGTCGCGGCGGGGGAGATCTACGGATTCCTCGGGCCCAACGGCGCGGGCAAAACCACCACGTTGCGCATGCTCGCCGGTCTCATCCGGCCCAGCGCGGGCACCGCGACCGTGCGGGGCCTGTCGCCGGGCGATCCGGAGGTGCTGCGCCGAATCGGTGTACTCATCGAGGGCCCCGGCTTCTACCCGTACCTCTCGGGCCGCGACAACCTGCGGGTATTGGCCCGCTATCGCGGCCATGGCAATGCCGAGGTCGAGAAGGCATTGGAACGCGTCGGCCTGGCCGACCGGGCAGGCGACCGCTTCCGGACCTATTCGCTCGGCATGAAACAGCGTCTCGGCGTCGGCGCGGCCATGCTCGGTGACCCGGACCTGCTCATCCTCGACGAACCGACCAACGGCCTCGACCCGGCGGGCCTGGCCGAAATGCGCACGCTCATCACCGATCTCGCGGCCGACGGACACACTGTGCTGCTGTCGAGCCACCAGCTCGCCGAGGTGCAGGAGATCTGCCACCGGGTCGGTGTGATCTCCGGTGGGCGCCTGCTGGCGGAATCTACGGTGGCCGAGTTGCGCGGCACCGCGACACTGCTGGTGCGCGCCGAGCCCGTGGACGTGGCTCTGGACGCCGTACGCGCCGTCATCGATGCCCCCGCCCGAGCGGGGGCGGACGGCATCAGGGTCGACACGAGCGCCGCGCTGGCCCCTGAGGTCGCGCGAGCCGTCGTGACGGCAGGCGCGGACCTGCTCGAACTGCGGGTGGACGAGAAATCGCTGGAAGAAGTGTTCTTCGAGATGACGGCTGCGGAGGTAGCGAAATGAACGCCATGACAAGGGATCTCACCGCGAGCGTCCGTGCGGAAGCGCTACGCCTGGGCCGCTGGCCCGCCTTCTGGATCGTCCTCGGTACCTGGATCCTGCTCAACCTGACCTTCGCCTACCTCTTCAACTACCTCGCCTACACCTCGGGCGAAAACGGTGCGATGTCGGACGGCCTGCCTCGCGATGTTCTGCTCGGCCAGCTCATGCCCGCCGCTGTCCCCGAGGTGTTCACGCAGGGCATGTCGATGTTCGGCGGCGCGCTGGTGCTGATCCTCGGCGCTCTCGCGGTGGGCAGCGGATATGGCTGGGGCACATGGAAAACCGTGTTCACCCAGGGCCCGAGCCGAGCTGCGGCCGTGGCGGGACTGCTGTTGACGCTGCTGGCAGTGGTCCTCGCGCTTGTCCTGGCGGCCTTCGCCGTCGATGTCGGCATCGCCACCGTGATCGCGGTCGGCGAAGCCCAGCCGGTCACGATGCCCGCACTCGACGACTCACTGATCGGAATCGGCACCGGTACCGCGATTCTCGGCATGTGGACCCTCGCGGGGGCCCTCATCGGCGCCATCGCTCGCGGCCCCGCTCTCGCCGTCGGGCTCGGCCTGGTCTGGGTTTTGGTGGTGGAGAACCTGCTTCGCGGTGTGGCGGGGATCTTCGGCCCGATCGAAGCTGTCACCAACTTGCTCCCCGGTACGGCCGCGGGCTCGCTGGCCGGGGCGATGCGCACCGTGGAGGGACCGGCCAACCCCGGAGTTCTCGACATCCTCACCCGCGGTGAATCTTTCGCTCTGCTGGCCGTGTACGTGGTGGCCTTCGCCGGCGGCACCATCTGGTTGATGACCCGCCGCGATCTCACCTGACGCGCTGCGATCATCGAACCCGGCACCAGGGAGCGGCAGTCCGAAAACGGGCTGCCGCTACCTGCGCGTCAGGTCAGGACCAACCGGCCGGGTTGGACGCCGTTTCACGGGAGATGCCCGAGCCCGTGTCGGGGAAGGCGCCGAAGCGCTCATTGTGCAGGTGGGCGAAGAAATAGCACATCTGCTCGCATTCGGCGTCGGTGGTCGCGGCCTCGGGGTCGGAGCTGACGGCGTCGTAGTAGTCGCGGCCCATGGCCACGATGAATCCCCGGGCGTAGAGGAAGCCGTCGTCGGAGCCGTCGGTGATCGCCTGGAGGTCGGCGCGGTCGATGTCGTAGAGCGCGCGTTCGGCGACGCGGTCGAGCGCGGTCAGTTCCGCGCTGCTGAAATCTGTTGACAGGGCGCTCAACTGGGTGAGGAAGGCGTCGAGTCGGCTGTCGAGGTCGTCTGCTGCCGACCGCAGGGCGGCGGACGGTTCGGTACCGGTGGCCGTCCAGGCCGACGCGATCAGATTCCAGAATCGGGAGATGTCTTCGGGGGTGCTCGTCACCTGCCGGACGGTACTGCTCGGGTCCGACACGGAGTGGGGTCCGAGGTCATCGATCAGGCACGCAGGAGGCGCTGGGCGAGGGTGGACAGACCGGCGGTGATCTGCTCGGGCGACAAGCCGCGTTCGCGTTGCTGGAGGTAGACCTCGGCGGCGAGTGGCGCGAGGACCGGATCGACCAGCGAATCCGGCTGTGACACACCGGCTTCGACCAGCAGCGACCGCACGTGCGCCGACCAGAACCCGTAGGCGCCGGTGGCGAAGCGGGCGCCGCCGGTCTCCGCGCCGAGCACCAGATGAGCGTGGGCGGTGAGCAATTCGATCATCGCCGCGTAGAAGGCGGCCAGGCGATCGGCCGGTTCAGCGCCGGGGCCGAGCGGGGGTGTGCCGCGCAGGAGCTGTTCCTGGAGGGCGCGTTCGTGCTCGTCGAGGAGGGCGACGGCGATCGCGTTGCGGTCGGGGTAGCGGCGGTAGAGGGTGCCGCGGCCCACGCCCGCGGCCTTGGCGATGTCGTCCATGGTGACCGTGCGTGGGTCGCGAGTGGCGAAGAGCTCGGCGGCCGCCGCCAGTACTTTCGCGCGATTGCGGGCCGCGTCGGTGCGCTCGGTGGGTGGCTGCGCGTCCAGCGCCAAGCCGGTGATCAGGTCGGATCGTGGCTCCATGGGTCGACTGTAACCCGGCAACGATTATCTGGACAACATGTCCACTTGTGTTCTATCGTCGAGAGATCAACAAGTGGACATCATGTCCAGTTAGGAACCGTCATGACTCACCTGCTGCACCTCGATGCCAGCGCTCGCACGAACTCCCTCAGCCGCAAGCTGGGCGCCGAATTCGTCCGGGCCTGGCGCGACGCCGAACCCGGCGGCACCTACACCTATCGCGACCTCGCCGCCGAGCCGACGCCGTTCATCGACGAGGGCTGGACCGAACTGTGTGACGCCGTCCTCGCCGCCGGGGCCACCGACCTCGACCGGCTCCCGGAACTCGCCGTCACTCCCGCGGCGAAGGCCGCATGGCGAGTGGCCGAACCGCTGCTGGCGCAGGTGCTGGCCGCCGATGTGATCCTGATCGGCACACCGATGTACAACTACTCCGTCCCCGCCGCTCTCAAGGCATGGCTCGACCAGGTCACCTTTCCCCGAATGTCGCTGGGGGAACGCAGGTTCGTCGTGGTGACCGCCCGCGGCGGTGCGTACTCGCCCGGTGCGCCCAAAGCGGCGTTCGACTACCAGGAGCGCTTTCTGCGCGACTTCTTCGCCGGCCACTTCGCGGTCACCGACACGGTTTTCGTCAACGCCGAACTGGCCAATGCCGTGCAGGATCCGAACCTGGCCCATCTGCGCGACGCTCACGAAGCCTCGCTCGCCGCCGCGCAGGCCGAAGTGCGTTCGCTGGCAAAGGATTACGTGCGATGAGCTGGATAGTGCTCGGCCTGGCCGGGCTCGTCGAAATCGTCTGGTCACAAACCATCAAACCGACCGAGAACTTCACCAGACTCGGCCCGACCCTGCTCTGCGTCGCGCTCGGCTCCCTG
Organism: Nocardia sp. NPDC057272; assembly: GCF_042668615.1. Classification (NCBI taxonomy): domain Bacteria; kingdom Bacillati; phylum Actinomycetota; class Actinomycetes; order Mycobacteriales; family Nocardiaceae; genus Nocardia; species Nocardia sp. NPDC057272. The sequence goes on along the minus strand of NZ_JBHUYK010000039.1, from coordinate 37,884 downwards.
GCGGTATATCTGCTCTCGCGCGCCATGCAGACCCTCCCGGTGGGCACCGCCTACGCGGTTTTCACCGGAATCGGCGCGCTCGGCGCGATCGGTCTCGGGGTGCTCGTGCACAAGGATCCGCTGAGCGCGGGCCGCGCGCTGGCGCTGTCGCTGATCCTCGGCGGCATCGTGCTCGCGCGGGTGACGAATCCTGAGTAACTCTGTCGCACACCCGATGCGAGGATCGGCCGGTCATGACCGGTAAGGTCGGCTGATGGACCAGCCAGTTCGCCCCCCGGACCTGTCCACGCGGCCACACGAGCTCACGGTCGAGCGCGTGATGAAAGCCCAGCCCAGCCTGCTCTACGCGGCCTGGACCCAAGGCTTGGATTTATGGCTGGCCGTTCCCGGATCGGTGCTGATGCGCCCCGCCGTCAACGAGCCCCTCTACTTCGACACCGGCTCGCCCGACAAGCGCAACCCCCATTACGGCCGCATTCTGCTGCTCGAGCCGAATCGGCGGATCGAATTCACCTGGGTCACCGCCGCCACCGACGGCGTGGAAACGGTGGTCGCCGCCGAATTCCTCAAACAACCACGCGGTATCCGCCTGCGTCTGCGCCACTCGGGTTTCCCCACCGCGGCGATCCGGGATCTGCACCAGCAGGTCTGGCCGGACAAACTCGAGCGTCTCGACGAAATCACCAGCGCCACCGTCTGAGGACCCGAGTAGGTTCGTCATCGCCACGCAATACAACTCGAACCGAAAGGATCGCGATGCCGACTCGCAGCGCACGCACACTCTGGTCAGGCGGACTGCAGGACGGGTCCGGGCAGGTCGAACTGGCCAGCTCGGGTGTGGGCAAGTTCGATGTGAGCTTCCCACGCCGGGCGGCCGACACGGCCGAGGGCACCAGCCCGGAGGAACTGATCGCGGCGGCGCACTCGTCGTGCTATTCGATGGCGCTGTCGGCGGAGATCGCCAATGCCGGTGGGACGCCGGAAAGCCTCGACGTCAACGCCGATGTCACCCTCGCGCCCGACCCGGCCGGTGGCTTCCAGATCAGCAAGATCAAGCTCACGGTGCGCGGGCGTGCCTCGGGGCTGGATGCCGACGGATTCGCCGCGGCTGCCCTCGCGGCCAAGAACGGTTGCCCGGTGAGCAAGGCTCTCACCGGTGTGGCCGAGATCGAGCTGGACGCGGCACTGGCCTGAGCGGCGCTCGCCGTCACCGCTGGGTGAACCAGCGGTGCGCGGCGGGGGTGTACATGGCCGGGATCGCGAGGACGACGGCCAGGATGTGCACGGTCCGGCAGCCTGCCAGCACGGTCGAGCTGGGGGACATGCCGTCGAACAGGGTCGCGTAATCGTCGGTCGACAGCACCACCGCCAGCGGCTCGATGATCAGCGAGACCAGGCCCACCACGCCGATGCCGACGGTCAGTAGCGCACGCGCCACCCGGCTGCCGTTCAGCATGTACAGGGCGACCCCGGCGACGGCCAGGTAGATGGCGAGCCGGGGCAGCAGACCCGTTGCGGTGGCGCCGAATTCATCGCCGCCACGAACGGCGCGCAACAGTCCCTCGGCGACCCCGGCGGCGAGCGCGGTGACGATCCCGCCGAAGGCGACATTCACGGCGCGGGGGCGAGTGCTGGAAACAAGAAAGGCAGTGCCGGTCATGACACCGACACTGCCGTTCTCAGCTGCTCGCGAGGATCACCCTGCGGTAGGAACCTTGTCCACTACCGGAGTGCTACGCCGCGAGGCGAATTCCGTGAGCGCGGCGAACGCCAGCCCCAAACTCACCCACAGCGTGGTGGTTTCGGCCAGCGAAGCCACCCGGAAGTTCCACAGGAGGGTGGCGGGGAAGTCGTCGGCCACCTCGTTCACGCCGGGCAGCAGCACGTAACCGACCGTGGTGACCACGACGAACGCGCCCACCCCGGCGATGAGTCGCAGCGTGTCCGACGCGGCGAGCGCACGGTAGGCCGCGACGGCGGCCGCGACGGCCAGCAGGCCGAGGACGACGGCCGCGACCCACAGCCAGGTGCGCTCGTTGATGGTGTCCGGATCGCCCACCGCGGGCGGGTTGGCCGGATACTTGAAGAACGGCACCGCGACGATCGCCGCCCACGCGAGAACCGCCGAGGTCAGCGACAATTGGGGGCCCGACAGGTTCGTGAACCGGCGAGCCACGTTCACCGCCGACGCGAACAACGCGCCGAACGCCATGCCCGCCAAGCCCAGCGCGAGGAACTGTCCCGCCTTCTGGCCCGACCGGCTGACCAGCGGTTCTTCCTCGTCGCCGTGGGAGTGGCCCTGCGGCTGCGCGGCTTCGTGGCCGTGCTCGGCCGGAGCGGCCGCGGCCTCTTCGATAGCGATCGCGGCGTCCACCTGGGGCTCGCCGACGAAGTAGCCCACTGTCGCGGCCAGCAGGCCGGCGATCAAGCCGGCCAGCAGGCCGCGCAACAGCAGGGTCTTGAGTGATCCGATCAGTGGCACGGAACACCCAGCAGGTGGCGTCCGTCGTGCATCAGCTCGTGCAGGAACATCCCGCTACGCGAGACGGCCCCCTGGTCGAAACCGACCAGGTACAGGGCGAGCAGTGCAAGCAGGACGACACCGACCGTGACGAGCACGGTTGCGAGGGTGTCGAGACCGGTAGACCGGCTGGGTGAATGCGCGATAGCCATTCGGGTCCTCCTCTAGGGATACGCGTCCCACGGTTGAAGTGTGGTGCGAAGGTGCCGGTGTCTGGCTCTCCGGCACCGGGGACCCGGTACTTGGATACAGTGGCGCGACCGCTCCGGACTCACACCGGAATTACCGCGCACCCTCGCGTGTTCCCTCGAACTGTGACAGCCGCGAGCCGTCCACGTCAATACACGTAACCGCATGTCCAGCGGAAACGCCGCTGTCAGGCCTTCGCGGGCACGTCGAGGACGACCTCGAACTCGAGCAGCGAGGCGCCCGTCGACACCGGCTTGGGACGCTCGCCGTCACCACCGTTTCCGGCGTGCGCCGCACGGGCCGGGCCGTCACGCCACGCGGCGAACGAATCCTCCGAATCCCATTGCGTCACCACGAAATACCGGTTGTCGCCGGCGACGGGGCGCAGCAACTGGAATCCGAGGAAACCGGGGGAGTTCTCCACCGCGCCGGCACGCGCGGCGAACCGCTTCTCCAGCTCGGGGCCCGCGCCCTCGGGAACTTCGATCGCATTGATCTTCACAACAGCCATGCAGACAGTATCTCTGCCGGCCGGCGCCGGGTGTTCGCGGCCCGCGAACTCGCCTTCGGCGACGTGACGTAGCTGGGGCAGTATCGGAGATGTGTTGTACGACGAAGGTGGGTCCGGGGTTCCGATTCTGCTGTTGCACGGGCTGATGGGGAGCGCGCGGACGTGGGCCGATCAGGTGCCGTGGTTGCGGGAGTTCGGGCATGTGTATGCGGTGGACGCCGCCGGGCACGGTCGGCCGGCGCCCGCCGAGCTCACGACGGAGGCGTTCGTGGCCGACCTGGCCGAGCGCACCGCCGCGATCACCGAGCCGATGGTGATCGTCGGGCACTCGATGGGCGCGATCCACGGGTGGGTCTTCGCGGCGACCTGGCCCGAGCGGGTGCGCGCGATCGTCGTCGAGGACATCGCTCCCGATTTCACCGGCCGCACCGCCGCCCACTGGGCCGAGCTGATCCACTCCTGGCCGCAACCGTTCGCCGACGAGCAGGCGGTGCTCGACTTTTTCGGCCCGGTCGCGGGCACGTACTTCCTGCGCGCGTTCACCGCCGCGTCCGACGGCTACCGGCTACACGGCGAGGTGGACACCTTCCGCGCGATCTCCGAGGAGTGGGGCACGCGCGACTTCTGGACCGAATGGAAGTCGCTGCGGGTGCCCACGCTGCTCATCGAGGGTGAGCACACGATCACCCCGCCGGGGCAGATGCGGACGATGGCGCAGGTGCATCCCGACGCGGAGTATGTGCGCATCGCCGAGGCGGGCCACCTCGTGCATGACGAACAACCCGAGGCATACCGCGAACACGTCGGCCAGTTCCTGGAGCGCGTCACGAGGTGAGCCGGCCGGCGGTCGTCCCGCTCTCGGCACGTGCCGCGATCCGACATCACCCGGTGGGGCTTCCTTCGCCCGCGAGTGCGAACAGCCCATCGTCGGTCTGTTCGATCAGCCCGTCGACCAGCAGCGAGTCCAACGCTCGCGCACGCTGACCCGGATCGCGGGTCCATGCCAGGTCGAGGCGAATCCGCTCGACCGGGCCCGACGCGTCGCGCAGCACATCGAGCAGCCGCCCACGGGCCTGACGGTCGGTGCCCTCGTACTTCTGCACCTTGCGCACCACGTCGGCGGCCGGTTTGCCCGCGGTGACCCAGGCGCAGCTCGGCAGCGGGCAGCGGGCGCAGTCGGGGTTGCGGGCCGTGCACACCAGCGCGCCCAGTTCCATCAGGGCGGCCGAGAACCTCGCGGCCCGCGGCACCGGAACAGGGAGCAGCGCTTCGGTTTCGGCGAGATCGCGCGAGGACGGGTTGCCGGGCTCCCGGCCGTGGACCGCCCGAGCCACCACGCGACGAACGTTCGTGTCCACCACGGGAACTCGCTGCCCGTAGGCGAAACAGGCCACCGCGCGAGCGGTGTACGCGCCGATGCCGGGCAGGCTCAGCAGCACGTCGACGTCGGCGGGGACCACGTCACCGTGTTCGGTCGCCAGCACCCGCGCGCACTCGTGCAGCCGCAACGCCCGCCGCGGATATCCCAGCTTGCCCCACGCCCGCAGCACCTCCGCTTGCGAGGACGCCGCCATCGCCGACGGCACCGGCCAGCGCGCCACCCATTCGCGCCAGATCGGCTCCACCCGCACCACCGGCGTCTGCTGGAGCATGATCTCGCTCATCAGGATGTGCCATGCGGTCGCGTCCGGTTCGCGCCACGGCAGCGGGCGCGCCGTGTCGTCGAACCAGTCGAGCAGGGCCTGCGCGTCGATGCTCACTGTTCCCGTTTCCTCTGAGCCAGTCTCTCTTTGCCGACGCGTAACGTGGCGGACTCGCTGGTAACCAAGGGTCTGTGCACAATGGTCGGTATGCCTGGTTCCAATCCGATAAGCGCCTGGAAGTCGTTGCGCGAAGGCAATGAGCGCTTCGTCAACGACACCCTGCAGCATCCTAGCCAGGGTGCCGCGGACCGAGCCAAACTCGTCAAGGGCCAAAACCCCCACGCGATCCTGTTCGGCTGCGGTGATTCCCGCGTCGCCGCCGAGCTGATCTTCGACCAGGGGCTCGGCGACATGTTCGTGGTGCGCACAGCGGGCCACGTCGTGGACAGTTCGGTGCTCGGCTCGATCGAATACGGCGTCGAGGTGCTCAACGTGCCGCTGATCGTCGTCCTAGGGCACGACAGCTGCGGCGCCGTGAAGGCCACCATCGACGCACTCGACGGCGGCGAGGTGCCCGGCGGGTTCATTCGCAGCGTGGTCGAGCGGGTGACCCCGTCGATCCTGGTCGGGCGACGCGAAGGGCTCACCTCGCTCGACGATCTCGAAGCGCGTCACGTGGTGGAGACCAGCAAGCTGCTCATGCAGCGCTCGATGATCATCTCCCAGCGCGTTGCCACTGGTCAGTGCGCTATCGCGAGCGTCACCTACAAGCTCGAAGACGGTCGCGTGCACCTGCGGCGCACTGTCGGCAATATCGGCGAGGTGGTCTGAACCGCCCGCTTCTCCCCGGTTCGGCCCCCGACACGCCGAGGTCATCGAGCGCGCCCCTGCGCGCTGCGCTTACCGTTGAGGCGTGCTGGAACCGAATGGACCGCTGTCACCGGAGATCTACTGGCGCCGCCGTGCACTCGCGATCGGCGTCATCGTCGTCGCGCTCGCGATCGTGATCTGGCTCGTCACCATGGTCGCGCGCGGTGGGGACTCGTCCGGCGCCGACAAGGCGGCCGCGAGCACGACCACGTCGGCGGAGTCGAGCGCGTCCGAGACGAGCTCGGCGTCGAGTAGCGCGTCGACCACGCCCAGCAGTGGGTCGGTCACGCCCAGCGCGACGACGGCCGCCGCCGACCAGCCCGCGGCACAGCCGTGCTCGGACCAGTCGCTGGCGCTGAAGGTGACGGTCGGCCAGCCGACCTATCGGGTCGGCGACCAGCCCGCGTTCGGCACCGTGATCACCAACATCTCGTCCGCGGCCTGCTCGCGCGATCTCGGCGCGGGCCCACAGTTCCTCGTCTACACCCTTGACGGCCAGCGCAGGCTGTGGGCGAGCAACGACTGCAACCAGGACGATCCGCCGGAGATGAAGACGCTCAAGGCCGGTGAACAACTTTCCTACAAGGGCACCTGGTTCGGCACCACCTCGCAGCCGCAGTGCGCGGGTGACCGCCTCCAGGTGCCCGCGGGTGCGTACATGGTCGTGGCCCAGCTCGGTGCCGTTCGCAGCGCCGCGGAGCCGTTCAACCTCGCCTCTTGACGCCGCGCTCCCGCAGGCCGGGGGCATTGTGCGGGTGCGCCATAGGTCACATGTTCAAGATGGGTTGATTTGCAGCGTTCGCAAGATCGGCGGTGCCGTCAATGGACATTGGCGGAGCAATGGCGAACCGGCGCTGAATCAGCCGGTTGCCGGAGTTATTCCACCGCCACCACTTCGCGGGGTGCGCGGGATTTGCGGAGTTCGGCCAATCGCAGTGCCGATCGCAGATCCCCGACCTCGTGGATACGCATCGTGCCGGTCTTGGTTTTCTCCGAACCGGGCGGAACGAGCGCGGTGGTGAACCCCAGCCGTTCGGCTTCGGCCAGGCGTCTGCCGAGCCCGGTGACCTTGCGAACCTCACCCGCCAGCCCGACCTCGCCGAGGATCACCCACCCCGCCGGCAGGGCGATGTCGGCCTCGGCGGAGGCGATGGCCAAGGCGATGGCCAGGTCGGCGGTCGGCTCGAGCAGGCGCATCCCGCCGACGGTCGCCGCGTACACATCGTGCTTGCCGAGGAAGACCCGGCCCCGGCTCTGCAACACCGCCAGCACCATGGCGACGCGGTTGTAGTCCAGCCCGCTCACCGCCCGGCGTGGCTGGGGGATCTCGGTCTTGACGGTCAGCCCCTGCACCTCGGCCACCAGCGGCCGTTTGCCGTCCATCGCGACGGTCACCGCCGTGCCCGGCACGGTGTCGGTGCGATGGTGCAGGAACAACCCGGACGGATCGTCGACGCAGGCGATGCCGTCGTCGTGCAGTTCGAAGCAGCCCACCTCGTCGGCGCTGCCGAACCGGTTCTTGATGCCGCGAACCATGCGCAGCGACGAATTCTTGTCGCCCTCGAACTGCAGCACCACGTCCACCAGGTGTTCGAGCGTGCGCGGGCCTGCCACGTTCCCGTCCTTGGTGACGTGCCCGACCAGCAGCACCGCGATCCCGGTCGCCTTGGCCAGCGAGGTCAGCGCCGCGGTGACCGCGCGCACCTGGGTGACACCGCCGATCACCCCGTCCACCTCCGGTGCCAGCATGGTCTGCACGGAGTCGACGACCAGCAGCGTCGGCCGCACCTGCTCCACATGCCCGAGCACGATCGACAGATCCGATTCGGCCGCCAGGTACACGCGGTCGTGCACCGCACCCGTGCGATCGGCCCGCAGCCGCACCTGCCCGGCGGACTCCTCGGCGGTCACATACAGCGCGGTCTCCTCGCGCGCCGCTGCCCACCGGAACGCGACCTCGAGCAGCAGCGTCGACTTGCCGACTCCCGGCTCGCCGGACAGCAGCACCACCGACCCGGGCACCACACCGCCCCCGAGTACCCGATCGAGCTCGCTCACCCCCGTCGACCGCGCCTGCGTGACCTTGGCGTCGATCTGCGACAACGGCGCCGCCGCGGTACTCGGCAGCATCGCCCGCCGCCCCGGGGCCGCGCTGGAGGCCGAAACGGCCACCTCGTTCACCGTTCCCCAGGCACCGCAATCAGGGCACTTACCCACCCACTTGGACACCTCGTGCGTGCACGCGGAGCACCGGAAGACTGCTTTGGTCTTGGCCACACGCGCACCCTACGGACCCGGACCGACACAAAAGGAAGAGCCGCCGCGAAGTTCGCGACGGCTCTTCCCTACGGCTGGTGTCAGTGACCGCCCGCGCCCTCGGGCGCCGGGCCGGACTTCTCGTTCTCGATGCGCGGGACGGCCGCGGCATCGACCGGGACCGACACCTGCACGGTGCCCGCGTCCTTGAAGTTGAAGGTGACGTTGTAGGTCAGGCCGGGAACGATGTCCTTGGACAGGCCCGTGATCTCGATCGTGGCCGGGGTCTTCACCGGATCGTTCGAGGGGATGTCGATGCCCGCGGCGGCGCTGGTCGGCGCGGCCGCGGTGGTGGTCGGTGCCGCCGCGGTGGCGCCGTGGTGATCGTCGGCCGCGGCGGGCTTGGTCTCGCCCGGTCCCACGACCACGGTCTGCTGCGGCTTCAGCACGAACTTGGGGTCGCCCGCGGGCCCGGTGATCTTGACCTGGCCCAGGTCGGTGCTCACGCTGGTCAGCTCGTCGGTGACGGTCTCGCTGTTGTTGATGATCGACATCGCGATCACCGCCTTGCCGCCCTTGTCGTGCTCGGCGGCGGCCTCGGGGTACACGATGTGCACGTTGCGCAGGGCGATGGCGCCGACGTTGGCGTGGTTGCCGTTGATCGCGGCGGCCTGCGTCGAGGTCTGGGTGTGCTGGCCGGCACTGCAGCCGGTCAGGGCGATGCCCGCGGCAGCGGCGAGCGCGGCAACCGTCACCATGCGACGTCGCGCCGAGTGGGCGGTCACAGCTTTCAGGGCAGTCACGGTTTGTCCTCCATGTCGACCGGGCTCACTCCGTCCACACGGGGATCGGAGGGTAGTAACTAGGCAGCGTAGTAGTTCACTTCGCGCGGGTGACGTTCGGGCTCGCGACGCGCGGGTGCGGAAGTAACAGTTCGGTGTCTCGAGGGGGTTTGCCGGATCGATGCCGGGATCGCCCTGTGCGATAACCTGTCGCTGTGCTGGTGGTTAACCCGTTCTGGCACAACACAATGCACAACAATTCTGGATTGTCAACCCCTGCGATGGCCTCGTTGTGGCCCTGACCTGCACAGTTGATCGCGCCGTTATCGAGTCGCATGTTAAACTGTGAACATCGAAAGGGGCACGGGACACATGATTTTTAAGGTCGGAGACACCGTCGTTTACCCCCACCACGGAGCGGCGCTGATCGAAGCAATCGAGACCCGCACCATCAAGGGTGTGCAGAAAGAGTATCTGGTCCTGAAGGTTGCGCAAGGCGACCTGACCGTTCGGGTTCCCGCAGAGAACGCTGAATACGTCGGCGTCCGTGACGTCGTCGGCCAAGAAGGTCTCGACCGCGTCTTCCAGGTGCTGCGCGCGCCACACACGGAGGAGCCGACCAACTGGTCCCGCCGTTACAAGGCCAACCTCGAGAAACTCGCCTCCGGCGATGTGAACAAGGTGGCCGAAGTGGTGCGTGACCTGTGGCGTCGTGAGCAGGACCGCGGCCTGTCCGCCGGTGAGAAGCGAATGCTCGCCAAGGCTCGTCAGATCCTCGTCGGTGAGCTCGCGCTCGCCGAGGGCACCGACGACGGCAAGGCCGAATCGCTGCTCGACGAGGTTCTCGCCGCGGCTTCCTAGAAACAAACAAACAAGTGCGACCTGTCGTAGCACTGGTCCCTGCCGCCGGTCGTGGCGTGCGCCTGGGTGAACCCACCCCGAAGGCGTTCGTCGCGGTCGGCGGCACACCTATGGTCCGGTTGGCCGTCGACGGTCTGATCGCGTCCGGTGCGGTGCACCGGGTTGTCGTGGTCGTACCCGCCGAACTGGTCGAGGCCGCATCCGCGCTGCTGTCCACCACCACCTCGCTGACCGGCGGTTCGATGCCCCCTGTGCCGGTGCAGGTGGTGGTGGGCGGCGCCGAGCGCACCGATTCGGTGCGTGCGGGCATCGCCGCCGCGCCCGATGCCGCGTTCTATCTCGTGCACGATGCCGCACGAGCGCTCACACCACCGGAACTCATCGCACGGGTGGCTGCCGAACTTAAGGCTGGCAGCCAGGCCGTGGTTCCCGCGTTGCCCGTCGTGGACACCGTGAAATCGGTCGACGACGCGGGCGTCGTCACCGGGACCCCCGATCGCGCCCACCTGCGCGCCATCCAAACCCCCCAGGGCTTCGCCGCCGACCTGCTCCGCCGCGCCTACGCCACCGACGTCGGCGCCACCGACGACGCCGGTCTGGTCGAACGCCTCGGTGTCGCCGTGCACACGGTCCCCGGTGACCCACTGGCATTCAAGATCACCACCCCCCTCGACCTGCGCCTGGCCGAGGCGCTGCTGGCCGACGGCGGTCGGTCGCCTGCCGTCGGGCGTCCCGGCGTCGAGCAGGCGGTTGCCCGATGAGAGTCGGTATCGGCAGCGACGTACACCCCATCGAGCCGGGACGGCCCTGCTGGATGGCCGGTCTGCTGTTCCCGGACGCCGACGGCTGCGCGGGCCACTCCGACGGTGACGTCGCCGCCCACGCCCTCTGCGACGCCCTGCTCTCCGCCGCCGGCCTCGGCGACGTGGGCGCTGTCTTCGGCGTCGGCCGCCCCGAATGGGCCGGTGTCACCGGGGCCGCCATGCTCATCGAGGTCCGCAGGCTGCTGGCCGACGAAGGCTTCGAAGTCGTGAACGCCGCGGTGCAGGTCATCGGTAATCGCCCGAAGATCGGCCCCCGCCGCGCCGAAGCGCAAAAAGTGCTCGGCGAACTCCTCGACGCCCCCGTTTCGGTGTCGGGCACCACGACGGACGGTCTCGGTCTGACCGGTCGCGGCGAGGGTATCGCCGCCATCGCCACCTGTCTGATCGCAGCATGTTCGTAGCCCCGACGGGCCACTGAACCTTTCCTTCCGCGTATTGCTTTTCGCCGATTCGATCAGCCGTTCCGTTCACCACGGCGCCACGAACCGGCCGGTCAACCCCACCCCAATCCCACCGACTAGGATCGAATGCCGTGACCTTGCGCCTTTTTGACACCGACACGCGGACCATGCGGGAATTCACCCCGCTGGTCCCCGGCCGTGCCTCGGTGTATCTGTGTGGGGCCACCGTGCAGGGGCAACCCCATATCGGTCATGTGCGCAGTGGCGTCGCCTTCGACGTGCTGCGTCGCTGGTTGCTCGCGCACGACTACGACGTGCAGTTCATCCGCAATGTCACCGATATCGACGACAAGATCCTGAACAAGGCCGCCGAAGCGGGCAGGCCGTGGTGGGAATGGGCAGCGACCCACGAGCGCGCGTTCGACAAGGCCTACGAGACGCTCGGCGTGCTGCCACCCTCGGCCGAACCGCGCGCCACCGGTCACATCACCCAGATGGTCGAGCTGATGCAGCGCCTGATCGAGCGCGGCCACGCCTATGCCGCCGACGGCGATGTCTATTTCGATGTGGTGAGTTGGCCTGATTACGGTGAGCTGTCGGGCCACAAACTCGACGACGTGCACCAGGGCGAGACCCCGACCCGCGGCAAACGCGACCCCCGCGACTTCACGCTGTGGAAGGCCGCCAAGCCCGGCGAGCCGAGCTGGCCGTCGCCATGGGGTCCCGGCCGTCCCGGCTGGCACCTGGAATGCTCCGCGATGGCCGAGTTCTATCTGGGGCCGGAATTCGATATCCACTGCGGTGGAATGGATTTGATTTTCCCGCACCACGAGAACGAGATCGCCCAGTCCAAAGCCGCGGGCGACGGTTTCGCGCGTTACTGGCTGCACAACGGCTGGGTGACGATGGGCGGGGAGAAAATGTCGAAGTCACTCGGCAACGTGCTCTCGGTGCCGAATGTCCTCACCCGGGTGCGCCCGGTAGAATTGCGTTTCTACTTGGGCAGCGCGCATTACCGCTCGATGCTCGAATACTCCGACAAGGCACTCGACGACGCGGTCGCCTCGTATCAGCGCATCGAAGCCTTCGTGCAGCGAGTGCTGGACCGGGCGGGCGAGGTGCCGATCGGTAAATGGACCGACGGATTCGCCGCCGCGATCGATGACGATCTGGCAGTCCCGAAGGCGCTCGCCGAAATTCACCACGTGGTGCACGAGGGCAATCGCGCGCTGGAAGCGGGTGCGGTGGAGACCGCGGTCGAACTGGCCGGTCAGGTGCGGGCGATGCTGGGAATTCTCGGCGTCGACCCGCTCGACGAACAGTGGTACACCCCCGCCGACAATTCGGCGGCGATCGACGCGCTCGACGTGCTCGTCCGCACGGAGCTGGATCGCCGCGCGAACGCGCGGGCCGACAAGAACTGGGCAGAAGCCGATGCCGCACGGGATCGGCTCATCGCCGCGGGTATCGAGGTAACCGATACCCCGCAGGGGCCGGAATGGTCGCTGGGCGCATCGAGCGGAAAGGCGAACTGATGGCAGGCAATTCACAGCGACGCGGAGCAGTCAGGAAGAGCGGCACCAAGAAGGGTGCCGTCGCCGGTTCCGGCGGGAAGCATCGCCGCGGTCTCGAGGGCAGGGGCGCGACTCCGCCCGCGTCCGAGCGCACCAAGCACCCCGCCGCCAAGCGGGCCAGAGCCGCGGCCAAAGCCAATGCGGCACAGGGTCGGCCGACCGGAAAGTCCGGCGTTCCGCGTGCGGGACGCAAGTCCGACGAGGGTCCCGAGTTGGTGCTCGGCCGCAACCCCGTCCTCGAGTGTCTGCGCGCCGACGTGCCCGCGACCGCCCTGTACGTGGCGGTCGGCACCGAGAACGACGACCGGCTCTCGGAGAGCGTGCAGCGCGCCGCCGACATGGGCATCTCCATCCTCGAGGTGCCCCGCACCGATCTGGACCGGCTGAGCGCCAACGGAATGCACCAGGGCGTGGCCCTGCAGGTGCCGCCGTACCGCTACGCACACCCCGACGACTTGATGGACCGGGTGAAGGCCACCGCCGAACCCGCGCTGCTGGTCGCGCTCGACAACATCACCGACCCCCGCAACCTCGGTGCCGTCATCCGCTCGGTGTCCGCGTTCGGCGGACAGGGTGTGGTGATCCCGCAGCGTCGTAGCGCCAGCGTCACCGCCGTGGCATGGCGTACCAGCGCCGGTGCCGCCGCCCGGCTGCCCGTCGCACGGGCGACCAATCTGACTCGCACGCTGAAGGATTGGGCCTCGAACGGCATCCAGATCGTGGGCCTGGACGCCGACGGCGACACCACCCTCGACGACTTCGACGGCAGCGTCCCGACGGTCGTCGTGGTCGGTTCCGAGGGCAAGGGCCTGTCGCGGCTCGTTCGCGAGAACTGCGACTCGATCCTGAGCATCCCGATGGCGGGCCCGGTCGAGTCGCTCAACGCCTCGGTCGCCGCGGGCGTCGTCCTCGCCGACATCGCCAGGCAGCGCCGTCTGGGCTGAGTCCGCGCGGTTGACGGGCAAAACTGCTCTGTCACCGTACAATTCGTGCTGTGGCGATCCCTAATCAGCCGATCGGCGAAACGGTCGAGCACCCGCAGGCCAACCTGATCCTTGTGCTCGGGCTGCTCAGCCCGTTCTGCTGTGGGCTCTTCGGGCCGGTCGCGTGGGTGCTCGGCAAGCGGGCACTCAACGACATCGACGCGTCCTACGGTGCGCTCAGCGGCCGGTCTCAGGTGATGATCGGCTATATCGCGGGCATCTTCGGCACCATCTGCATGCTGCTGTTCGCGATGCTGTACCTGGCCGGGTCCTGCAACGGGAACTTCTGAGGCTCAGTCCAGGCTCGGGCGCACGCCGGGCGCGTCCCAGGCGGGCCATTCGCCGCTGACGCTGCCGGTCCAGTTCGGCGGGCGACGCTCCTTGAACGCCACCATCGCCTCGCCACCGTCGACACTCTTGGCAACCTGCGCGTTGAGCTCGGATTCGAGCTGCCCGACCACCGCGGGCGTCATGCCGAGGCTCTCCCAGATCAGCCGCTTGGTGAGCGCGACCGGCAGGGGTGCGGTCCCGGTGGCGATGTCGCGGGCCACCGCCATCGCGGTCATGAGCACCTCGTCGGCGGGCAGTGCGGCATTGGCCAGCCCGAGTGACTTGGCTTCGTCACCGTCGAAGGTGCGCCCGGTGAGCATGATGTCGGCAGCGTTGGCCAGGCCGGCCAGGCGCGGCACCGTCCAGTGCGCGAACCCGTCGGCGAGCACCCCGCGACGCACCTGATTCAGCCCGTACACCGCATCGCGAGCGAAATAGCGCAGGTCGCACTGGAGAGCCAGCGCCAGCCCGATACCGACCGCGTGCCCGTTCACCGCGGCGATCACCGGTTTACGGACCTGCCAGGGGGGCGGATCGAGGGTGGCGCTCACGTCGCCACCGCGCGCGGCCAGGTCGGCGCCCGCGCAGAAGGCAGGCGGCGTGCCGGTGATCACGACGGCGCGGATCGCGTCCTCGGTATCGCACCGGCGAAGGGCGGCGCTCAGCTCGGCCGCCATCGTCGGGGTGACGGCGTTCTGCTTGGCTGGTCGGTTGAGCGTCAGTAGCGCGACGCCGCCTTCGACATCGACGAGCAATTCCGAACTCATGGGATGGAATCGTACTAGCGACCGGCCAGCAAGTGTCTGCCGATCGCGTACTTGTGCACTTCCGTCGGCCCATCGTAAAGACGGAACGCGCGCATGTCCCGGAACAACATCTCCACCACCGTCTCGTCGCTGATCCCGATCCCGCCGAGCACCTGCACACAGCGATCGGTGACCTTGAACAGTTCCTCGGACACATACGACTTGGCCATCGACGATTCGTGCCTGGCCTGCTGCCCCTGATCCATCAGCCAGCAGGCGTGCCAGATCGTCAGTCTGCACTGGTGCAGCGCCACCTCGTTGTCGGCGAGCATGAACGACACGCCCTCGTGTTCGCCGATCGGCTTGCCGAACGCGGTGCGGGTGCGCGCGTAGTCCAGCGCGATGGACTGGGCGCGGGCCGCCGCGCCGAGCCAGCGCATGCAGTGTGTGAGCCGGGCGGGGGCGAGCCGTAATTGCGCGTACCGCAGGGCTTGTCCGGTGCGCCCGAGTACGGCCGTCGGCGGCAGCGTGAGATTGTCGAACCGGACGACCGCGTGCCCGCCGACGTAGTTGCGGTCCATCGTGTTCATGATCCGCTCGATCACGATGCCCGGCGCGTCACCGTCGGCGAGGAACAGGGTCGGCCCGGCGGGCAGGTGGGGGTTCTCGGCGAGCAGGGCCATGATGATCCAGGTCTTGGCGCCGTCGGCGCCGGTGATCAACCACTTGAGGCCGTTGATCACGAAGTTCTCGCCGTCGAACACCGCCTCGGTGCTGAGCTGTCCGGGATCCGAACCGGCCCCACCGGGCTCGGTCATCGCGAATACCGAGCGCTGTTCACCGCGGATCACCGGCATCAGATACCGGTCGACCTGCTCCGGGTCGGCGACCTTGCCGAGCAGAAACATGTTCCCCTCGTCGGGCGCGGCGCAGTTCATGGCGACCGGTCCGAGCGTGGACCACCCCGCCGCCTCGTACACCAGCGCCTGCTCGACGTGGCTGAGTCCGAGCCCGCCGTATTCCACCGGCGCCTGCACGGTCAGCAGCTTCTCGGCGCGGGCCAGTTCGACGAGTTCGGCCCGCAGGTCGTCGTTCGGGCCGTGTGCGGTGAGCCGGGGATCGCGCTCGAACGGCACGATCTGCTCGACGACGAAGGCGCGAACCCGATCTCGCAGTGCGGCCAGATCATCCGGAACGGTGAAGTCGATCATGCTGGCCATTCTGCGCGCCGACCTACGTGGTTCGCGGCCGTTCGGGCATCGGAGCGGGTTCAGCGCGCGTGCACGAGTTGCCGATTGCGATGTCCGACGACCCGGCACACCAGGTAGATGCTGAACGAGATCGCGGTGACGAAGGTCGACACCGGAACACCGGGCGCCAGCGACAGCAGCAGCCCGCCGACCGCGGCGACCTCGGCGAAGATCACCGACAGCACGGTCGCCCGCATCGGGCTCGAGGTCACCTGCGCGGCCGCGGCGGCAGGGGTGATCAGCAGGGCGAGCACCAGCAGCGCGCCGACGATCTGCACGCCGAACGCGGCGGTGATGCCGAGCAGTACCGCGAACACCACCGACAGCGCCCGCACGGGCACCCCGCGCGCGATCGCGACCTCGGGATCGGAGCTGGCGAACAACAGCGGCCGATACACCACGGCCAGCACGGCGAGCACGCCCGCGGTGCAGGTGACCAGCAGCGCGAGCCCGTCGTAGCCGACCCCGGCGACCTGCCCGGTGAGCAGCGAGAACTTCGACCCGGCCCGTTCCGGCGCGAGCCACAGGAACAGCACCGACAACCCGAGCCCGAACGACAGCACCACCGCGATCACCGAATCGCGTTCGCGCGCGCGAGAACCCAGCCACCCGAACAGCACGGCCGCGACCACCGAACCGGCGATCGCCCCGAAGCCGACCCCGACCCCGACGAGCAGCGCCGCCGACGCGCCGGTGAGCGAGAGCTCGCTGGTGCCGTGCACGGCGAACGACATCTGCCTGGCGACGATCAGCGGTCCGATCAAGCCTGCCAACAACCCGAGCAGGGCACTGGCCAACAGCGCCTGCTGCACGAAGTCGTAGCCGAGCAGGTTCGCGGTGGTGGCGAAGTCGAACATCTGCTGGAACACCTTGGTGAGCTTTTCCATCAGGCGGTACCGCCCAGGGCGTCCATATCGTCGCCGGTGCCGACGACCACCAGGCGGCCGCGTACCCGCAGTACCTCGACCTCGGTGCCGTAGAGCTCCGACAGCGTCTGCGAGGTCATCACCTCATCGGGCGTACCGATCCGGAAGCCACCGTCCACCAGGTAGAGCACCCGGTCCACCAGCGGCAGGATCGGGTTGATCTCGTGGGTCACGAACAGCACCGCGGTGTCGTGTTCGCGGCGGCGCTTGTCGACCAGTTCGGCGACCAGCCGCTGGTTCGCCATGTCCAGGCTCAGCAGCGGTTCGTCGCACAGCAGTACCGACGGGTCGCCGACCAGGGCCTGCGCGACCCGCAACCGCTGCTGCTCACCACCGGACATCGTCTCCAGCGACGCGTGCGCGAACGACCCGGCGCCCACCGCGGCGATTGCCCGCTCGACCTTCTCGGCCCGGCTGCGACGCCCGCGCCACCCGAGCCCCCACCGATGCCCGTCCACGCCGAGGCCGACCAGGTCGACGCCGCGCAGTTGCACGCCGGCGTCGATGGTCTTCTGCTGCGGGATGTAGCCGATGCCCGGATTGCCGACCCCGGCTCGCCTGCCCGCGATCTCCGCGCTGCCCGAGCTCAGTTCGAGGGTGCCGAGCAGAGCGCGCAGCAGTGAGGTCTTGCCCGAGCCGTTGGGTCCGAGGACGGCGATGAACTCACCCGGCCGCACGTCGAGGTCGAGGTCGCGCCAGAGGGTGCGGTCGCCGAAGGCCATCCTCGCCCCGCGCAGCCGGATCGCCGCGTCGGCGGTCTCGATGTCCGGTGCGGCGGTGGTGTCCGACAGTGCGGTTGCCTCGGTCATGGGGGTCCTCAGCGCAGGGCCGCGGCGAGCGCCTTGGCGTTGGCGGTCTGCCACTGGATGTAATCCATTCCGGCGGGCAGGGTTTCGGTGACCTCGACAACGGCGATGCCCGCGGACTGCGCGGTGGCCCGCAGGTCCTGGGTGATCTTGTCCTCGGTCTGGGTGTTGTAGATCAGTGCCTTGACCTGCTTGGCGGTGATCAGGTCGCGGGTGGCGGCGACGGCGGCCGGGGCCGGGTCGGTCTCCTGCTCGATCGCTTCCTGGAACTCGTGCGGGGTCTTGTCCTGCGCGGTCGCGGCCGTGAGCAGGTAGTGCGCGAGCGGTTCGGACTGGGCGACCGGCGCGTTCGGTGTCTGGGTGGCGATGGTGCCGGTGATGGTGCTGACGCCGATCAGCTGATTCTTGAAGGCGACCGCGCGCTCGGTGTAGGCGTCGGCGTGCGCGGCGTCGACCTGGCCGAGCTGGGCCGCGATCTGATCGGCGACGGCGGCGACGGTGCTCACGTCGTACCAGACGTGCTCGTTGTCGTCGTTCTTGTCCGCGCGCTGCTCGAACGCCTCGACGGTCCGCTTGTCCTTGCCCGAGATGGCCTTCTCGATGAACTCGTCGTAGTGCCCACCGTTGAACACGACGAGATCCGCGTCACTGATCTTGGCGGTGTCGGTGGCCGAGGTCTCGAACGAATGCGGATCGGCGGCGGGATCGCTGATGATCGAGGTCACCTGGGCATCCGGCCCGGCGACGGCGGACGCCACCGAACCCCACACATTGGTGGAGGCGACGATCTGGGGGGTATCGGAATCGCTGGAGCTGGTACCGCAGGCACTGAGGACGACCACGGCCGCCACCCCCGCCGTGAGACCGGCAAACAAGCGGGCGAATCGAGGGTTCACGCGGCACTCCTGGCGAGCAAGCTCTAGATCGTAATGGAAATCGTTACCGTTTTAGATTAGCAGCTACGAATACCCAGTACGAACCGCATCGAAAAGCCGGGCTCGAAATTCGAACCCGGCTTTGTCGAGCGTTGTCAGACCAGGGCGTTGACCGGCTGGCTGAGCAGTTGGGCGCAGCGCAGCAAACCCAGGTGGCTGTACGCCTGGGGGTGGTTACCGAGGGAACGTTCGGCGACCGGGTCGTATTCCTCGCTGAGCAGGCCGGTGGGGCCGGCGGCGGCCACCAGCTGGGCGAACAGCGCCTCGGCGTCGGAGCGCCTGCCGATCAGCAGGTACGCCTCCACCAGCCAGGCGGCACACAGGTGGAAACCACCCTCGCCGCCGGGCAGCCCGTCGTCGTGGTGGTAGCGGTACACCGTGGCGCCGCTGCGCAGTTCGGCCTCGGTGGCCACCACCGTCGCGGCGAAGCGCGGGTCGGCGGGATCGATCAGGCCGCTCAGGCCGATGTGCAGGGTGGCCGCGTCCAGGTCGGTGCCGTCGTAGGCGGCGGTGTAGGACTGGACCTCGTCGTTCCAGCCCTTCGCCTTCACCTCGTCGGCGATCGTGTCGCGCAGGCTCACCCAGTCGGGATCGGGGGTGCGATCGAAACGGTCGGCCAGGGTCAGGGCACGGTCGATGGTGAGCCAGCCCATCACCTTCGAGTACACGTGGTGGCGCGGATTCCCGCGGATCTCCCAGATGCCGTGGTCGGGTTCGGTCCAGCGGCGCTGCACCGCCGACACCATCGCGTGCACCAGTTCCCAGTCGGCATCCGGCAGTGCCTTGGCCGGGGCGGTGATGCCCTGACGCTCGCGCTCGTGCGCCATCGAGGTGATCAGGTCGACGATCGGCCCGAACACGTCGAGCTGCACCTGCATATTGGCCGCGTTGCCCACGCGCACCGGCCGCGACCCGGCGTAACCGGGCAGCAGGTCGATCACGGCCTCGGGCGGCAGCGTCTCGCCGTAGATCGTGTACAGCGGGTGCAGGCGCTCCGGCCCCGGCAGGGTGTCGAGCACCTTGTGCACCCAGCCGAGGAACTCCTCGGCCTCGGTCAGCGAGCCCAGGGTCACCAGTGCCTGCGCGGTCAGCGACGCGTCACGCAGCCAGCAGTAGCGGTAGTCCCAGTTGCGCACGCCGCCGATGTCCTCGGGCAGCGAGGTGGTGGCCGCGGCCAAAATCGATCCCGACGGGCGATGGACCAGCCCGCGCAGGGTGAGCGCCGAACGCTTCATCAGATCCGGCTTGAGCGGCGGCAGCAGCAACTCCGAGGCCCACTGCGACCAGTACTGCTCGGCGAGCTGGCGGCGCTGCGGCTCCGGGGTCATCGAGGGCGCGAGATCCGCTGTTCCGCACCGCAATTCGAGCACGACCGGCCCGAGCGACGGGTCGACCACCGCGCGCGCCTGCTCGTTGGTGCCGTCGGACAGGATCTCCCACTCCACACCGGGGGAGCGAAGCACCATCGGATCATTGGTGCCGCTGACCTGAATTCCGCTGCGTACGGCCTGCATTCGCACCGGCACCTGCCCGAACTCCGGCTGCGGCGCGAAGATGACCACGGCCTTCGCGGCGCCGGTGATCACCCTGGTCAGATCGGTGCGATCGGGAGCGACGTCGTGCGGCAGGTAGTCGGCCACTTGCAAACTGGCCCACCGTGTCTCGACCGTCATCGTGCCGTCCACATACCGCTGCGACAGCGGCAGGCTCGGCCGCTCCGGCGCCACCGTGAAGTGTCCGGCCGCCGCGCCGCCGAGCAGATGCGCGAACACCGCCGCCGAATCCGGTTCGGGGTGGCAGAGCCAGGTGACCGTCGCGTCGGGGGTGAGCAGCGCGACCGAGCGCGGGCTGGCCAGCATGCTCAGCCGCTCGATCCGGGGGGCGCTCGCCCCGGCCAGCCAGGTGCGCCGCTCCTCGACGAGGAACGCCAGCGCGCGCGCCACGTCCTCGGTGGAGTTCACATGCAGCTTGGCGATGCTCTCGCCCTCGCCGACCTTGATGCCGACATCCGGTCCCGAGAGCACCCGGAACGCCTTCTCGTCGGTCACGTCGTCGCCGAAGAACACTGCGGCGGAAGCGCTTTCCTGATGGCGGATGGTGTCGAGCGCGGTGCCCTTGTCGGTGGGGATCACCGCGAGCTCGATCACCGCCTTGCCTTCGGTCACCTGCACGCCCACCCAGCAGGCCGGGCCTTGTCGCACGGAAGTCAGTGCGCGCCTGCCGATTTCGGGGCTGGCGTTGCGCACGTGCAGCGCGGCGCTGGCCGGCTTCATCTCGACGGTCACGCCCGGGTTCTCGGCGGCGATCTTCGAGAACGCGGAATTGATCTCTGTCAGTAGCTGTTTGGCGTCGTTGTCGATCGCGTGCACGAAGCCGACGTCGAACTCCGAGCCGTGACTACCGATCAGCTGCACCTCGACCGGCAGGCGCGACAGCGCCGCCAGGTCTCGGAGCGCTCTACCGGAAATCACCGCCGCAGTAGTGTTCGCCAACCCCGCCAGCGCGCGTAGCGCGCTCACCGATTCCCGCTGGGGAAACGCTTTCGACGGGTCGGACACGATCGGGGCGATGGTCCCGTCGTAGTCCGAGGCAACCAAGAGCCGTGGCACGCGCGCAACCGACGCCAGTGCACGGCGGACATCCAAGGGCAGTTCCTGTGCGCTCACGCATCCAACCTAGTGATGGGAGGAGTTGATCAGGGGGCGCGAAAAACAATACTGCGTCAATTTTGCCGCGCGAGCGGCGCGGCGCGTTGTGCGCACTATCCCCGGTCGTTTGCTCGCGACCTTACGGCAAATTCCGTACCGGCGGCCCACCGCCCTCGGCCGGATTCGTCGAGCTCACCGGGCATACGAGGGCGCGGCGAGGCACGCGCGCCCGGTAGATGCGATGTTTCGCATATGCGACGTCGGCTATGCATCTTCCTACTGGAAGGCGCACAGCCGACGGGTGTCAACAGCGATGGGCGATTTGTGATGTTGCGGTAGTGAGCTTTGCCGGGTTGCTGGGTTATCCGCGATCGCCCAGCAACAGGTCGACGGTGAGCTCGAGTCGTTCCGTGACATCGGTCGCGGACGCGCGCCGGGTGAGCCAGGCCACCAGGTTCGACAGCCACACATCGGAGATGACGCGGGCGATGGCGAGTTGACGGTCGTCGGGTTCGCCGTCGCTCATCGCGCGGGCGAAGACCCGGTCCATCACCTTGCCCACCCGATCCACTTCCGCGGCGGCCGAGGCGTCGGCGAACATGAACGCGCGCGTCATCGCCTCGGTGAGCAGGGGGTCGCGCTGCATCATCCGGGTGATCTGGGTGAGCAGGGTGTGCATGCGCTCGGACGGGCCGTCGCCGTCGGGTAGTGGCTTGCGCTTGCCCTCGAACATCTCGAATTCCCTGGCCAGCGCCGAAACGAGCAGGTGAACCTTGGACGGGAAGTAGCGGTACAGCGTGCCGACGGCCACGTCGGCGCGCTCGGCGACCGCACGCATCTGCACGGCGTCGTAGCCGCCCTTGGAGGCGAGCGCGAGGGTCGCGTCGAGGATGCGCTTGCGCCGGTCGCGCTGTGCGCTGGAGCTGAGCTCGTCCTCGGACAGCGTCGTCACGGTGGGCGTTGGTGCGGGACTGTCCATCGTGGAAACCCTTTCGCTTCAGTGGCAATTCATCGGCCGAGCCGTGCCCGGAGCTTAGTGCGAGTGTAGGTCTCTTGACTTATACCCGGCTTAGATATTAGAACATGTTCTAGAAGTGCGAACCACGCCGGAAGGGCGGATCTTCTTGTGACCATCGCCACCACTGACGAGCACAAAGCCGTCGCGGCATCGCTGCGAGGCTGGGCGAGCACGGTCGCGCCGATTGAAACAATGCGGGCCGGCGGCTCGACCGCTTGGCGCGGGTACTGGACCGGGCTGAGTGAGTTCGGGCTGTTCGAGGTCGCGCTGCCCGAGGACAATGGCGGTCTCGGCGGCACCGTGGCCGACCTCGCGGTGATGCTCGAGCAGACCGGCGACGACCTGGTCGGCGGTCCGGTGCTGGCCACCGCGCTGGCCGGGCTGATCACCGAGGGCGTGTTCGCCGACGGCACGCCGTGCGCGGTCGCGGTGCCCGGCGACGAGCAGCCCGCGAAGGCGGTCGCCACCGATACGGGCTGGACTGTCTCCGGCACTTGGGATTTCGTCTACGGCGCCGATGAGCTGACCCGAGTTCTCGTGCCCGCCAACACCATCGACGGCACCCGTTGGCTGCTGCTGCCCGCCGAAGCGGTGACGGTGACGTCGCTGGCACACGGCGACCACACCGTGCCGCTGGCGCGGGTCAGCGCCGCCGAGGTGGCCGTACCGGCCGATCACGGCTTCGCGCCGACGCCTGATGTCACCGATCTCTTCGTAGCGCTCGCGGTAGCGGAACTGGCGGGTGTCGCCGGCTGGACCCTGCGTACCGCGGTCGAATATGCCCGTGTCCGTGAACAATTCGGCAAGCCGATCGGCAGCTTCCAGGCGATCAAGCACCTGTGCGCCTGGATGCTGTGCCGCACCGAGCTGATCCGCGCGGTCGCCGCCGACGCCGCCGCCGCGATCGACGAGGGCGGCGACGAGCTTCCGATCGCCGCGGCTGTGGCCGCCTCGGTGGCCCTCGACGCCGCCGTCGACAACGCCAAGGACGCCATCCAGGTACTCGGCGGCATCGGCTTCACCTGGGAACACGACGCGCACTTCTACCTGCGCCGGGCGAGCTCGCTGCGCCAGCTCCTCGGTGGTTCGCCGCGCTGGCGCGCCCGTGTGGCCGAGCTCACCAGGGCAGGCCGGCGCCGCACCACCGGCGCCGAACGGGTGCTCGGCGACGCCGCCGTCGACACCGCGCTGGCGGACGAGGTCGCCGCGATCGCCGCCCTCGAGCCCGCCGACCAGGTTCGCGCGCTGGTGGAAGCGGGCATGGTGATGCCGCACTGGCCGCGGCCCTACGGCCGTGCCGCCGATCCGATGACCTGCCTGCAGATCGCCGAACAGCTCCGTCGCGCCGAGCTGACGACCCCCGACCTCGCCGTCGCGGGCTGGGCTGTGCCGACGCTGTTGCGCTTCGGCACCGAGGAGCAAATCGAACGCTACGTCTGGCCGACCCTGTACGGCGAGGTCATCTGGTGTCAGCTGTTCAGCGAGCCGGGCGCGGGTTCCGATCTCGCCGCTCTGCGCACCACCGCCGAGAAGGTCGACGGCGGCTGGGTGCTGCGCGGCCAGAAGGTGTGGACCTCGCTCGGCTCCACCGCGAACTGGGGCATCTGCCTGGCCCGTACCGATCCGGCCGCGGCCAAGCATCGCGGCATCAGCTACTTCCTCGTCGATATGCGCGCCGCGGGCGTGCAGGTGCGGCCGCTGGTGCAGATCACCGGCGAGGAGAAGTTCAGCGAGGTCTTCCTCGATGACGTGTTCGTGCCCGACGATTGCCTGGTCGGCGCACTGAACAACGGCTGGAAGATCGCGCGCACCACGCTGTCGGCGGAGCGGGTCGCGATGGGCGGCGGCGGTATCGGTGGCGCGCTCGAAGCCCTGCTCGACCGTTTTCCGGTCGGTGGATGGGGAACAGAACTGCGTGAGGACCGTTTCGGCGCGCTGATCACGTCCTCGGTTGCTGGATCATTGCTGGAACAGCGGATCGCGGTGGCGACGATGGCGGGCGTCGACGCGGGCGCCCAAGCCGGTGTCCGCAAACTGGTCGGTGTCCGGCATCGGCAGGAGCTGGCGGAATACGCGCTGGAACTGGTCGGCCAAGAAGGTTCCCTGGACAGTGATGCTCTGAAAGAATTCCTGCTTACGCGGTGTCTCTCGATTGCGGGCGGTACCGAGCAGATCCTGTTGACCGTGGCCGCCGAACGAATTCTCGGCCTGCCGCGCGATGCGGACAGTTAGCTCGATGAGGGAGGACGCCGTGGATTTCACCCGCGACGAAAGCGCCGACGCCGTAGCCGAGGTAGTGGTAAGCCTGCTCGAACGTGAGCCGGCCAGGGATATGGCCCTGTGGCCGAGCCTGGTCGACTCCGGTCTGCTCGCCGTGCCGGTGCCGGAACGGTTCGGCGGCGACGGTATGGGACTGCTCGAGGTATCGGCCCTGCTCATGGAGCTGGCCACCGATGCCGCGGCGGTCCCGGCGCTGCCGACCTTCGGGTTCGGTGTGCTGCCGCTGCTCGGTGTGCTGTCGGACGAACTGGCCGAACGGGTGCTCGCCGAGGTCGGCAAGGGCACCGTGCTCACGGCCGCGCTCAACGAACCGGGCGCGCCGTTCACCACCGCGCCCACCACCGAGGCCGTGCGCGCGGGCGACACGGTGCGGATCACCGGGCGCAAGTCCGGCGTGATCTACGCCGAGCAGGCACGGTGGATTCTGGTGCCCACCGATGCCGGTGTGGCACTGGTCGATTCCGTCGCGCCGGGGCTCGAGATCATCCCGGTGGCGGGCTCGGCGGGCATCCCGGAGGCGACGCTGGTCCTCGACGACGTCGAGATCCCGGCCGACCAGCTGCTGCCCGACGCGCTGCCCGTCCTGCACCGCCACGCGCTGGCCTGTATCGGCGCGGTCGCCGACGGCCTGTTGAAGGGCGCGCTCACGCTCACCGCCGAGCACGTGCGCACCAGGGAACAGTTCGGCAGGCCGCTGGCCGAATTCCAGGCCGTGGCTCAGCAGATCGCGGACCTGTACGTGGTCTCGCGCACGCTGCACGTGGCCGCGGAGTCGGCGTGCTGGGCGTTGGCGCAGCCGGACCTCTCGCCCCAGCACCAGTACCGCATCGACGAGGACCTCGACGTGCTCGCCTACTGGGCCGCGGCCGAAGTTCCGCGCGCCATGCAGAAATGTCACCACCTGCACGGTGGACTGGGTGTGGATATCACCCACCCGATGCACCGCTACTACTCGCAGGCCAAAGACCTCGCCCGGCTCCTCGGCGGTGCGGGTCTGCGGCTCGACCTTCTGGGAGCAAGATGTTCATCGATCTGACCGCCGAACAGCGGCGGTTGCGCGAAGAATTGCGTTCCTATTTCGCCGATCTCATCAGCCCGGCCGAGGCCGCGGCGATGGCGGTGGACCGGCACGGCGACACCTACCGCGAGGTGGTGCGCCGGATGGGCCGCGACGGCTGGCTCGGAGTCGGCTGGCCCAAGGAGTTCGGCGGCCAGGGGTTCGGCCCGATGGAACAGCAGATCTTCTTCAACGAGGCCGTCCGCGCCGATGTCCCGCTGCCGCTGGTCACCTTGCTGACCGTGGGGCCCACCTTGCAGAAGTACGGCACCGACGCGCAGAAGAAGAAATTCCTGCCCGGAATCCTGTCCGGTGACATCCATTTCGCCATCGGCTACTCCGAACCGTCGGCGGGCACCGACCTCGCCGCGCTGCGCACCACCGCGGTACGCGACGACGACGGTGACTGGATCGTCAACGGGCAGAAGATCTTCACCACCGGCGCCCACGAGGCCGACTACGTCTGGACGGCGTGCCGCACCGGCACGGTCGAGTCCCGCCACCGCGGCATCACGATCCTCATCGTCGATACCAAGGACCCCGGCTACTCCTGGACTCCGATCATCACCTGCGACGGCGCCCACCACACCAACGCCACCTACTTCGACGACGTGCGGGTGCCCGCGGACATGCTGGTCGGCGAGGAGAACCGCGGCTGGCGGCTGATCACCACCCAGCTCAACCACGAGCGGGTCAGCCTCGGCCCGTCGGGCAAGATCGAACAGCTCTACGACCGCCTGCGCGACTGGTCTGCCCAGCACGGCCTGCTCGGCGAGCCCGAGGTTCGGCGCGCGCTCGGCCGGGTGCGGACCATGGTGCGGCTCAACGAATTGCTGAACTGGCAGGTCGCGGCGGCCGACACCTCGGCGGCGCAGAACGCGGTGATCGCCGACGCCTCGGCCACCAAGATCTTCTCCACCGAGTCGCTGCAGGAAGCGGGCCGGGTGGTCGAGGAGATCATCGGCCGCTACGGCGACCCGGCCGAGCCCGGCACCGCCGAATTGCTCGGCTGGCTGGATCGGCGCACCAAGCAGAACCTCGTCGTCACCTTCGGCGGCGGCGTGAACGAGATCATGCGCGAACTGGTGGCCTCGGCCGGCCTCGAACTGCCGCGCGTACCCCGATGAACAAGGAGCGGCGCGTGCCGGAATCCCTCACCGCAGCAGAACTCGCAGAGGGCGCGGCGAAGATCGTCGCGGCGGGGGAGTCGGCGCCGCGCGCCGGTCGTGATCCGGTGAACCAGCCGATGATCCACAACTGGGTCGAGGCCCTCGGCGACGCCAACCCGATCTACGTCGACGACGAAGCCGCCAGGGCAGCGGGCCATCCCGGCATCGTCGCGCCGCCCGCGATGGCTCAGGTGTGGACCATGCAGGGTCTGCACGGTGTCCGTGCCGCCGACGACCCGATGAATCTCGCCAACGAGCTGTTCGACGCGGCGGGCTACACCTCGGTCGTCGCCACCAACTGCGAGCAGACCTACCACCGTTACGTGCGGCCCGGCGAACAGGTGCAGGTCACCAGCAAGCTGGCCGAAGTCAAGGGCCCCAAGCGAACCGGGCTGGGCGACGGCTGGTTCCTCACCTACGCCACCACCTGGTCGGTCGGCGACGAGGTGGTCACCGAAATGCTGTTCCGGCTGCTGAAGTTCGCACCCGGCACGGCCGCCGCGCAGCCCGTGGCGGACGGTATCGAGACAGCGCCCGAGGGGCGGGTCGGCCCGGTGATCTCGCGCGACACCGAATTCTTCTGGGCCGGTACCGAAATCGGCGAGCTGCGGATCCAGCGGCTGCCCGACGGTTCGCTGCGGCACCCGCCGATTCCGGCCCTCTGGCAGGACAAGGCGGAGCCCACCGACTACGTCGTGGCGGCGGGCACCGGCACGGTGTTCAGCTTCGTGGTGCACCATGCGCCGAAGGTGCCCGGTCGCGACCTGCCCTTCGTCGTAGCCCTGGTGGAACTCGACGAAGGCGTGCGCGTGCTCGGCGAACTGCGGGGCATCGACCCGGCGGACGTCGCCATCGACGTGCCCGTCCGCGTCGCCTTCGAAAAGCTCGCCGACGGAACCGTGCTGCCGTACTGGCAGGCCGTGTGATGACCGCAAAGGACGCCTCGATGACCCCCACGGTCGAACTCGCCACCCTCGCGGTGGGAACTGTGCTGCCGGAGTTGGCGATTCACGCCGATCCCACCTTCGTGATCAGCACCGCCCTGGCCACCAGGGACTTCCAGGATGTGCACCACGACCGCGACAAGGCGGTCGAGCGCGGGTCGAGCGACATCTTCGTCAACATCCTCACCGACACCGGTCTGGTGCAGCGCTTCGTCACCGACTGGGCCGGTCCGCGTGCGCTGGTCAAGCGCATCGCTCTTCGTCTCGGCGTGCCGCTGTACGCCGGTGACACCCTGACCCTTTCCGGCACGGTCACCGAGATCGACGGCACCCAGGTCACCATCGACGTGCACGGCAAAGACAGCCTCGGCGAGCACATCACCGCCACGGCCGTCATCGCCCTTCCCGATCTGGAGCCGAAATGAGCACCACCTCCGCCGAATCCGCCGGCCTTTCCGGTCGCGCCGCCATCGTCGGCATCGGTGCCACCGACTTCTCGAAGGACTCCGGTCGCAGCGAATTGCGGTTGGCCGCGGAGGCTGTCAGCGCGGCGCTGGCCGACGCGGGTCTCACGCCCGCCGATGTGGACGGCCTCACCACGTTCACCATGGACACCAACACCCAGGCCGCGGTGGCCAGGGCGGTCGGCATTCCGAGCCTGAAGTTCTTCAGCCACATCGGATACGGCGGCGGCGCGGCCTGCGCGACTGTGCAGCAGGCCGCGATGGCCGTGGCCACCGGGGTGGCCGATGTCGTGGTGGCCTATCGCGCGTTCAACGAACGATCCGGCGCCCGGTTCGGTCAGTTCTCGCCCGCGCTGGCCGCCGCGCCCACGTCGTCGGGGATCGACGCGGGCTGGGCCTACCCGCAGGGGCTCGGCACGCCCGCCGCGCAGGTCGCGATGGTCGCCCGCCGGTACATGCACGTCACCGGCGCGACCAGTGCCGATTTCGGGGCGGTGGCGGTCGCCGACCGCAAGCACGCCGCGGTGAACCCCAACGCCTTCTTCTACGGCAAGCCGATCACCCTGGAACAGCATCAGGATTCGCGCTGGATCGCCGAACCGCTGCACCTGCTCGACTGCTGCCAGGAGTCCGACGGCGGCGTCGCCATCGTGGTCACCAGCGTCGAACGCGCCCGCGACCTGCCGCAGCGCCCCGCGATCATCGCGGCCGCCGCACAGGGCAGCGGCGCCGACCAGTACGTGATGACCAGCTACTACCGCGACGCCATGACCGGCCTGCCGGAAATGGGTCTCGTCGGCGACCAGCTGTGGGCGCAGAGCGGCCTGACCGCCGCCGACATGCAGGCCGCGATCCTCTACGACCACTTCACCCCGTTCGTCCTCATGCAGCTCGAGGAACTGGGCTTCTGCCCCCGTGGCGAAGCCAGGAACTTCATCGCCGACGGCGCCATCGAGCTCGGCGGCCGCCTTCCGCTCAACACCCATGGCGGCCAGCTCGGTGAGGCCTATATCCACGGCATGAACGGCATCGCCGAAGCGGTCCGCCAGATCCGCGGCACCTCGGTCAACCAGGTCGAGGCCCTGGAACGCATCCTGGTCACCGCGGGCACCGGCGTTCCCACCTCCGGACTCGTCCTGACGTCGTAGCCTCGTACGCTCGACCGGGTGACTCCCCGCCACCTGGTCGACGTGCACGTCCTGCTGATCCGCGGTGACGAGGTTCTGCTGAGCCTGCGCCGCAGCGGCGACGAGTTCGATCACCGCTGGCACCTGCCGTCGGGAAAGGTCGAAGCCGGCGAGTCGGTGGCGGCGGCAGCGGTCCGTGAAGCCGCGGAGGAGGTCGGGGTCGACATCGATCCCACCGCCCTGCGGCTGTTCCACGTCGCCCACGTCACCGCCCCCGGGCGCGACTCCCGCCTCGGTCTGTTCTTCCGCGTCGAGGTTTGGCGCGGTGAGCCTTTCAATCGGGAACCCGATAAATGCTATGCATTGCAATGGTTTCCGCTGACCGAGTTGCCCGCCGACCTGATCGAGTATTCCGCGCTCGGATTAGCCGCGCTGAATTCGACCGCCACCTATTCCGAATTCGGCTGGCGGGACTGACCGCTCTTCAGGAAATCGGCCAGTGGCCGGGCGAGCTGGTCGACGGTGCCCGCTGATCCCGCGCGCAGTCCCGCGAACCGATCGAAGACGAGTCCTTCCAGCAGTGCGAGGAAGTCGTGGGCCCACTCGCGTGGTTCGGCGGCGCCGAGGGCGCTGAACAGGTCTGTCGCGCGGTCCAGGGAGAACAGGCTGCCTGCCAGGCGAGCGTGCAGTTCTGGGTCGGACAGGACCTCGATGATCAGGGCGTGCCGGGCGATCAGCTCGTTGCGGCGATGGAGGAGCAGCTGATCGAGCCAGGTCGCGATGTCGTGCGCGACCTGCACGGGATCCATCGGCGGACTTGCTGATTCTTCGCGCGCGTCCTGCGTCAGATCTTCCGGGTGGGTCGTTGATTCGTACTGCGCGGCAACGAAATCCGCGCGTGAGCGAGTGGTGATCCCGTCGGCCACCGCCTCGATCAGGGCTCGTCGGGTGCGGAAGTAGTACGAGGTCGAACCCGCCGGCAGGGCCAGCTGGTTGTCCAGCGCGCGGTGGGTGAGCGCGCGGATTCCCCGGGTCGCGATGAGTTCGATGGCGCCCGCCACGATCTGTGCCCGCCGGTCTGTGGACATCGTCACCTCTCCTGGCCGTCGGCGACAGCCATCCTCTACAAATGTAGAGGAACGAGGAGGCTCGCATGAAACCCGACACCGTGGTGCTCGACCCCGCACAGCAAGCGGCCCTGCACGCGCTCGAATCACTGCTCGACCCGGTCGACGGGCACCTCGCACACCGTGGGCACCCCGCTCGACGCACCGGCCCGTTCGGCATCCCGCTCCCGCGCCTCGCTGACAGCGGCGGTCGGCGGGCCGGTCGCGGCGGCATCTACCTGCACGGCCGACCGGGCCGCGGCAAGACCATGGTGATGGACCGGTTCTTCGGCGCGGTCGAGACACGGCTCAAGCGCCGCTTCCACTTCCACAGCTTCTTCGCCGCCCTCCATACCGCCACGCACACCCTGGGTTCGATCGAACGTGCCATCGACGAACTCCTCGGCGACGCCGACCTGGTCTGTTTCGACGAATTCCACGTCACCGATATCGGCGATGCCATGCTCGTCGCCCGCATGCTCGAAGCCCTCTTCGCCGGCCACCGCACCCTCGTGGTCACCTCGAACTACCGGCCCCAGGAGCTCCTGCCCAACCCGCTGTTCCACGACGCGTTCCTGCCCACCATCGAGTTGATCCTCGCCCACCTCGACACGGTCGCTCTCGATGGACCACTCGACTACCGCACCCGCACGCCCCACCGCGACACCGGCTTCCTCGCGGGCCGCTATGTGCTCACGGTGGGTACCGGACCCCTGAAGGGTGTCGGCCCCGTCGACGTGCCCCTCGGCAACGGCCGGACCATCCGCGCCCACGCCGCCACCGATGCCATCACCCTCGACTTCCACGACATCTGCGCCGCCCCCACCAGCGCCGCCGACTACCTCCGCCTCACCGAGCGCTACCGCCACTGGACCCTGCGCGAGGTCCCGCCACTGCGCGCGGTCCCGCCGGACTGGTCGATGCGCCTGGTGAATCTCGTCGATGTCCTCTACGACGCCGATCTCCCGTTCACCGTCCATGCCCCGGAGCGCCCGTACGACCTGACCGCCGGGGTCCCCGCGATTCCCGATCTGGCTCGCACCGCCAGCCGTCTCGGTGAGTTGCCATTAACTGGCGTGTCAGACGTTCGCACTGCGTAGCAAGCCCTTGATCGCGGGGGGACAATAAGAGGGGAGGGGTCCAAAAGCATCGATTTCCTCTCGAGCGGACCACTCGGCATGTAACTATGTGGCTGTTTTGTGCAGTCTCTGGGGTTTGGTGGTACAGCTGTGATCGGGGTGAATCAGCCCATTACGCGGGCGATTGTCGTGATCGCACTGGTCGTCGCTTCGACGATCGCGTTGCAGGGCACGCTGCCCGGCTCCGGCGCGACCTCGACCGGAGCCCCTTCTCCGCTGCTCATCGCCGTGATGCCGGTGTTGCTGCTGGTCTCGATCGTCATCCTGGTCGCGGGCGTGATCGCCAGCCAGCATCGCCTGCCGCTGGCGATGCCGGAAGCCGAACGCGACGCCATGCCGCGCATCCAGTGGCGTCGGATGGCGCTGCTGGTCCCGGTCGCCGTCGCCGCGGTGGCACTGATCTTCGCAGGCGGGGTCACCGCACTGTTCCTGCTGCCCGGCGCCCGCCCGATGCGCCCGGCCTCCGAGACGCTCACCGAGGGCTCCGGCCCCGTCCCCACGACCGACACCCATGCCGCGGACCCCACCACCGGACCCACCGAACTCACCGGCACCGCCCTGGTGATCGCGGCGATCCTGGCCATCGTGCTGATCGTGGTCGCGCTGGTCGGCCTGGTCGTCGTGGCTGTCGCCGCGCGTCGTGAACCGGCCCCCGTCGCGCCCGTCGAGGACGAACCGTCCGCCAGCGAAGTCGACTCCCTCACGCGCGCCGCCGAAATGGGCCTCGCGGCGATGAACGCCCCGGGCCAGGATCCGCGCACCGCCATCATCGCCTGCTATGTGGCGATGGAGCGCGGTCTGTCCAGCGACCGCGCCGCCCGCCCGCTGGCCTCGGACACCCCGATGGAGGTGCTGGCCAGGGCCTTCGAAAGCGGTGTGCTGCACGATGCCTCGGCCCGCGAGCTGGTCGCGCTGTTCGAGGAGGCGCGGTTCAGCCCGCACTCGATGCTCGAATGGCAGCGCATGCGCGCCGAACAACTGCTGCGCATCGTCCTCACGGACCTGCAGCGCAGGCTGGTGACGGCATGAGCGGTCAGCGCCCGGAGGCGGTAGCGAAGTGTGACCACGCAGGGCGCCCGAGCATGCCGAATGGATACCGCATGAGCGGACCGGAGTCGGTAGCTCGCGTCACCACGCAGGTCGCCCGAGCATGCCAGGAGGGCTCAGCGTGAACCGGACTTCGGTGATTGTGACGGCCGTGCTCGCGGTCGCGGTGATCGAAGTGACGTTGGTGCGTCTTGATCGTGACTCGGTGCTGCTCGCGGTCGCCGTGCCGGTGGCCGCCGCGCTCGCGATGCTGGTCTGGTCGTTGCGGCACCGCGTGATCCGCGAGGAACCGCTCACCGAGTACATCGACAACGGTCCGGCCGAGATGCTCGGTCGCTGGCACGCGCGCGCCGAGATGCTCACCGCCCGCGCCGACGGCACCCGCGCCGACTGGGACCGCCACCTGCGGCCACTGCTCGCCAAGGAATTCGAGCTGTCCACCGGGCTCAGAGTTTCCAAGAATCGCCGGGCCACCGAGGCCGCCGGTCAGCTGCAGTTCGGACCTGAACTGTGGCGCTGGGTGGATCCGGCGAACTCCGCGTTGCGCGATCACACCGGTCGCGCACCGGGTAGAGAGGCGCTGGACGAGATCCTGCGCCGTTTGCAGACGATGTGAGGGGTTAGAGGCCACCGATGACAATGCCGTTGAACGTGACCGTCCAGCGCTCCGATGCCGTACTGCGTGAGCTGGGCCGTGTCGTGGTCGGCAAGCGAGATGAGATGCAGCTCATCATGATTGCCGTGCTGGCCGGAGGCCACGTACTCATCGAGGACCTGCCGGGCCTCGGAAAGACCCTGATCGCGCGCTCTTTCGCGGCCGCGCTCGGCCTGGACTTCACCCGCGTGCAGTTCACGCCCGATCTACTGCCCGCCGACCTGCTCGGTTCGACGATCTATGACATGGCGTCGGGCCGGTTCAACTTCCGTCGCGGTCCGGTGTTCACCAATGTGCTGCTCGCCGACGAGATCAACCGCACTCCGCCCAAGACCCAGGCTGCGCTGCTGGAAGCGATGGCCGAGGGTCAGGTGAGCATCGACGGCGAAACCTTCCTGCTCCCACAGCCGTTCGTGGTGCTGGCCACCGACAACCCGATCGAGTACGAGGGCACCTACCCGCTGCCCGAGGCCCAGCTCGACCGCTTCGCCATCCAGCTGCGTCTCGGCTACCTCTCCGAGGCCGACGAGACGCAGATGATCCGGCGCAGGCTCGAACGCGGTTCCACCGCACCGCAAGTGGGCCAGGTGGTCGACGCGCAGGGGCTGATGGAGATGCGTCAGTCGGTCGAGTTCGTCACCGTGCACCCCGACGTGGTGAGCTACGTCGTCGCGCTGGCCTCGGCCACCCGCAGCCACCCGCAGGTGGAAGTCGGCGCCAGCCCGCGCGCCGAACTCGACCTGGTGCAGATGTCGCGGGCGAGGGCGTTGCTCCTCGGGCGCGACTACGTGATTCCCGAAGACGTGAAAGCCCTCGCGGTGGCGGCGATGTCGCATCGCATCACGTTGCGCCCCGAAATGTGGGTGCGTCGTATCCGCGGCGAGGACGTCATCACCGAGCTACTCCGCCGGCTACCGGTGCCCCGCGCCACGAGCACATGAAGCACCGCGACGAATCCAGAACGGTCGAGGTCGACCTCCGGTGGCGGCCCGCGCCGCTGGTGTTCATCCTGGCCGGTTGCGCGGCAGCGGCACTGGTCGTCGCGGTGCTGCTGGGGCAGTGGCAGCTGGTCGTCTTCGCGGCGCCGATGCTCGGCGTGCTCGCCACCGCGCCGTGGCAGCAGGCGCCGACCAGGGTCCAGGTCGACGGCAGCGGCACCGTGCGCTGTTTCGAGAACGAGGTGATCGGTTGCAGCGCGGTCGCGTTCGTCGAGAGCGGGCACGCGCTGCTGCGGATGACCGCCCTGCCGATGCCCGGCCTGGAACTCGAGGTCGAGGAAGCCCACGATTCCGGCGGTGCGCCCGCGGGCATGCGGCTCGGGCTCTCGGCCACCCGCTGGGGCCGGTATCCGGTGCAGGTGAAGGTTTCCGCGCTGAGCCCGGCCGGTCTCGCGGTCGCGACCACCGAGCTGCCCGCGGCCAAGCTCTACGTGTATCCCATCGCCGATCCGCAGCGAATGCGCATGCCGCGCACCGAACTGCCCGACCGCATCGGTACCCACCTGACCCGTCGGCACGGCCCCGGCGTCGAATACGCCGACATCCGCGCCTACACGCCGGGCGATCAATTGCGCGCCGTCAACTGGCCGGTGAGCGCGCGGCGCGGCAGGCTCTACGTCACCCAGCGGTTCACCAACCGCTCCGCCGATGTGGTGGTCATGGTCGACACGTCCTTGCAGGCGCCCGGGCCCGCCAGCGCTTCGCTGGAACTGTCGGTGCGCGGCGCGGCCCAGGTGGTGCAGTCGACCCTGCAATCCGGCGACCGCACCGCCGTGGTCTGCCTCGGTGAATCGCCGCGCTGGCTGCGCCCCGACATCGGCCGCAGACAGTTCTATCGCATCGTCGACACGGTCCTGGGCGTCGGCGACGAACACGTCGAGACCACCGGCACTCTCGCACCGCACGCCGCCGTGCCGATCGGCGCGATCGTGGTGGCCTTCTCCACCCTGCTCGACACCCAGTTCGCGCTGGCCCTGATCGACCTGCGCAAACGCGGCCACGTGGTGGTCGCGGTCGACGTCCTGCGCGGTACACCCTTCGAGGACGGCCTCGACCCGACCATGGCCAAGATGTGGCAGCTCGAGCGCGCCTCGATGTATCGGGACATGGGCACCGTCGGCGTCGACATCATCGCCTGGCCCGAAGGCACCCGCCTGGACCAGGCCATGCGCCTGCTCCCCGAACACCGCCGAGCAGTACGGGTACGCCGATGACGAGATTTCTTGCCCTGCTGGCCGGTCTGCTCCTGGTCGCCGCGGTCGCGCTGATCAATCCCCTCGCCGGGGTGCCCGCGCTGGCGCTGGTGATCGCGAGCTGGTGGTGGCGCCCGGCCTCGGTCGGCGCGGTGCTGATCACCATCGCCGCTCTCGCCTTCGCCGACGTCGGCGTCATAGCCGCAGCCGCAACAGGACTTGTCGCAACCACCTACCTGCTGAACGCTGCCGTGCTGCACGCCCCCGAGGGCGTGGTCCCCACCACCATCCCCTCGGTGGGCGGCGCGGTCCTGTTCACCATCGCCGCCGCCACCGC
Organism: Nocardia sp. NPDC057272; assembly: GCF_042668615.1. Lineage (NCBI taxonomy): Bacteria > Bacillati > Actinomycetota > Actinomycetes > Mycobacteriales > Nocardiaceae > Nocardia > Nocardia sp. NPDC057272. Next base: position 2,294 of record NZ_JBHUYK010000039.1, on the reverse strand, counting down.
GGCCTGGGTACCCGTCCAGCTGATCTGGGCGCCCCTGGCCGCGCCCGTCCTCATCGTCGCGATCTATGCCCTGCTGGTGAGCGGCCTCTCGGCCAAGGGCCCCACCGTCGAAGAGATCCGCATCGAGTAGGACGGATCAGGCGGGATCTTTGACCAGCACCGCTCGGGTGTAGAGCAGAGCGAAGCCTTGGGACTGGGAGTTCTGCTGGGATTTCGATCCGGGCTGGGTGGTGACGACCGCGAGGTCGCAGTCGGCCGCGGCCGCCGCGTTGAGCCGGGTGGAGAGCAGCGCTGTCTGGACGCCCTGTCGACGGTGCTCGGGGAGCGTCGCAGCCCCGGCGAGAGCGGCGATGCCGCCGTTCGTGCGAAGGCTGGCGCCGCCCGCGGGTTTGCCCGCGCGGTAGGCCAGATAGCGGTGGGTGTTGTTGGTGGCAGCCAGATCTCGGACGGCGGTGGCGAGGATGTCGCGAGGGAAGTCCTCGGTGGCGGGTAGGCCGTCGTCGTCGGGGTGGGCGAAGCCGTCGACGACGATATCGAGCCAGGTATCCAAGTCGTTGTCGTCACGGCGCACCTCGACCGACTGCGGAACCGGCCACGCACGGCCGCGCAGACGCAGGCCGAGCACGTTTTCGAAGGATGTCAGCCGATACCCGCGCGCGGTCAGTTCGGCGCCGATCCGCGGGTCGGCGAGATGAGCCAGCTCGACCTGGACCGGCGCCCCGACCTCGGCATAAGCCTGTTCGACCGCCTCCCACTGCGCCGTCGAGGGCACCCCGGCGAAGCCGACACCGACCACCTTGTTCAACGGCGAGTTCGGCCCGGCGAAACACGCTGCGCCACCGGCGATCTCCTGTGTGAACCCGCCCGCGGCCGGGGTGGCCCGGTGTAGTCCGGCGCGCACTCCACCGGCAATGGCCTCGGTCTCCATCCGTTCGATCCGACCGGCCATACCGGTATCGCAGAACAACGCCGCCGCATCCTCGCTCATCAGCCAGTTATATCGCCCCTGTCCAGCGAGTTTTCGAGGGTCGGCGGACTAGCGGTCGGGCCGCCAGGGGATTCGCCCGTTGCCGTCGCCGGTGGGGGTCCGGTTCTCGGACCAGTCCCACAGGGGCTGGAGGGATTCGGCGAGGAGGGCGCCCTCGGTGGTGAGCTCGTAGGCGCCGCGCTGGCCGTTCTTGCGGATCAGCGCCGCGGACTGGAGTTGCTGGAGCCGGTCCGAGAGCATGCTCGACGAGCAGTTGCCCATCCGCCGGCGGAGGTCGAGGAAGCCGAGGGGGCCGGGCTCCAGTTCCCAGATCACGCGCAGCATCCAGCGCTGGCCGAGTAGGTCGATCGCGGCCAGGATCGCTGGCGAGGGCTCGTCGCCGGTTGCGCTTCTCATTCAGAAGCACGATAGTTGCTTCTGAATCAGAAGCACGATGGCCGGTCGGGGATGGACGAGGAGATCGACGATGGATTCGACAGTGCGGCAAGATCAGCGGATCGTGCTGGTCACCGGGGCCTCGCGGGGGATCGGAGCGGAGGCGGCGGCGCAGTTCGGCGCGGCCGGGGCACATGTCGTCGTGAATTTCCGGGAGAAGCGCAAGCGGGCCCAGGATGTCGTGGACGGGATCGTGACGGCGGGTGGGAGCGCCTCGGTGCTCGGCGCCGATGTCTCCGATCCCGCGGCTGTCGAGACGATGGTCGAGGAGATCGGCCGGACGTTCGGGCGGCTGGATACCCTGGTGCTCAACGCATCCGGCGGGCTCGAGCGAGATGCCGATCCGGGGTACGCGCTGCGGCTCAACCGGGACGCCCAGGTGAACCTGGCCACGGCGATGCTGCCGCTGATGTCCGAGGGCGGCCGGATCGTGTTCGTCACCAGCCATCAGGCGCACTTCATCCACGAGAACGCCGATGTGCCACAGGGCTACACGCCGATCGCGCGGAGCAAGCGGGCCGGCGAAGACGCGCTCCGGGCGCTGATTCCTGAATTCCGGGAGCGGGGAGTCGGTTTCACGGTGGTGTCCGGCGACATGATCGACGGGACGATCATCGTCCGGCTGCTGGAACGGCGCGACCCGGGCAGTGTCGAGTCCCGCCGCGCGGCAGGCCCGTTGCCCACGGTCGAGGACTTCGCGCGCGTGATCGTTCAGGCCGGCACCGACGCGGTCGTGGACGGCCACACGTTCTACGTCGGCGGTCACGACTACCAGGCTGCATCACGGCGGTGACGGACTCGATCCGATTGGATCGAGTCGAACCCAGAGGCTGTGCACAAAGAAACAGCACCGGGCCGGCAGGATGTCTGC